>NZ_BLXW01000002.1:0-286819 GCF_054784495.1 Geomonas sp. Red276
CCTGACTGGAACTGGAAACGATTCTTCACGGCAGCCTCCTCGGATGGAATGTGCCGTGATTATATGAACCACCTACGACGTAATATGTCGCGCTTGTCTTCCAGCGGAAGATTGGCGCTAATCAGGAAAGCTTTTGAAGGGTGTTCTGGTAGCGCACGGAAAGCCGGGTCGAAAACCCACGATCTCGTGAAGCTTTTGACGGAGGTCGGTGAGTTTGTTCCGGAACTGCTCCCCTACGAAGACCAACTGGAAGAGGTCTCAGAATACGGGGTCGCGGTCAGGTACCCTAATGGTTTCGCGGAGCCGACTCTGGACGAGTCACGAAGGGCATACGAGGCAGCCAGGAAGGTACCAGAGTTAGTACTGCAGAAGATGAATCTATAAAGAAGGAGATTTTGATGGCACAGATTAACGACAACTACCTCAAACTCAAGGCCGGCTACCTTTTCCCGGAGATCGGGCGCAGGGTCCGCGCTTTTGCCGCTGCCAACCCCGACGCCAAGGTGATCCGCCTCGGCATCGGCGACGTGACCCAGCCGCTTACCCCGGCCGTCCTCAAGGCGTTCCACGATGCGGTCGAGGATCTCGCCAAGGGCGAAACCTTCATGGGCTACGGTCCGGAGCAGGGGTACGACTTCCTGATCGACGCGATCATCGAGAAGTCCTACAAGCCGCTCGGCGTGGAGCTCAAGAACACCGAGATGTTCATCTCCGACGGTTCCAAGTGCGACTGCGCCAACATCCTCGACGTCTTCGCCCTCGACAACATCGTCGCCATCGGCGATCCGGTCTACCCGGTCTACAACGACACCAACGTCATGATCGGGCGCACCGGCGATGCCGACGAGAAGGGGTACTACCAGGGGCTCGTCTACATGCCCTGCACCGAGGCAAACGGCTTCTTCCCGGCTTACCCGAAGGAGAAGGTGGACATCATCTACCTCTGCTTCCCGAACAACCCGACCGGCGCCGTAGCCACCAAGGAGCAGCTTAAAGGGTGGGTCGATTACGCCCTGGCCAACAACTCAATCATCCTCTTCGACGCCGCCTACGAGGCCTTCATCACCGACCCGACCATCCCGCACTCCATCTACGAGGTCGAGGGGGCCAAGAAGTGCGCCATCGAGTTCCGCTCCTTCTCCAAGACGGCCGGCTTCACCGGCGTCCGCTGCGGCCTGGTGGTCGTCCCCGAGGAGCTGGAAGGGACCACCTCCACCGGCGAGAAGTACAGCGTGAACAAGCTCTGGCTCCGCCGCCAGACCACCAAGTTCAACGGTGCCTCCTACCCGGTCCAGAAGGCCGCCGCCGCCGTCTACACCGAAGAAGGGTGGAAAGAGACCAAGGCGGTAATCGACTACTACATGGAGAACGCCCGCATCATCCGCGAGGGGCTGGCTGCCGCCGGCCTGACCGTGTACGGCGGCGTGAACGCTCCCTACATCTGGCTCAAGACCCCCGACGGGATGAGCTCCTGGGATTTCTTCGACAAGCTCCTCAACGAGTGCAACGTGGTCGGCACCCCGGGGAGCGGCTTCGGCCCGAGCGGGGAAGGCTTCTTCCGTCTCTCCGCCTTCGGCAACCGCGACAACGTCATCGAGGCCGTGGAGAGGATCAAGAGAAACCTGAAATAGCAGTAACCACCGGTTGCCCCACCAGGGCGGCCCCGACAAAGGGCCGCCTTTTTTTATGGCTTTCCCCGGCAGGCTCGTAATTTTTAATTAACCTTGTGGCAGCAGCCGCCCGAAAAGATGGCGAGGAGGATTTGTCATGGAAATCGTGGAGTGGAACGATGCACTGCTGCTGGGGTGCCAGGAAATCGACTCCCACCACCGGAAGCTGGTAGGGATCCTCGGCAAGGTTCATCAGGACTTTCTGGACGGGACGATAGATATGGGACCGGTGCTGGACGAATTGCAGGAGTATGCGAAGTACCACTTCCGGAGTGAAGAACTTTGGATGCTCGACGGAGTGTATCCTGAAATAAGCGCTCATAGAAGGGAACATTCCTTTTTCCTGGGCAAGGTGCGGGGGCTTCAGAAGGAATACGATCACGGAGTCCAGTACCTGTCCTTGGAAATGATCACCTTCCTGGAGGAGTGGATCACCAATCACATAAAAAAGATGGATGTCACCTTGGCCTGCCACATCCTCACCGGTCCTTCGGCGGCGTGGTCTGGCGGGGTAAACTGAGTTCGGCCATGGTGACCTCCCCCTCGCTCGGGGGAGGTCCCATGCCCCGTGCTACCTTCCTAATTCCCCTATTTACCTACCATTCTCATCAGCTCCCGGTTGAAGGCCGGTAAATCACCCGGCTCACGAGAGGTGATCAAGTTGCCGTCGACCACGACCTCGGTATCCTCGTACCGGGCTCCAGATTCACGCAATTCGGTGACTACCGTTTTGTAGCACGTTGCCCTCCGCCCGCGCAGGAGCCCGGCCGAGATGAGTATCTGGGGACCGTGGCAGATGGCGGCCACCGGTTTCCCCTCGGTCAGGAATGTCCTGGCTATTTCCTGGACCTTCGGGATGCCCCGAATGGCTGCGGGTGCCTTGCCGCCCGGGAGGATGAGGACATCGTAGTCATCAGGCGATATTTCGGAGAAGATCTTGGTCACCGGCACTTCGTACCCGTGTTTCCCGCGGATGGCGTCCCGTTTTTCGGAGGCTACCTCCACGTTGAACCCGGCCTCGCGCAGACGGTACAGGGGGACGAGCAATTCGGTATCTTCGAAATCGTTGGCACTGAGAATCAGAACGTTCTTGGCTGTCATGTGAACCTCCGTTCTTTGCTGTTGGAATGACGTGGAAACTTAAACAGCGGCACTTGCCGCTGGTTAGATTTTACCAAGAAGAAGCCAGGAAGGGGTACAAATTTGGCTTCCCTCTGCATGACATAGGGCCGAGCAAAAAAGTACCGCTGAAAGTCAATATCAAAAAAGCGGGATGTCTGGTAGAGTATAGGGAACGAGTCGCAGAAACAGCATGGCAACACACAGACAGAGGGTGAACCGATGATAGGATTTGTGGAGTGGACGTTGGCAGTAACCTTGGCAGCTTCGGTCGCACTGGTCATTGCCCAGTGCAGGTCCTACTACAAGGCGAAATATTAACCACTGCGGGTGGCCCTGCAGGTGTCATAACCAACAAAGCCGGATCCGAAAGATCCGGCTTTGCCGTTTCTGGAATTTGGAGAGTTCTGCCGGCCGTCAATCCATTTCGAGGCAGACGGCATCGCAGGCCGGATCCCCCGGATAGGCCCAGCTTTCCTCGGCGATCAGTCCGAAACGGCTGATCATCTCGTGCAGGGTCTGCCAGAGCACCGGCTTGGCCACGAACCCGTCGCATCCCTCGTTTTCGAGCGCCTGTAACATGTGCTCAGGGCTGTGGCTGGCGGTAACCATGATGATTACCGACCGTCGAGCGTCGTGGCGCTTTTCGGCGGCCCTGATGGTATGCAGCGCCTCCAGACCGTCCATCTCGGGCATCACGATGTCCATGCAGATGAGATCGAAGGGATCTTCGGCCGCGAGAGCTTCCTCCACGGCCCAAACGCCCTCGGCCCCGTTGACAGCCATGAAGGTCTCGCCAAGACCGTGGAGCATGGCATCCAGGATGAGACGGTTAATCTCCAAATCGTCGACGATGAGTATTTTCACGGCGTATTCACCCGTTTTCGGTCGATCTCGGCCTGGCGAATGAAGGTTGCTTCTATGTCACAGGCTTTGAAGGACAGGTCGGTTAAACCGAGGAAGCGGGGACCACCTTCCACCTTGTTTTCGATCATGGAGAAGGGGCCCGGGCGTTCCTCTCTGAACTCCTCGGAAAGCATGTCGAGGCTGACAGTCACCCCGCCATAGAGAACGTTGCGGACATTGATCTTGGGATTGGCTTCAGGGTAGACGCGGCTGCGAATGTCCCTGATCCGTCCGGCGACGACGGCCCGCTCTTTGAGGCATTCGTCCCGGCCGTTCTTGGAGAGTTCCAGATCCTTCTGGCGGTTGGCAATCTCCTTGAGATCCTCGAAGCAGCGGGAGATCTCCTCGAGGTCGCGGTAGTTGATGCCGACCACGACCCGGGTATGAAGTGAGGTTACGCTCCCCAGCGTGCCGACATCGACGCCGCCCAGGGCGACGCACTCGCCCCCGACGATGCCGCGCTTGGTGACCCGCACGGCACCGAGACACTTGATGCCGCAAAGGCGGATCTCGGACTCCACCAGCACGTCCCCCTTCACCTCCACCTTGGTCTCGTAGATGAAGTTCGCCTTGAGGTTGCCACCGCAGCGGATTTCACCGCTTCCCTGGCCGTTCATACCGCAAAAGACGATGTCCCCCTCCGAGATGACGCTGCAGGCACCTATGTTGCCCGCGACCTTGATCCCCTTGCTGGCGGACACCTTGAAGCCGTCGAGAATGTCCCCGGTGACCTCGAGATAGCCGTTGAAATTGATGTTGCCGATCTTGAAGTCGACGTTGCCGCGCACTTCGTAGACGTCTTCGACCGAGATCTCGTTCCCCTGCAGGAACACGCGGCCGGAACCGGTGGCCAGGATGGTGACGCCGTCATCGGCCACGGCGACGTTCTTGCCGAGTTTCACGACCATCGGCTTACCGGGGGGCGCAGGGATCTCGGTGCCGAATACCGTCATGCCGGGAATGCCATCACCGGCCGGCAAAACGGTGGCTACCACGTCGCCGGTCTCGACGTTGATGAATTCCTGGACCTGGTGGAAGTCGACGACGTTTTCGCTCTCCTGGCTTTCCTCCGTACCCCTTCCACTCCCGGTGGAAAGGGCAATCCGGCCGTCCTCTCCGGGGACCATCGGGGTGCCCAGGGCGAGGACCAGCCCCTCGATGGCCCGGTTCTCCTGGGCGTGGACAAGGAGTTGCTCGACCGCCTCTTCAAGGATGCTGGTTTCGAGACCGGAATCGGTGAGGAAATTGGACAGGTCTTTCTCGGAGAGGAAAGGGCCTTCACCGGGCTGATAGGACGCGAGACAGGTGGAATGATCGGGAGCAAACGAGAGCTCCAGCCTGAAACCGGGTCCGGTCAGGTCCAGCCGCTTGGCTAACGTGCTTTCAGTCGTGGCTGGGGTCATAAGAACCTGCCCAATGAGAGAAATCGCCTTCCTTACGGCTCTCATATCGGCATCGGAGTGCTCTTCTTTAGTAAATTAGTGATTTAGGGGGGAGGCCGCCCTGTGGGAGGTGGAACGAACGGGCAAGGCGGGCCTGGCGTACAGGGGGAAGAGCGCCATGGGGGCACCACCCGGGAGAATGGGTTAGACAAAGAAGGAGAAATGGGGTAAGGGAAGCGTATGAAATGGCAGGTCTACATGATTCTCTGTTCGGACGCCAGCCTCTATACCGGCATCACGACCGATGTGGAGCGGCGCTTCAACGAGCACGCCACCGGACGCGGCGCGAAGTACTTCCGCGGCCGCCGTCCGGAGCGCCTGGTTTACCTCGAGGCGGGGCATGACCGCAGCTCGGCCAGCAAGAGAGAGTCCCACCTGAAAAGCCTCACCCGGCGCGAGAAGGATCGAATGATCGCCGCGCCGGAGAACGTTGCCGGCACCGTTTTTCCCTCCCCCATCCCACCGATCACCTGAGCGGCTTCCCCGCCACCTTTTCACGAAGATAGCGATCAATGGCGGCGGAAGCGCGCTTGCCGTCTCCCATGGCAAGGATGACGGTGGCGCCTCCCCGCACGATATCGCCGCCGGCAAAGACGCCGGGGATGCTGGTCTGTCCGTGCTCGTCGACGGTGATATTCCCCCACTTGTTGAGGGAGAGGTCGGGGGCGGTGGCGGTCAAGAGCGGATTGGCCGAGGTGCCGACGGCATTCACCACGATTCCGGCGGGCAGGACGAATTCGCTGCCCGGAACGGCAACCGGGCGGCGGCGCCCCGATTGGTCAGGCTCACCCAACGTCATCCGCATGCATTTCAATCCCCCAACCCACCCCTCCGACGTCGGGACGATCTCGGTCGGAGCGGTCAGCATGACGAACTCCACCCCTTCCTCCTTGGCGTGCTTGATCTCCTCGACCCGGGCGGGCATCTCTTCCTCACCGCGGCGGTAGACGATCATCGCCCGCTTGGCACCGAGCCTCCGCGCAGTCCTTACGCAATCCATGGCGGTATTCCCCCCGCCGATGACCGCCACTTGAGAGGCCTTGAGGATGGGGGTAGCGGCGCCTTCGTGCCGACCCGCCTCCATCAGGTTGATCCGGGTGAGGTACTCGTTGGCCGCATAGACTCCCTTGAGGTTTTCCCCGGGGATGCCGAGCATGATCGGGAGCCCGGCGCCGTTGGCGATGAAGACGGCATGGAAGGTACGGCTGAGATCGGCGAGGGAGAGGGTCTTACCGATGATGACGTTGCACTCAATGGTAACGCCGAGGGACGTGAGGATGCGGACCTCGCGGTCGATGATCTCCTTGGGGAGCCGGAATTCGGGAATCCCGTAGCGGAGCACGCCGCCGGTATCGTGCAGCGCCTCGTAGATGGTCACGGCATGTCCCATCCGGGAAAGTTCCCCGGCGGCGGTCAGGCCGGCCGGCCCGCAACCGATGACGGCCACGGAAAAGCCGCTTTGGGCCGGTGGGGCGATCGGGGGAAGTTCATCGGGATGAGCCATCGCCCAGTCGGCAACGTAGCGTTCAAGGTAACCTATGGCGACCGGTTCACCTTTCACCTTGCGGACGCAAAGCGCCTCGCACTGGGTCTCCTGCGGGCACACCCTGCCGCAGACGGCGGGAAGGGCGTTATCCCCCCTGAGAATGGTAGCGGCCTTGGGAAGTTCGCCCTCGGCGAGAGCGCCGACGAATTCCGGGATGGAGACGGCGACCGGGCAGCCGTTGACGCACGGCCGATGCTTGCACTGCAGGCAGCGCCGGGCCTCCAGGAGCGACTGCTCGTGGCTTAGCCCCCGGTTCACTTCCTCGAAGTTGCCGCTGCGGACCACGGCCGGGAGTTCCGGCATCTCGGCGCGGTTGATGGCCATACGTTCTTTCGCAGAGAGGGAATTGGTCATGATTGCACCTCCTGAGAAAGTTTGCATTTGGCGGCGGCCAAGCTGGCCGCCTCCTGGTCGCGGTAGCAACGAAGCCGGTCGCCCAGGGAGTCGAAATCGACCAGGTGGGCGTCGAACTCGGGACCGTCGACGCAGGCGAATTTGGTCTCGTTACCGACCCGTACCCGGCAGCCGCCGCACATCCCGGTGCCGTCGATCATGATGGGATTCAGGCTGGCGATGGTCTCGATCCTGTAGGGGCGGGTCACCTCAGCGACCGCTTTCATCATGGGGACCGGGCCGACTGCGAAGACGGCATCGGGGCGCTGGCCGGGATCGGCGATGAGCCCCGTCAAGGCGGCGGTCACCAGGCCACGTTCACCGAGAGAGCCATCCTCGGTGGTGATCAGCAGGGTTTCCGACAGCGGGCGAAGCTCGTCTGCCAGGATGATGAACCGTTCGGACCGGCCACCGATGATGGTGGTGATCCTGTTCCCGGCCGCTGCCAGCGCCTTGACCAGCGGGAAAAGGACGGCGGTGCCTACCCCTCCGCCCACGCAGGCGACGCGCCCCCAGCTGCGGATCTCGGTCGGCATGCCAAGAGGGCCCGCCACGTCCCGGAGAAAGCCGCCGGGCGCGGTATGGACGATATTGAGGGTGGAGGCGCCGACCGCCTGAACGAAAAGGGTAATGGTGCCCTTCTCGGCGTCCGCATCGCCGATGGTCAGCGGGATGCGTTCCTCCCCCGGGGCGAGTCGAACGATGACGAACTGGCCGGGCTTCCTTGCACGGGCGATGAGGGGGGCGGAAACCACCATCTTGTGGAGGTTCTCCGCCAGGATCTCGTTGCTGATCACTTGGAACATCGGTCTCACCTGTGGAATAGGATAGAAAGCTATGGCTTTAAAATAGCAGCAGGGGACGAAGAGGCAAGGACGTATACGGCGTATACCGAGGCCCAGGCAAAAACCGTCATGTAGCGGCGGGAATAACCGCGGAGGAGCCTATGCAGGCTGGGTGAAATCGGTATTGTGTCACCGGAATAAAAGCGAATTCCGGGGACACAATACTTATGTCGTGGCGCTGGGGGAGCTGGGCTTATTTTTGCGGAGTGGTGGCGGGTTGGACGCGGAAGGTTGCGCAGAGGATGCCGGCGAAGATGAGAACGATGCCGGCTACGTGGAACACCCGGAGCCGTTCGCCCAAAAAGAGAACGGCCAGCATGGTGCTGAAAGCGGGCATGAGGTGGATGAATTGGCCTCCGAGGTGGGCGCCGACGCTGCGCAGGCCGCTGGTCCAGGCGGAGAAGGCCACTACCGAGGCGAGAATGCCGACGTAGCCTATGCTGAGGATGGTGGCGGTGTTGAGGGTGAGGAAGCGGCCGCAAGCGAGCTCCCAGGCGTAGAAGGGGGTGAGGAAGATGAGCCCGGCAATGGAGATGGCGAAGAGGAAGACGAAGGGGTTCAGTCCGGCCGGGAATTTCCTGAGAAGCACGGAGTAGAGGGCCCATACTACGGCAGCGACAAGGACCAGTAGGTCCCCGCGGTTGAAATGGAGCGTGAGGAGCCGGGTAACGTCGCCCTGAAGGATGATGGCGGCAACGCCGCAGAGGGAGAGGGCGATACCGAGGTGCTGGCGCAGGGAGACCCGCTGGGAGAAGATGATGCGGGCGAACATCAGGATGAAGACCGGGATGGCCGAGTTGACCAGGGCGGCGTTGATGGCCGTCGTGTAGTGCATCGCGGTGTAGATGAGGAAGTTGAAGAGGGTGACCGAGAAGAGGCCGCAAAGGGAGATAAAGCCGAGGTTTCCCCGGATGATTGGCCACTCCTTGCGCAGTCTCGGCAGGGCAATGGGGGCGAGCACGACGAGGGCGATGACCCAACGCCAGAAGACGAAGCCGGCGGGGGGAATGACCGCATTCATGGCGCGGCTGATGACGAAGTTCCCGGACCAGATAAGGGCGCTCAGGGTAAGAAGGAGGTAAGGCATGGGACCTGTCGCTTGCGAGAGAGTGGGATGAGGTGCAGGCGCTAAGTTGTCTTAAGAGGGGAGGGAAGTCAAGAGGAAGGTGAGTATACGGCCAGTAGTGGGGCGGGCGCGTAGGGTGGGCAGCCCTCTGCCCACCATTCCCTGACGGACGTCCGACCCGCGTGGGCACGGGGTGCCCACCCTACCCAAGGGGGGAGAGTGGGCAAAGAAGGGGAGAGTCAGAATTCCTGCGACATGGCCTTCACCTGGCCGGCGGTGAAGACGGGGCCGTCTTTGCAGACGTAGACGTTGCCGACGTTGCAGCGGCCGCACTTGCCGACGCCGCACTTCATCCTGTTTTCCAAGGTGGTGTAGATGGCGTCGTCGGTGAAGCCGAGGCGCTCGAGTACCGGGAGGGTGAACTTGATCATGATGGGGGGGCCGCAGACGAGCGCAATGGCGTTCTCGGCGCTGGGAGCGGCCTCCTCGAGGACAGAAGGGACGAAGCCTACCTTGCCGTCGAAGTTGGGCCCGTTGCCGCCGGGATCGACGCATTTCACCAGCCGGACATCGGAGCGCTCCTGCCACTCGGCCAGCTCCCGCTTGTACACGAGGTCCGCCTCGGAACGGGCGCCGTAGACGATGGTGATATCACCGAACTTGTCGCGGAGGTCGAGGCAGTTCCAGATCACGGTCCTAAGCGGCGGAAGGGCGATGCCGCCGGCGATGAAGACGAGGTTCTTGCCGTAGAAGTCCTCGATGGGGAAGGAGTTGCCGTAGGGGCCGCGAACGCCGATGGTGTCGCCGACCTCGAGCCTGCGAAGCTCCTCGGTGACCCTGCCGACGCTCCGGAAGCAGCACTCGATGTACCCTTTCCTGGTCGGTGCCGAGGCGATGCAGAAGGTCGACTCTCCGGCGCCGAAGGCCGAGTACTCGGCGAACTGACCGGCACGGAAGGAGAAGTTCTCCCTGACGCTCTCGTCCTGGAACACCAGGCGGAACGTCCTGACGTCCGGCGTCTCATCGACGATGGCTTCGATGGTTGCGAGGTTGGGAAGGTATATGTTCTTCGACTGGCACATGTCTTTGCCTCAAAACTTCCCCCCTCGGTAAAAGGGGGGCCAGGGGGATTTTTCGCTTTACAGGTGACGGGGGAAATCCCCCCAAATCGCCATTTTTCAAAGGGGAACTTTGTCAGACGGCCTTGGAGTTGATCCTATTGAGGATATCCCCGATATCGATTCCGACCGGACAGGCCCTGATGCAGCGGCCGCAGCCGGTGCAGAGGGTCTTGCCGAACTTGTCGTCGTAGTACTTGAACTTGTGCATGATCCGGTTCCGGTAGCGCTTGTTCTGGATGTCGCGCGGATTGTGCCCGGAAGCGTGGTTGGTGAATTTGCCGAAGCCGCAGGCGTCCCAGTGTTTGCGGCGGGTGCCATGGTCGGGAGTCCCCTCGTCGTTGATGTCGAAGCAGTGGCAGGCGGGGCAGATGAAGGCACAGGCGCCACAGCCGAGACAGACGTCGGCGATGCTCTGCCAGAGGGGATCCTCGAAGTGAGTGTTGAGCCACTCCTTGATCTTGGCCAGATCCAGTTTCGCGGTGTCGGGATTTGCCAAGGGGGCCGCATCGGCGGCAGGGCCGTCCTTGAAAAAGGAGCCGTGGGCGCTCACCAGCTTCTCTCCCTTTTCGGTGACCGCGTTGCAGGCGTAGGAGCCGTCTTTCATCGGGGTCAGGAAGAGATCGCTCCCGGCCGGGGAGTCGGGGGCGTAGCCGACCGCGGTGCAGAAGCAGGCGTCGTCGCAGCTCGTGCAGGCGATGCCGACGAGGGTGCTCTTCCTGCGGCGCTCGAGGTAGAACTCGTCGTTGTAGTCCCAGGAGAAGACGGCGTCGAGGATGGAGGGGGAGCCGGCGTCGCAGGGGAGGGCACCGATGAGAACGGCTTCGGGGAAGGAGGTGCGGTCCACGTCCTTCACCTTGGTGACCCCGTCCTCCTTCCCGTAGGCGAGGATGTCCTCGCAGATGGGGAAGAAGAGCTCCTTGGAGGAGCGGCGGGGTAGGGCGCCGAGCTTCAGGTCGGAGCCGTGGGCGAGCGGCTGGTAGAGGACCATGGAGCCGGCCTCCTTCGGGCCCACCACCAGCTTGGACTCCTTCACAAGGGCGTCGATCAGGCTGCGGAGATTCGCTTCAGTAATAATCTGCGGCATAAAGGGACTCTCTGGACCCCATCCTCACCCTGTCCCTCCCCTTGAAGGGGAGGGTACGAGAGGAAGCAGGGTATTTTTGAAATCGATGACACCTGTTGTTTCACGCTTGTCCCATCTGAATCCGGCGCTCCCTCCCCTTCAAGGGGAGGGCAGGGGTGAGGATGGGGTTGACGCCAGCTATTTGATAAACGACTGGTCGTCGTCTTCCTTGTACTGGTTGAGCGGCCCCTTTTCCTGGGGGGCCATGGACGCCTCGTAGTCGTACAGTTCCTTCAGCTCCTGGGCCATCCGGCGATTGAGGAGGTTCAGGGGAATGTCCATCGGGCAGGAACGTTCGCACTCGGCGCACCCAGCGCAGCGCCCGGCCAGGTGCATGGCGCGCACGATGTGCCACGCGGTATTGCCGGCCGGACGGGGAGACGATTCCACCGCCTGGGGGCGGTTCTTATCGCACAGGCACTGCTCGCAGTAGCAGAAGGGGCAGACCTGGCGGCAGGCCATGCAGCGGATGCAGCGGGAGAACTGCTCCTTCCAGTAGGCCCAGCGCTCGGCCTGAGGCATCGCCTCGATGCGGGCGAGCTCCTCGGCCTCCAGCGGGGTGAGCCCGTCGAGGTGGGGAAGGGTGCCGGCCACGAAATCGGCCCCCTCAGGGGCGTGCGAGGTGCACTCGCGGCACTTCTTCGCGATGGATGTCTCGGTCAGGTGCCCGTTACCGGCGGCGACGGCTCCCTGGACACCCGCACAGTTGATCCCGATGATGAAGAGGTCGTCCCGCTTGATCTGCGATTCGCCCATCAGGCCGGCCAGCGCCCGCAGGTCGCACCCCTTGGCGACGATGCCGATCTTTCCGCCGGGAAGGATCCCCTTCTTGGCCTTGGTCAGGTAGAGGGAGAGGTTGTTGACGCAGGCGGGGGAGAAGATCAGTCTTCCCGCCTCCTCCTCGGTGGTAACCACGGCGGGAACCGCTGCCGACTTGCGGCGCCCGGGGAGGTAGCCGATCACCGCGGAGACCGCACCCTCCTTGAGGATCTTCACCGCCTGGCTGCGGATGGCCTCCGTCACGGCATCGTAGTAGGCCGGTTCGATCCCGCACCCTTTTGCTTTCTGTGCTTTAGCATTCATGAAATATCGCACCCTCTGGCGCCCGCCTCATGCGGCCGGGACGCAGGAATGAATGTGAAACGGGAAGAACCCCGGGCCTTCAGGTGATGCTGTCGTAGGCGGCTTTCAGCTCCGGCGTGGAGAGGGAGGCCGACCACTGTTCCTCGAGTTCGAGCTCCTTGAATTCCTTCATCGGCCCCATGGCACGCACCCGCTCGGTCAACTCGGTCACCACCTCGACCCATTTGCCACCCTCGGCCGCGGAGACCCAGGAGAACTGGAGCCGGTTGAGGTCGACCCCGACGAAGTCGAGCAGGGCGCGGAAGGCGGCGAAGCGGCGGCGGGCGTGGAAGTTACCGGCCATGTAGTGGCAGTCGCCCGGGTGGCAGCCGGAGACCAGCACCCCGTCGGCCCCTTTCTGGAAGGCACGCAGGATGAAGACGGGATCGATCCTGCCGGTGCAGGGAAACTTCAGCACCCGGACGTTGGGGGGATACTGCATCCGGCTGGTGCCGGCCAGGTCGGCACCGGCGTAGGTGCACCAGGTGCAGACGAAGGCGACCACCTTCGGCTCGAAATCGTGCATAAGAACTCCAAAACCAGTTCTAGGTTCTACGTTCTATGTTCTAGGTTGAAAACAAAATTGACTCGTGCCAGCCAATTCGCCCATCAACTTGAAACCAGGACGTAAAACCGCGAACTGCAGGTATTGTGTTGGGTCACTCAAGTGTCTTTCAACGTAGAACGTAGAACCTAGAACTGCAGTTAAAGACTTTCAATCATCGCCATGATCTGCTCGTCGGTATAACCGTCGAGTTCCACGGTCTTGGAGGGGCAGGTGGCCTGGCAGGTGCCGCAGCCGCCGCAGACGCCGGGATTGACGTAGGCGATCACCTTGACGACGTTCCCCTGGCGGTCCTTGATCTCTTTTTCCTCGATGGCGCCGTAGGGACAGACCTTCTTGCAGGCGAAGCAGCCGACGCAGTACTTCTCGTTGACCTTGGCCACCACCGGGTCGCGCTCCAGCTGGTCCTTGGCGAAGAGCGTCATCACCTTGGCCGCGGCGGCGGAGGCCTGCGAGACGGTGTCGGGGATATCCTTCGGGCCCTGGCAGGCGCCGGCCAGGTAGATGCCGGCGGTGGCGCACTCGACCGGCTTCAGCTTGGCGTGCGCCTCGGAGTAGAAGTTGTACTTGTCGTAGGAGATGCCGAGTTTCTGGGCCAGGAGATCCGCCCCTTCCTGCGGCTGGACGGCGGTGGCAAGCACCACCATGTCGGCCTCGATCTCCACCTGGACGCCGACCAGGGTGTCGCTCCCCATGACGATTATCTTCTCCCCCTTCTGGTACATACGGGAGACCATCCCCCTGATGTAGACCGCTTCCTCTTCCTCGACGGCGCGGCGCCAGAACTCGTCGTATCCCTTGCCGGGAGTCCTCGCGTCCATGAAGAAGACGTAGGCCTGCCCGTCATGCACCTTGTGGTGATAGAGCATGGTGTGCTTGGCGGTGTACATGCAGCAGATCTTCGAGCAGTAGGAGATCCCCTTCTCCCTGGCGCGGGAGCCGACGCACTGGATGAAGACTATCTGCTTCGGTTCCTTGCCGTCCGAGGGGCGAAGGATCTTGCCGCCGGTGGGGCCGGAGGCGGAGGCGAGACGCTCGAAGGTCATGCCGTCGATGATGTCGGGAATGGTGCCGTACCCGAACTCGCCGTACCCCTGGATCATGCTTCCTTCGGGCTTGCGGTCGATGGAGTAGAGCTTGAAGCCGGTGGCGACCACGATGGCGCCGATCGATTCCACCGTGATGGTGTCTTCCTGCTGGTAATCGACGGCGCCCGGCCCGCAGACCTTGGCGCAGACCCCGCACTTGCCGCTTTGGAACATGGTGCAGTTCTCGCGGTCGATGACGGGGGTGTTGGGTACCGCCTGCGGGAAGGGGACGTAGATGGCACTGCGCATCCCGTGCCCCTGGTCGAATTCGTTGGGGATCTTCTTCTTGGGGCACTTGGACATGCAGACGCCGCAGCCGGTGCACTTCGACTCGTCCACCGAGCGGGCCTTCTTGCGGACGGTGACCTGGAAGTTGCCGATGTACCCTTCGACCTTCTCGATCTCGGAATAGGTGTAGAGGGTGATGTTGGGATGGTTGGCGAGATCCACCATCTTCGGGGTCATGATGCACTGGGAGCAGTCGAGCGTCGGGAAGGTCTCGGAGAGCTGGGCCATGTGGCCGCCGATGGAGGGTTCGCGTTCCACGACCAGCACCTGGTGGCCGGCGTCGGCGATGTCGAGCGCGGCCTGGATGCCGGCGATGCCGCCGCCGATGACCAGCGCCTTCTTGGTGACCGGGACGGTGATGGGGGCCAGCGATTTCCCTTTCTTCACCCGCTCGACCATGAGATGGACGATGTCGGAGGCCTTGGCGGTCGCCATCTCCCGGTTCTCATGCACCCAGGAGCAGTGCTCGCGGATGTTGGCCATTTCGCAGACGTACGGGTTCAATCCAGCCGCGTCGGCCGCCTTGCGGAAGGTCTTCTCGTGCATGCGCGGGCTGCAGGCCGCCACCACCACGCCGGTCAGGTCGTGCTCGGCGATCGCCTTCTTCAAAAGGTTCTGGCCCGGGTCGGAGCACATGTACTTGTAGTCGCACGAGAATGCGACCCCGGGGATCTTCCCGGCGGCTTCCGCTACCCGTTCCACATCCACCGTGCGGGAGATGTTCTCGCCGCAGTGGCACACAAAAACACCGATTCTAGACATAGGTTCCTCAGGAGATGATTAAGCAACTTCTCCCTTTCCTTCAGGAGAGGGTACTCGTAGGTCGCGTTGAACAGCTTCATCGTGAAACGCGACGCTTGCCTTGACGGCCGGCAGCCACGTCGCGTTTCGTTCCTCGACGCGACCTACGTCTGCTATAGGGTCGAAGGAAGAGGCCAAAATTAGATAAGCTGTTTTTCCCTCAAAAGGGGCCGCGGGTCGATGATGACGCTGTCGAAGCCGAGGTCCGTGGAAGGGACGCCCAGGGCCAGCGCCACCAGCTGGGTGAAGTAGAAGATCGGCAGCTCGTAGCTCGCGCGGTTGTTGCTCTCGATGCTCTCCTGCCGGATGTCGAGGTTGCCGTGGCAGAGCGGGCAGGCGACCATGATGCAGTCGGCTTGGGCGAACTGGGCCGAATCGAGGATCGCGTTGGAGAGCTTCATGACCACGCCGGGGCGGGAGAGGGTGAAGTTGGCGCCGCAGCACTCCATCCGGTGGGACCACTGGACCGGCTCGGCGCCCAGCGCGCGGAGGATGTCCTCCATGATGCTCGGATCCTCGCAGTCGTCCAGTTCCGGCACCTCGGGGGGGCGCGTCAGGAGGCAGCCGTAGTAGCAGGCGACCTTCAGCCCCAAGAGCGGCTTCTTCACGCTCTCCTCGAGCTTGGCGAGGCCGTATTCGCGGGCCAGGATCTCCAGGATGTGCTTGACCGGCTTGTCCACCGTGGCGGGGCCGTCGATGGCGGTTTCCACCTGGCGGCGACGGGTCTCGTCGTGGCCGATCTTGTGCTGGGCGTGCTTTAAGCGGGAAAAGCAGGCGGCGCAGGCGACCGCCAGGTCCCCTTCCACGCCCTTCGCCATTTCCAGGTTCTTGGCGCAGAGGGAGAGGGAAAGGAGCTCGTCCACGTTATGGGCAGGGGTGGCGCCGCAGCAGAACCAGTCCGGTACTTCTTTCAGACCCAGCCCGAGCGCCTTGAAAAGGGCGCGGGTGGAGATGTCGTACTCGCGGCCGGAGGCGTGGAGGGAGCAGCCGGGATAGTAGGAGTAGTTGAGACGTTTCTTCGGGGTCACAGTGCCTCCCCTTTCTTGCGCATCTCCTCAATCCGTTTGAAGATGCCTTCGATTTCGGCGATGTTCCGGTTCTTGCTGTGGAACATCTTGAGCTTGCCCTTGGAGAGGAGTTTCGGGCCCAGCATGAGGTCCTTGAGGAACTGCCCGCTCTTCATGTTGAAGGCGGCGCCAAGCCTCAGCTCGTACTGGCGGCCGTAGGTGCGGATGTTTTCGATGAAGAGCCGGTTGGCAAGCTGGACGTAGCTTTCCTTGGAGGGGCCGTCGGCGTCCCAGGAGAGTTTCCTGAGGGCGTCCATGATGGAGGCGAGATCGACCTTGTTGGGGCAGCGGGTGGTGCAGGTCTCGCAGGAAGCGCAGTACCAGATGGAGCGGCCGGCCAGTACGCGCTCCCACTGCCCGAGCTGGAGCAGGCGCACGATCCGGTTGGGGGGATGTTCCATGAAGGCCGACATGGGACAGCCGGCGGAGCACTTGCCGCACTGGAAGCAGCGGCGGACCGAGCTGCCGGAGAGGGATTCCACCTTCTTCACGAAACCGATGTTCATGGTCTCGTTGGAGAGGTGCATCAACTTGTTTTTCACCGCGGACCTCGTAACGTCTTTG
The DNA here is from genome assembly GCF_054784495.1 of Geomonas sp. Red276. Taxonomy (NCBI): domain Bacteria; kingdom Pseudomonadati; phylum Thermodesulfobacteriota; class Desulfuromonadia; order Geobacterales; family Geobacteraceae; genus Geomonas; species Geomonas sp. Red276. The sequence goes on from NZ_BLXW01000002.1 coordinate 16,727, forward strand.
TCTTGAGAGGGGCGCAGGGCCGCCTCCGGGGCGTGCCCCCTGCCGTGAACCGGTGCGGGAAAATCCGGCTTCAGGCCGGAAAACCCCGTGAAATCAGCTTAAATCGGGATTGTTGTAACGCTGTTTTATTTTAATATCTTCGCGCCGTTAGTAGATATACGAGAGGGGTGTGTGTTAAATTTTTGTGAAATATACGCTTTTTTAAAACAAAAAAGCAAGCATTAGTTTTACTGAAACTTGGCGGACTGGCTCTGGTGTCGCAAAAAAGCACCACTATGACTAAATTTATCTCATTTGACTTCCGGGATGGGGCAGTTGAGAGGTAAAAAGAGGCCTGCCCGGGCCCTTTAGTCAATTCCGAAAGCTAACATCAATAGCAGTGGCGGTTTTGCGTGTAAAAATCATGGCAACTGGGCCATGAGACGCCGGTTTGAAAGAGCCCGATTGGGTCCATTTTAAAACAACAAGCGGCGCGCCATTGACGTCAGCGGAAGTCCGGGCAAACTCTTTGACAGTGACCGATAAATAGATTAGCTTTAACGATCCCTTAGATTCTCCACCGAGGTGTCGCATCAGCGAAAAGAAGAGATTATACGGCTACATGCTGACCTGCAGGTGGTCCTACCTGGCGGGCGCTCTGCTGCTGGTGGGAACCAACCTCTGCGGGCTCGCGATCCCGTGGCTGATGAAGCTCGCCATCGAGGGGTTGCAGCACCCCGCGTCGGTTCGTTTCACCCCCGCCCAGTACGCCGCGATGATCGCGTTGGCGGCGGCCTGCCAGGGCATCATCCGGGTCTTCTCGCGCACCACGCTCCTCAACGCGGGCCGGCGCATCGAGTACCTGCTGCGGGAGGATCTGTACGGGAAGCTTCTCACCCTCGACCTTGCCTACTTCTCTGCCTGGCGCACCGGCGACATTCTCTCGCGCCTGGCCAACGACCTGACCAACGTCCGGATGCTGCTCGGCTTCGGCGTGCTGGGAACCTTCAACACGCTGGTCCTGTACGTCGCCGCGGTGATCCTGATGTCGCAGATCTCGCTTACCCTGACCGTCTGTGCCATCATCCCGTTCCCGGTGATGATCGTCATCGTGCAGCGGATGAGCGCCTCCATGTTCAAGCGGTCGAAGCACATGCAGGAGACCCTGTCGCATCTCTCTACCAGGGTGGAGGAGAACGTGTCGGCGGCCGCGGTGGTGAAGGCCTACTGCCGGGAGCAGGGGGAGATCGAGACCTTCCGCGAGGCCTGCCAGCAGTACACCGATGCGAGCCTGGAGGTGGCCAAGCTCCGCGGCGCCATGCTCCCGATCATGGCCGCCACCGGCGCGGTGGGAACCCTCATCGTCCTCTTCATGGGGGGGAGCCAGGTCATCCGGGGCACCATCACCCTGGGGGGCTTCGTCGCCTTCAACGGCTACCTGGCCATGCTGGTCTGGCCCACGGTGATGCTCGGATGGATCCTGAACCTCATGCAGCGAGGGGCGGCGTCCATGAGCAGGCTGGGAGAGATCCTGAGGGCGGAAGCGGAGGTCAACGAGCCGGCGGACCCCATCGATCCCGGCCACATCGCGGGAGAGATCGAATTCCGGGGGCTTACCTTCGGATACGGTGCGGCTCCGGTACTCCACGGCATCGACCTCAGGATCAAGCAAGGGGAGCGGATCGGGGTCGTCGGCGTGATCGGCAGCGGCAAGTCGACCCTGGTCCGGCTCATTCCCCGGCTTTTCCAGGTGCCGGAAGGGCAGCTCCTCATCGACGGGATCGACGTCAATCGGATCCCCCTCAAGCGGCTGCGCGAGGCGGTGGGATTCATTCCGCAGGAAAGCTTCCTCTTTTCCCGCACCATCGGGGCCAACATCGGTTACGGCAAGCGCGACGCGAGCAGGGAGGAAATCGAGCGCGCCGCGCGGATCGCCGGACTGGCCAAGGATATCGCGCGCTTCCCGGACAGCTACGACACGCTGGTCGGTGAGCGCGGGGTGACGCTTTCGGGGGGGCAGAAACAGCGGGTGGCCATCGCCCGGGCGCTCATCAAGGAGCCGGGGATCCTCATCCTCGACGATCCCCTTTCGGCGGTCGATGCCGACACCGAGGAGGCGATCCTCAGCGAGCTTTCGGCCTACTACGGCAAGCGGACGGTGATCATCGTATCCCACCGGCTCTCGCCGCTACGCGACTGCGACCGCATCATCGTGATGGAAGAGGGGACGATCGTGGAGCAGGGGAGCCACGACGAGCTCGTGTCCCTGGGCGGCCGCTACGCCGAGCTCCACCGGACGGAACAGTTGAAGGCGGAAATCGGGAGGATGTAATCCGCTCCCGTTGCCCTCTCCCTCCGGGAGAGTTCAGTAGGGTGGGCCCCCTGTGCCCGCGCGGATGGTTGAAGGTTCACGGTAGGCAGAGGGCTGCCCACCGTACGGAATGCGGCTCATCAAGCTCTCCCTCCCCTTCAAGGGGAGGGCTGGGGTGAGGATGGGGTTAGGCAGTAGCGAGATCAATCAAGGAGTCCCATGCATCACGGCGGCATCTACGAAGACGAGATAGTCGGCAAGATCTACGACCGGCGGCTGATGAAGCGGTTCATCGGCTACGTCATGCCGTACCGCGGCATGATCGTGATCACGCTGTTCCTGTTGCCGCTCATCGCCGCCGCCAAGCTCTCGCAACCGTACCTGCTGAAGATCGCCATCGACAACCACATCGTCACCCACAAGATGGCGGGGCTTCCCTCGGTCGCCGCCGGCTTTCTCGGCGTCATCGTCGCCGAATCCTTCCTCACCTTCGCCGAGGTCTACCTCCTCCAGTACGTCGGCCAGCAGGTCATGAACGACATCCGCGTCCAGCTTTTCACCCATCTCCAGAGGCTCTCGGCGCGCTTCTTCGACCAGACCCCGGTCGGGAGCCTGGTATCGCGGCTGACCAGCGACGTGGAGGTCTTAGGCGAGATGTTCGCCGCCGGGGTCGTCTCGGTGGTCGGCGACGTACTGGTACTGGCCGGCATCGTCGGGATCATGCTCTGGATGAACGTCCGCCTCTCCCTGGTCACCTTCTCGGTGCTGCCGGTCCTGATCTGGGCCGCCTTCGCCTTCCGGAAGTGGATGCGGGCCGCCTTCAGGCAGGTGCGGGCACGGCAGGCCAACCTCAGCTCCTTCCTGGCCGAGAACATCGGCGGTATCTCCGTCGTCCAGCTCTTCAACCGGGAGAGCGACGAGGCGGCGGAGTTCCGGCGTCTGAACGCCTCGTACATGGAGGCCAACCTTCCGGTCATCACCTGGGATGCGGCCCTGTACGCCGTGGTCGAGGCGATCTCCTCGATCGCCGTCGCGCTGATCATCTGGTACGGCGGAGGAGAGATCGTCAGGGGCACCCTCTCTTTCGGTGCCTTGGTCGCTTTCATCCAATACATCGAGAAATTCTTCTCCCCCATCCGCGACCTCTCGGCCAAGTATTCGGTCATGCAGGGCGCCATGGCATCGCTGGAACGAATCTTCACCCTGCTGGACCGCGACCCGGAGCAGGAGACGACCCTCGAGCCGGTAGCGGGAGCGCAGCCGGAGCGCCTTGGTGAAGCGCCTCGGGAGGCTGCCGCCGGAACCCACCGGGAGTCTTCGACTGGAACGCCGCAGGAGGCCTCCACCGCAACCCAGGGGGTGCCTGTCCCCGGGGTGCAGCGGGAGGAGCTCTCGATACCCGCCCGGAAAGCGCACGAGGCGATCTCCTTCAAGGACATTTGGTTCGCCTACAACGAGGAAGAATACGTCCTGAAGGGATTCTCCCTGGAAATGAAGCGCGGCGAGAAGGTGGCGCTGGTCGGGGAAACCGGTGGCGGCAAGACCACGGTCACCCGGCTTCTATCCCGCTTTTACGAGGTATCCCGGGGTGCCATCACGATCGACGGCGTCGACATCCGTCAGTTGCCGCTTCCGGCCCTTCGCCGACGCATCGGCGTGGTGCTCCAGGACCCCTACCTCTTCTCCGGAAGCGTCGCCTACAACATCTCGCTGGGCGACCCGCTGGCAGCCGAGCGCGTGGAACAGGCGGCGGCCCTGGTCGGCGCCGACCGTTTCATCCGTAACCTTCCCAACGGCTTCGACGAGGAGGTCCGGGAGCGGGGTTCGAACTTCTCGGCCGGAGAGCGCCAGCTGATCTCCTTCGCGCGCGCGGTCGCCTTCGATCCCGAGATACTGGTCCTCGACGAGGCGACCGCGAGCGTCGACCCGGCCAGCGAACACCTCATCCAGGAAGGGCTCTCCGCGCTGATGGCGGGACGGACCACCCTGGTGGTGGCCCACCGCCTCTCGACCATCCGGGATGCGGACCGGATCGTGGTCATCCATCACGGCGAAAAGGTAGAGGAAGGGACCCACGGCGAGTTGATGGAGGCACAGGGAGTCTACTACCGGCTCTACCAGTTGCAGTTCAAGGAGTAGCGCAGCATGAAGCATCTCATTCTCGGCACCGCCGGCCATATCGACCACGGCAAGACCTCGCTGGTCAAGGCCCTCACCGGCATCGATACCGATCGCCTCAAGGAGGAGAAGGCCCGCGGCATCACCATCGAGCTCGGTTTCGCCCACCTGGAGCTGCCGGGCGGTCTCCGGTTCGGGATCGTCGACGTTCCGGGCCACGAGCGTTTCGTCCGCGCCATGGTGGCCGGCGTCGGCGGGATGGATCTCGTCCTGCTGGTGATCGCGGCGGACGAGGGGATCATGCCCCAGACCCGGGAGCACCTGGAGATCTGCCAGCTCCTCGGCGTGAAACGGGGGATGGTGGTGCTCACCAAGAAAGACCTGGTGGATCCCGACTGGCTCGACCTGGTGACCGAAGAGGTCCGCGATTACCTGGCCGGAAGCTTCCTCGAGGGCGCGCCGATCATCCCCGTTTCCTCGCGGACCGGTGACGGCATCGAGGCCCTCAAGGCGGAGCTGGTAAACATGGCGGGCGAGATCGAGCAGAAGCGGGTGGATGCCCCCTTCCGCCTGCCGGTGGACCGGGTCTTCACCGTGACCGGTTTCGGCACCGTGGTGACCGGGACACTGCTGTCCGGTGCGATCTCGGTCGGTGAGGAGGTCGAGGTGCTTCCCGCCGGGCTTCCCTGCCGCGTGAGGGGGGTCCAGTCCTTCGGAGCCAAGGTGGAGAAGGGGGGCGCCGGCGAGCGGCTGGCGGTCAATCTCCAGGGCGTGGAGCATACCCAGGTGGAGCGGGGGGACGTGGTGGTCCCCAAGGGGCTCTACCGCCCGACCACGGCGGTGGACGTCAGGATCAACCACCTCGCCTCGGCGGTGAAGGAGCTGAAGCATCGGGCCACGGTCAGGCTCCATTCGGCGACCTACGAGGTGCAGGCCCAGGTTTCCCTCTTCGACCGCCCCTCGCTCGCGCCCGGCGAGTCCGCCTACGCGCAGCTGAGGCTGGCCCGTCCGGTGCTGCTTCTCCCGGGCGACCCGTTCGTGCTGAGGACCTATTCGCCGCAGGCCACCCTCGGGGGCGGGACCGTGCTCGATCCCGCGCCGCCGCGCAGGAGGAGACGGTCGGCGGAGGCGTTGGCGCTCCTGGAGGCGACCGAGGCAGGGGTGGACCAGGATCGTATCCGCCTGCTGGTGGAATCCTCGATCCTTTCCGGCATTTCCATTCAGGAGATGGTGAACCGCTCGGGGATGTCGGCCAAGCGGATCGAGGCGGCGCTGACTCCGCTGCTTTCTGCCGGCGCCATCATCCAGGTGGTGAAGGAACCCCGCATCTTCCTCGGCAAGGACGCCTTTGGCACCCTGAAGGGGCGGCTTGCCGGGGAGCTCAACGAGTACCTGGTCGATAACCCGATGCAGGAGGGGATCGGCAAGGAGGAGTTGAAATCCCGCATTCCCAAGCGGAGCGATGCCCGGTTCTTCGGTCCGGTGCTGGCCGCGATGGAGAAGGACGGGGTGGCGGTCTCGGACCGGGACCTCGTCAAGATTCCGGGACGCAAGGCCGGGGTGACGGGGGCCCAGGCGGACCTCCAGGGGATGCTGGAAGAGGCGCTCAGGAAGGGTTGGACCGAGCCTCCGACCTTGAAGGAGCTCGGCGAGCTGCTGGGGTGCGGCGAGAAGCAGGTGCTCGAGCATGCCAACATGCTGGTCCGGGGGGGGAAGTTGACCAAGGTGAAGTCCGATATCTTCTACGCGCCGGGCGCCGTCGCCGAGCTCAGGGAGAAGCTGGTCGCCTACCTCAAGGAGCACGGCGAGATCATGCCCCCGCAGTTCCGGGAGATCACGGGGTTGTCGAGAAAGTTCATGATTCCCCTCCTCGAGTATTTCGACCAGGAGAAGGTGACCATCAGGGTGGGAGACAAGAGGACGCTCCGGAGAGGGTAAAAAACTCCCTCACCCGGCCTCTTCGCAGATCTCCCCTCGCCCCCGCCGGGGGAGAGGGGAGGGGGCAGAGTCAAAACCTCCCTCGCCCGGCCTTCGGCCACCCTCTCCCCTGTAGGGGCGAGGGTATAATTGGGGGCTCTTACCAGATGTAATCCTTGGCGATCTCGCGCTTGTCGCGGCCGTAGAGGATGTGGAAGACGCGGAGCTTCTTGAGCGCCACGGGGGAGAGGCTCCCCAGCGGCAGGTAGATGATCCGCTTCCCGATCCGTGAGGCCCACTGCTTGAGGTAGCTCCGCGGGGGGCGGGCCGCCACGTAGATGACGTCCTTCTCCACCGAGTAGTCGAGCGCCGCCAGCAGGAGGACTTCGGCCTTGTCGCGTGCCCCCTGGTAGTCGCGGTCGCTCCAAACGTCGCTCATCCGCCGCGGCGGATAACTCAAGAGAAACCCGCCATACTCGCAGCGCGAGATCCCCGGCCCCACGATGTTGCCGGCGGGGGGCGTTGCGTAGAAGGCCATGTCCGATTCCTGCGCGTGCTCACCCAGCCAGGTCATGCAGTAGGGAAACTTCTCCCCCTCCCGGTCGTCCTCAAAGATCACCACCACCGATCCGACCCCGCCCCTCACCCGCTGGTGCTCGCGCACGTAGATCTTCTTCTCGTGCAGGTTCCTGATGGTCTCCCGCATGTCGATCCCGTCCAGCATGGAGGCGGTGAACGGCTCGCATCTGCTCTGCTCCTCGCTCAGCTGGCGGGCCACGATCTTCTTGAGGTTGCGGCCGTAGTCCTCGATGATCAGGTCCTCCGGCGGATACGAGCAGATGGAGGGATTGTCGAAGCCGTCCAGCCACTCGCCGGGGGTGCGCTCCTTCTTCCTCTTGTTCATCCGCAGGCCGTTACGTCCCTTGCCGCGCTGCTGCTCCCGCGGGCGGAAGCGGATGCGCCGGGTGGCGGACCAGAGATCGGCAGCGGTGAGCCGCAGGGTAGGAACGTCGGTAGCCTCCTTTTGCCAGGGATAGAAGGCCGCCAGCCGGAAGAAGGCGTAGGCGAAGTTGTCGTCCAGGCAGCCGCGGGCGGCGGCCAGCATCTGGAAGAGGTCGGGCAAAAGCGCCTGCGAGACGAGGGCGTAGTTGCGGGCGAACTTGAAGAAGGCGCGTTTTTGCCAGTGGTGGACCTTCTCGCCGGTTTCCTGGCGGTAGTGCCGGGCGGCCTCCATGAAAAGCCGCAGCATCGCCCGCTGCCGGTCGGTCATCTCCTCTTCTTCACCGACCCGCCGGCTGCTCCGCTGGACCGATTCGTGGAGCGCCTCTTCCTCGGACTGGGTCTCCTTTCCTCCCAGGATCAGCTCCATGGCGTTGTAGCTCTTCCGAAGCGACGGCCCGGGAAGGGGCTCGGGAGGAAGCGGCGAGCGCCGGGTCTCGTAGAGGGCGGAGAGGAAGGGATACTCGGCCAGCACCTCGTGGCAGCATTCGGGGTGGAGGTTCCAGATGGAGACCCCCTCCCTCCTCGTGCGGGAGAGCTGTTGCGCCTGCGGGCGGCCGAACAATTCGCGGATCCGCTCCAGGTGGGCCATCCCGCAGATGAAGAGGACCCGCTCGTGGCTCGCCGAGAGCTGCTGCAGGCGGAAGGCCATCCCGCTTTCCCGGCGCCGGTCCTCGTCGGCGGGTGCGATGGAGCGGTACATGGCGGCCACCTCCCGGTAAAAGGGGGCCAGGCCGATCCGCTGCACGGCGTAGGAGTCCGGGAGCTGTTCGTTGTAGGAGGGATAGCTGTCGAGGTCGACATCGACCAGGTGCAGGGGGGCACCCCGCTCGATGGCCAGCCGGGCTCCCTCGATGAGGGGATCGGCCGGTTCGATGATCAGGAAGACGGACTGCTCCCCGACCTGGTAGGAGAGCACCGACAGTTCGGGCAGCCGGCGGATCCCCCTGACGAAGGGGGTCTCCAGGGTCTGGGGGAGCTCGATGGCGACGCAGTCCGGCCTCACACGGTCGAAGGCCTCCCGCACCAGGTGGGCAAACTCCATCCGGTAGTGGAGGATCGGCAGGGCGTGGACGTTGCCGAATCGTTCCAGGTGCAGTCGGTGGGACATGGGCGGGATCTCCGGGGGGCTAGCGGAGGTAGCGGAGCGCCTCTTCGCCGAGGATCCGTTCCACGGCGAGCGGGAGGAGGTCGCGGGGATCCTGGTCGTTGGCCGCCATCATCTTCAGCGCATAGCGGGCGATGTTGATCCCGTCCCGGACCGAGTACGGCTCGTCGGCGGCGTGGCCGCGCTGGAGGAAATCGACCACGTAGCGCAGGATCGAGCTGCTCGCGAAGGGGAGGTTCTCCTTCAGGATGGTGAGCTCCTCCTCGGCCTCGGGGAAGTCGATGTAGAGCTGCGGCTGCAGCCGGGAGTGGATGTACTCGGGGACCTCGAAGGTGGAGGAGTCCTCGTTCATGGTGACCACGATCCGGAAGTCGGGATGGGCGGAGATCCTCACCCCGGTGATGATCGACTCGACGTAGCGGCGGTCGTCCAAAAGCGGTGCCAGCGAGGCCCAGGCCTTTTCGCTCATCCGGTTTCCCTCGTCGAGGATCAGCACCCCGCCCTTGATCATGGCGGAGACGAGAGACGAGGCGGAGTACTGGATGGTGCCGTCGGGACCGATTACCGGGGTGACGATCAGGTCCTCCGGCCGGGTGTCCATGGTGGCCTGGAAGAGGTAGACCTTTCTCCCGAGCCGTTTGGCGGCCGCGTAGCCCAAGGTAGTCTTGCCGACCCCGGGCTTGCCGATCAGGCGCGGGTTGAAGGGGATGTCCCTCTCGTCGATGACCATCCAGGCGGCGAGAAGCTGCTTCAGGAGTTCGTCGTTACCGACCCAGTTGAGCGGGAGCTCGATCGGGCTGGCGAGGGTCAGCGATATGTTGTCGATGGTGACTCGTTCCATGGGTGAGGCTCCGGTGTCAGGTGTTCATCTCGTGGCAGTACATCATGGATAGCCGGGCGCGGTTCTCCAGGCAGCTCTGGCAGAGCTCGCCGGCGTCCTTCCAGAACTCCCCAGCCAGCCACTCCCCCGCCTCTCCGTAGAGCGACCGCGGCTCGTTCTCGTCGAATTCGTTTTTGCAGATGGTGCAGGTTTTCATCGGGCGACCGCTTTTTTCACCAGGTCGGCCAGGCACTGCAGGAACAGCGGGGAATCATTGAGCGATTCCGAACGGATGAAACGCTCGATGCCGAGCTCTTTGGCCTCGTCGCCGTACTGGATGTCGATCTCGTAGAGGGTCTCGATGTGGTCGGAGACGAAGGAGAGCGGCACCATCAGGAGCTCCTTCCGGTTGGAGATGGCCAGCCGTTTGATGGTCTCCTCCGTCGAGGGCTCCAGCCACTTGACCTTGCTCGCCTTGGACTGGAAGCAGAGGTGGTGGCTGCGCATGCCGATCCTTTCCATCACCAGGCGGATGGTGGCCTGGATGTGGTCCAGGTAGGGGTCCCCCTCGTCGATGAAGGATTGGGGGAGGGAGTGGGCGGAGAAGACGATCTCGGCCTTGGACGGGTCGGGGAACCGGGTGAGCGCCTGGTTGATCTTCTCGGCCAGCGCCTCGATGTAGAGCGGGTGGTCGTAGAAGCGGTCCACGGTGATGAGGTCGAACTTGTGGCCGGAGGCCTTCAGGACCCGCTGCAGTTCGTTCATGCTCGACCCGGTGGTGGCCTTGGAGTAGTGCGGGTAGAGCGACACCGCCACGATCCGGCTGATCCCTTCCTTCTTGATGGCGGCCAGGGCCTCCAGCGTGGAGGGGCGGGAGTAGCGCATGGCGACGAAGGAGCGGTAGCCCTCTCCCATGAGCTTCTGGAGACCCTCCCCCTGGGCGTTGGTGAGCTCCCGGATCGGGGACTTGCCGCCGATCTGCCGGTAGTACTCGGCTACCTTGGGGGCGCGTTTCTTGACGATCCGCCGGGCGATGAAAGGCTGAAGGAAGGAAGGACCTATCTTGATGATGTCGCGGTCGGTAAACAGGTTCATCAGGAAAGGTTCCACCGCAGGGATGGAGTCAGGGCCCCCCATCTGGAGCAGGAGCAGAGCAGTGGTGTCCGACATGAGACCTCCGGTGTGTCATTGTGGTGTCGAATGTAGCAGAAAATTCCTGAGAAAAGAACTGGTTTATGCCAGTTGCAAAGGGGGCGGGAGTAGATATTATTGGGCAATGCTAATAATTATGAGCGCGCTGCAGGCGTCTCAAACAGGGAAAGGAGATTGCCATGATTACCCAGAAACAGGTTCCCCAAGTACGAAGCCTGGCTCGGTATGGCTGGGTCCCCGACATTCCGGACTTTCGAGACAAGATGTACGGCGCCGTCCGTCCCATTCCGGCCACCCTTCCCACCAAGGTGGATCTCCGGTCCCACTGCTCGCCGATCGAGGACCAGGGGGAGCTCGGAAGCTGTACCGCCAACGCGCTGGTCGGTGCCCTCGAGTACCTGGAGCTCAAGGAGTGCAAGCCCAACGAAAAGCATAAGTACACCAACCTGAGCCGGCTCTTCCTCTACTACAACGAACGGGTCATCGAGGGGACCGTCGCCACCGATTCGGGGGCCATGCTCCGCGACGGGATCAAGACGCTGGCCAAGCAGGGGGTCTGCACGGAGACCAACTGGCCCTACAGCGTGGCCAACTTCACCAAGAAGCCCCCCAAGGGATGCTACCAGGAGGGTGAGAAACACCAGATCCTGAGCTACGCACGCCTGAATACCCTGGACGAGATACGGGCTACCCTGGCGGAGGGGTTCCCCTTCGTCTTCGGCTTTTCCGTCTACGAGAGCTTCGAGTCGCAGGCGGTGGCGAAGACCGGCGTGATTAACATGCCGGAGGCGGGTGAGAAGCAGCTGGGGGGGCACGCGGTGCTGGCTGTCGGATACGACGACGCGAGCAAGCGGGCCATCGTGCGGAACTCGTGGGGGACCGGCTGGGGGCAGAAGGGATACTTCACCATGCCGTACGCCTACCTGCAGGACCGCAACCTCTCCGACGACTTCTGGACCATTCGCCGCTGCGAGCAGCTCTGACGCGGAGGTTTCTACCCCATCCTCACCCCCGCCCCCTCTGAAGGCCGCGGTCCTAGGGTGGGCACCCCGTGCCCACGCGGTTTCGAAAAGAGATGGTGGGCAGGGGGCTGCCCACCCTACCAAACCGACGGCGGATGGAGGTTAGCGATAAAAAAAGGGACGGCGCCGCCCGGGCACCGTCCCTTTTTCTACCTTTGACCGAGGTAGCGCTCTCACGCCACCCCGTGCTTTCTCAGGTGTGCTCCGTAGCGAAGATCCGACCCCTTGATGTGGTTGATCAGCCAGTCGTGGAGGAAATCGATGACCTCGTGGGTCAGCACGGTCTCTCCCGAATTGACCTTCTCCTGGAGGGCGAGGGCGGTCTTCACCAGATCCTGGTGCTGCCTGACATGCACCTCCTGCTCGGGATACCCGGTCCGCCGGAAGGCCTCCTCCTCCGCGGCGAAGTGGGTGCCGGTGTAGGAGATCAGCCTATTGAGCACCGAGGCGATGGTGTCCTTGCTCCGCTTTTCCTGCATGGCGCGGCTGAGTTCGTTGACCATGCCGAAGAGGGCCTTGTGCTGCTCGTCCATGCTGTGGATGGTGGTGCTGAAGCTTTCGTCCCAGATCAGGGCGTCGGAAAGCATGAAGTGGGAGACCATCTCGTGCAGATCGTCCACCTGTTCGGCCAGTCTGGCGGTTGCCGCCTTGGTTCCCCGGGCATTTTCCACGTTGGTGTGGACCACGGTGGTGATCAGCTGGATGTTGCTCGTTATCTCGTGGGTGGTTGCGGTCTGCTCCTCGGCGGCGGTGGCTATCTGGCTGATCTGCATGGTCAGGTCGTTGATCATCGCGAGGATCTCGGCCAGGGCCTCGCCGGAGCGGCCGGTCTCGGTGGTTCCCCGGTTGACCTGGTCGACCCCTTCGCCCATCGAGCCCACCGCGTTCCTGGTCTCGGCCTGGATGGACTTGATCATGGCGTCGATCTCCCGGGTGGCGCGGGTGGTCCGCTCGGCCAGGGCGCGCACCTCGTCGGCCACCACCGCGAATCCGCGGCCGCTTTCCCCCGCGCGGGCGGCCTCGATGGCGGCGTTCAGGGCGAGAAGGTTGGTCTGGTCGGCGATGTCCTCGATGGTCCCGGCGATCTCCCCGATCTGGTCGGAGCGTTCACCCAACCCTTCGACGGTCACCGAGGCGGCCATCACCCGCTGGGAGATGGCCTGCATCAGGCGTGCACTGCTGCTGACGATTTCGACCCCGGAGGTGGTGCGGTCGGTGACCTTGTGGGCGTTTTCGGCGGCATAGAGGCAGTTGCGGGCGATGTCGCTCGATGTGGCGGACATCTCCTCGCTGGCGGTGGCGATGGTGCTCGCCTGCATGGCAACGTCCTCGGCGGCGGTCGCCATCGCGTCGTTGGTAGAGCTCACCATGGCCACCGAGTCCCGCACGAGGTCGGTCACCGCGAAGAACTTGTGCATGGTCTGGTTCCAGTCCTTCATCATCAAGTTGTAGGCCCGCCCGAGCCTGGCAACCTCGCGGTTCCCCTCCGCCTTTACCCGGTACGATAGATCTCCTTGCGATGCCCTGTCCAGTGCAACGGCCATCTCTCCCAGCACCTCCACCGTCGGACGGAGCAGGGCCCGCCAGACCAGCGAGGAGACGGCGAGTATCGCGGCCGCAGCCAAAAAGAGTGCGGGGAGATTGGTCCCTTTACCGGCGAGCGCGGCCGCGGCAAGGGTGACGATTACGACGAAGGCGTTGACAACGTAGATGCGGGAGGCGAAAGACATGACACGTTCTCCTGAATAATTGCATTATCAGTAATCTGTCGATGGAGAGGCATGTCTAATATAATCGACATCGATCTTGCCAACTTGAGTGAATTTTCTCGTAATCATAATAGGTTACATTATGGTAACGATTCACTGACAAAGCGGATGGCAAGCGGTGAGGACGCGCGCGAGTTGGCAGGCCAGGCCCATGAACGGTAAACTGGTGGGCCTGACCTCATGAGGAATCGGTGGAGGTCCCGGTGGATTACCAGGAGGACGGGTAGATCCGGGCGGAAGCGGTCTGTTTGACTCGGGCAGGATGGGGGGATACTTGCCGGGGACGAACCTCATCGGAACGGGCTGGTTTGGCTTTTATCCCTCTTTCCTTGGCCCGGACGGTAGGTTCATTGGACATGGCGAGACCGCAGGAAAGGATGATGGCCGCCATTATGAGTTTTTCGGGTAATCTCCTCACCGCCAACCGTTTCATAGCAAACCTCCGTATGAGGATCAGGGACAGTCGGTGGAAATCGTATGAGAAAACACATGTGCGTATTTTAATATCAAAAAAGACGAAGTCAAGCACTTTGGTGGAAAGAGTGACAGGAATTTTTACGAAGTCTTGTCTTTGGCGGATTTATTGGAGTATGCCGAGTTTTTTGCCGAGCCGGGTGAAGGTTTCCAGTCCGCAATCGAGGTCCTGGCGGGAGTGGCCGGCGCTCAGCATGACCCGGATACGGGCCTTCCCCTGCGGAACGGTGGGGAAGCCGATCGGCATGGCGAATACACCGGGGTCGCTTTCGAAGAGAGCCCGGGAGAAGGTGCGGCAGAGGGTGGCGTCGCCGACCATGATCGGGGTGATGGGGGTGACGCTGGCACCGGTGTCGAAGCCGGCGGCCTTCATCGCCTCCTTGAAGTAGCGGGTGTTTTCCCACAGTGTATCGACGAGGGAGGTTCCCTCCTCGAGGACGTCCACGGCGGCCAGGCAGGCGGCGGTGTCGGCGGCGGTGACCGCGCTGGAGAAGAGGAAAGGGCGGGCCTTCTGGCGGATCCAGTCGATCAGGATCTTTTTACCGGCGATGACCCCGCCGACCACGCCGAATGCCTTGGAAAGGGTGCCGACCTCGAGGTCGAACTTGCCGTTAAGGCCGAAGTGGTCCACGATGCCGCGCCCGCCGTGGCCTACCACCCCCTCGCCGTGGGCGTCGTCGACCATGGTCATGATTCCGTGCTGTTCGCAAAGCTCGAAAAGCCGGTCCAGGGGCGCCATGTCGCCATCCATCGAGAAGACGCCGTCGGTCACCAGCAAGGCGCGCCGATGGTGGCCGAGGTTTTCGTGGATCTTGCGGGCGAAATCGGCGACGTCGCAGTGTTCGTAAACCACCACCTTCGCGGAGGAGAGGCGGCAGCCGTCGATGATGCTCGCGTGGTTGAGACGGTCGGTGAAGATGACGTCCTCCTTGCCGGCCAGGGCGGGTATCGCGGCCTGGTTGGCGCAGAAACCGGACTGGACGTAGAGGGCATCCTCGACCCCCTTGAAGGCGGCCAGCCGCCGCTCGAGGGTGCGGTGCAGCTCGAGGGTGCCGGCGATGCTCCTGACCGCGGCCGGCCCCGCTCCCCACTGGTCGAGAGCGGCCTGGGCGGCAGTTTTCAGGCGGGGATCGTTGGCCAGGCCGAGGTAGTTATTGGTGCTGAAGTTGAGCACCCGCTTGCCGTCCACGATCATCCAGGGGCCGCAGGCCGAGCCGATGGTGCGGATGTCGATCCTCAGCCCCTGCTTCTCCAGGTCGGCCAGCTCATCCTCGATCCAGGCGAATTTTTCGTCCATTTCTTCACTCCTTTCCGGCTCTGCTCTTCAATTGCGGCTGTCATCCCTCTCCCCCCGGGAGAGGGGCAGCGGTGAGGGAGGATTTCTACCCCTCCCGATGAATGAGATGGTATTGCCTGGTGCGCTACCGACCTATTCCTCGACCCAGTCGAGCAGGACCTTTCCTGCCTGGCCGGTCCCCATGATCCGGAAGGCCTCCTCGAACTCCGCGTAAGGCATCCGGTGGGTGATGATGGGGGCCAGCTCGAGACCGGTCTTGATGAGCGACTGCATCAGGTACCAGGTCTCGTACATCTCCCGGCCGTAGATCCCCTTGATGGTCAGCATGTTGAAGATGACCTCGTTCCAGTCGATGGCGAGCTCGTCGGAGGGTAGCCCGAGCATGGCGATCTTGCCGCCGTGGCACATGTTGTGGAGCATCTCCTTGAAGGCCTCAGGGCTCCCGGACATCTCCATGCCGACGTCGAACCCCTCCTTCATCCCGAGTTCCTGCCGCACCTCGGTCAAGGTCCGCTCCTTCACATTGACGGCCGCCGTGGCACCCATCCGTTTGGCCAGCGAGAGGCGGTAGGGGTTGGTGTCGGTGGTCACCACGTAGCGGGCGCCAGCGTGGCGGGCGATGGCGGTAGCCATGATGCCGATGGGGCCGGCCCCGGTGATCAGCACGTCCTCGCCGAGCACCGGAAAGGTGAGGGCGGTGTGAGTGGCGTTGCCGAAGGGGTCGAAGATGGCGAGGGTATCCATCGGGATGGTGGGGTCGGCGTGCCAGACGTTGGTGACCGGGATGCAGATGTACTCGGCGAAGGCGCCGGGGCGGTTGACGCCGACCGCGTTGGTGTCCTTGCAGAGGTGGCGCCGGCCGGCCAGGCAGTTGCGGCAGCGGCCGCAGACGATGTGACCTTCGCCGGAGACCACGTCGCCCAGGTTGAGGTCCGCGACGTTGCTCCCCATGGCGGCCACCCGCCCGACGAACTCGTGGCCGATCACCATCGGGACCGGGATGGTCTTCTGCGCCCAGCTGTTCCAGTCCCAGATGTGGAGGTCGGTGCCGCAGATCGAAGTCTTGTGGACCTTGATGAGGACGTCGTTGATGCCGACCTCGGGAACCGGTACCTCGTCGAGCCACAGCCCGGGCCTGGCGAACTTTTTCACCAAGGCTTTCATGGTCTTCTGCATCTCCCCCCCCTTTCGCCGACGCTGGTTGCGTGGGCCCCAGGAAAAATTGTTACCCGCTTCTTGCGTCCTGTAAATACCCGCCCCTCCAGAAGGGTGAGTTGGGGAGTCTAAAGGTCTCACAACCTAGAACATAGAACATAGAACATAGAACATAGAACCAACTTGCATAGAACGTAGAACTTGCTTAGTGGTACCATGGTGTGGGGGTGTAAATCCACGCAAAGGAGAACCGATATGAGCGAAACCGAAAGCTGCACGAAACCGGGCGAGCACAAGGCTCACATGTGCCAGCTCAGGGCGGAGGGGAAGTTGGAGGAAATCGACCGGCACTCCAAGGACCCGAAATTCACCTGTAACCGTTGCGGGGCCGAGGCCGACGAGGCCGATTACCTCTGCCAGCCGCGTGAACTGTAGATCGTAACGATCCAATAGTTGCACCGGGAGGCGGCCCAGAGGTCGCCTTCACTGTTTCAGATCCCGTTAAGAGGGAAAGCAGTCACGTCGGCACATCCCCTGAGAGAGTGGGAATTATGTGCTAAGCTATTGGCATCACCGTTTTTGCTTCACCTCGGTACCAGTTCCAGCTTGAGAGTGGGAGGAAGTAATGGATCTGCGAAAGACTCATTCGGTAGTGCTCAACGAAGGCGACCCGGAAGCCAAGCGGGCTGAGATACTTGAGTATTTTCACGCGACTTATGACGTCCACGAGCGGCTCTATGAGACTCTCAAGGAAGACGCCACCTTCTACTTGCGGGCGGACCGTTTGCGCCACCCGCTGATCTTCTATCTCGGTCACACCGCCGCCTTCTTCGTCAACAAGCTCATTATCGCCCGCCAGATCGAAAGCCGCATCAACCCGCGCTTCGAGTCGCTTTTCGCCGTCGGGGTGGACGAGATGTCGTGGGACGACCTCGATTCCACGCACTACGACTGGCCGAGCGTGTCGCAGGTGAAGGAGTTCAGGAACAAGGTGCGCCAGATGGTCGACGGGCTGATCCGGACCATGCCGCTGACTCTCCCGATCGCCTGGGAGGATCCCTTCTGGGCGATCGTGATGGGGATCGAGCACGAGAGGATCCACCTCGAGACTTCCTCGGTGCTGATCCGCCAGCTCCCCATCGACCAGGTGAAGCGCCACCCCTTCTGGGAAATCTGCCGGGACGCGGGGCTCCCTCCCGAGAACGCGATGGTGCCGGTCTCCGGCGGGAAGGTGCAGCTTGGGAAGGGGGATGACCATCCCCTCTACGGCTGGGACAACGAGTACGGCCACCGCGAGACCGCCCTGAACGGCTTCTCCGCCTCCAAGTACCTGGTGTCCAACAAGGAATTCCTCTCCTTCGTGGAGGCGGGAGGGTATCGGGAGCAGAAGTGGTGGACCGAGGAGGGATGGGCCTGGCGGAACTTCAAGCAGGCCAACTTCCCCCTGTTCTGGGTGCGCAGGGAAGAGGGGTGGGGGCTGAGGACCATGCTGGAGGTGATCGATCTCCCGTGGAACTGGCCGGTGGAAGTGAACTACCTGGAGGCGAAGGCCTTCTGCAACTGGCTGGCGGCCAAAAACGGCAAGGCGATACGGCTCCCGACCGAGGACGAATGGTACCGGATGCGGGACCTGACCGGGCTTCCCGACCCGCAGGGGTGGCAGCAGGCGCCCGGCAACATCAACCTCGAGTACTGGTCCTCATCCTGCCCGGTGGACCGCTTCCCCTTTGGGGAGCTCTACGACGTCCTGGGGAACGTCTGGCAGTGGACGGAGACGGCGATCTACCCGTTCCAGGGGTTCAAGATCCATCCCTGGTACGACGATTTCTCCACCCCGACCTTCGACACCCGCCACAACCTCATCAAGGGGGGATCCTGGATCTCCACCGGCAACGAGGCCACCAGGGAGTCGCGCTACGCCTTCCGGCGCCACTTCTTCCAGCATGCGGGCTTTCGGTACGTGGAAAGCGACAACCCGGTCGAGCAGCACGAAAACCAGTACGAGACCGACGCCCTGACCGCCCAGTACTGCGATGCCCATTACGGCCCCGAACACTTCGGCGTCCCCAATTTCCCCAAGGCCTGCGCCGAGATCTGCCTGGAGCTGACCAAGGGGAGGGCGCACGGGACGGCGCTCGACGTGGGGTGCGCGGTGGGACGCGCCTCATTCGAACTCGCGGCCGGCTTCGACCAGGTGACCGGCCTCGACTTCTCGAGCCGCTTCTTCAGGCTGGCGGCCGGGATGCAGCAGGAAGGGTACCTGCGCTACGCCCTGGAAGAGGAGGGTGAGATCCTCAGTTACCATGAGCTTTCGCTGGCGGAAATCGGGTTGGAGCGGTTGAGGGACAAGGTCCAGTTCTACCAGGCGGACGCCTGCAACCTCCCCGACAAGTTCACCGGCTACGACCTGGTGCTGGCGGCCAATCTTCTCGACCGGCTCTACTGTCCGCGGAGGTTTTTGAACGAGATCCGCGGGCGGATTAATCCGGGGGGGCTGCTGGTGATCGTCTCGCCGTATTCGTGGGCGGAGGATTTCGCCAAGAAAGAGGAATGGTTGGGGGGCTACCGCGAGGCCGGGGAACCGGTGTACACCATCGACGGCCTGAAGGCCGCCCTCTCACCGTACTTCACCATGCTCGGCGAGCCGAGAGACCTTGAGTTCGTGATCCGGGAGACCAGAAGGAAGTTCCAGCACAGCGTAGCTGAAGTAACCGTTTGGGAGCTTAAGTAGGAGGCCTGCCTGACACTCCCCCCTTTGCGAAGGGGGGGCAGGGGGGATTTACCCCCCCTGCCTACTCCTCAAATATCCTATTCTCCTGTTCCTGCACCCTGATGAAGGTGGTCCTTTTGGTGAGCTCCTTCAGCGCGTCGGCGCCCACGTACGTGCAGGCGGAGCGCACGCCCCCGAGGATCTCCCTCACCGTATCCTCTATCGCGCCGCGGTACGGGATCTCCACCGTTTTCCCCTCCGACGCCCGATACTTGGCGATCCCGCCGGCATGCTTCTCCATGGCGGTAATGGAACTCATACCGTAGAAGAGCTTGTACGGCTTCCCTTCTTTCATCACCAACTCCCCGCCGCTCTCCTCGTGGCCGGCGAACATCCCTCCCAGCATGACGAAATCGGCCCCGCCGCCGAAGGCCTTGGCGACGTCGCCGGGACAGGTGCATCCGCCGTCGGAGATGATCCTTCCACCCAGGCCGTGAGCGGCGTCCGCGCATTCGATCACCGCCGAGAGCTGGGGATAACCCACTCCCGCCTTGACCCGCGTCGTGCAGACCGAGCCGGGGCCGATGCCGACCTTGACGATGTCGGCCCCGGACAGGAGCAACTCCTCGACCATCTCCCCCGTCACCACGTTCCCCGCCGCAATCGTCTTCTTCGGAAAGGTGTCCCGTACTTTCCTCACGAAGGCGACGAAGCTCTCGGAGTATCCGTTGGCGACATCAACGCAGATGAAATCGAGCAGCGGATGCTTGGTGATGATCTTACAGAGCCGGGTGTAATCCTCGGTTGAGGTGCCGGTGCTGACCATGATGCGTGAGTAGATTCCCTCCGACCGGTCGCGTAGATAGGCGTCCCAGTCCGAGGGGGTGTAGTGCTTGTGGACGGCAGTCAGCATGCCATGCCTGGCCAGCACGTCGGCGACCTCGAAGGTGCCGGTAGAATCCATATTGGCGGCAATGATCGGGACGCCGCTCCATTCGTACCCGCTGTGGAGAAACTTGAAGGTCCTCAAGAGGTCGACATCCGACCTGCTCTTGAGATTCGACCTCTTCGGCCTGATGAGAACGTCAGAGAATCCAAGCTTTATATCGTTTTCGAGAAACATTGGGAACCTCGCTGCTGAATATCAAGAAGCCGGCAAGGAGAGAGTGGCGGTTATGCAATGGAAAGAACTGTTAATAGCATGGTGGCTGACTCAAAAGAGAGTATCCCAAATAACGGCCGTATCAAGGGAGCGATACCGGGTATGTCCAAGAGATGCTGTGGCAGTTGGGTGACGCAAACGGTCCACCCGTTACTTTACCCATGGATAACTGTGTGTTAGAGTGCCGAGCCGGAGGATTGCGATGCTCGATAAACGTCTGCGCCGCCAGCGCTGGGAGATCTTTTTCGTCTTGGCCCTGGTCTACATACTGGTCTACTTCTACCGCGTCTCGCTGGCGGTGGTAGCCAAGGACCTCGCGCGCGACCTGCAGCTCAACCCGGTCCAGCTCGGATCGCTGTCGAGCATCCTGTTCTACGTCTATGGCGCGGCGCAGCTCCCGTTGGGACCGCTCATCGACCGGCTGGGAAGCCGGCTGGTGATAAGCGTAAGCGGCATGCTGACCGCGGCCGGGGGCATCATCTTCTCCCAGGCCGCCAGCATGGAAGCCGCCATGGCGGGACGGGTGCTGTTAGGCCTCGGCACCGCCTGCGTCCTGATGGCGTCCCTGGCGGTCTTCAGCCACTGGTTCACCAGGCAGGAGTTCGGCAGGCTGTCGGGGATGATGGTGGCGGCCGGCAATCTGGGTAACCTGGCGGGGACGGCTCCGCTCGCGGTTGCCGTCGCCATGTTCGGGTGGCGCAATGCCTTTTTGGCGGTGGGTATTCTCCAGGCGGTGGCGACCGTCTTCGTATTCCTGGTCGTGAGGGACCGGCCGCCGCTCCAGCTGGCGGCAACGGAGGAGCACCATTCACCGATGGGGATGGTGGAGGCGTGGAAGCGGATCTTCGGGAGCCGGGATTTCCTGCTGCTCGGGGGGGTGGCCTTCGCCTGGTACGGGAATTACCTGGCGGTGCAGGCGCTGTGGGGTGGGCCTTACCTGATGGAAGTGCTGAAGCTTTCGCGCGAGGCCACGGGGAAGGCCTTGATGTTCACATCCCTCGGGTTCATCGTCGGGAGCCTCTTCATAGACAATGTGGCGAGGAAGGTGCTGCACTCCTACAAAAAGATGCTGCTGATCGGCCAGGTGCTCCTGTTGCTGCTCATGACGAGCTTCCTTGGATGGGTGGAGCTTTTGCCGTCGCCCGCCTTGTGGCTGCTATTCTTCGTGCTGGGGATCGGCGTCTCCAGCGGGGCGCTGATCTATCCTATCGTCCGTTCGATGTTCCCCGTCCGCATCGTCGGGACCGCGCTCACCTCGGTGAACTTCTTCGTCCTGCTCGGTGCCGCCTCCATGCAGCAGGCTATGGGGGTCATCATCGGGTCGTACAAGAAGACCGCTCCGGAGACCTCCGCCCAGGCGTTTCATGCCGCCTTCCAGCTTCCCATCGCCTGCCTGGCGGTCGCCATCGCCCTCTTCTTCTTTGCCAGGGATTATTGGGAGGAGAAGTAGCCTCTTCTACCCGCCGTTGCGGCGGTATCGCGCTCCGACGCGGCTCCGGCTCCGAGTCTGCTCGGCTCCCGTCACCCCTCTACGGCGCCAATTCCTCCAGCGCCTGCCGGAAGGCCTCGAGCGTCTTGGACCTCGTCAACCTTTTCAGTTCGTACTCGAGTTCAGCGTCCTCGACGTTGGACACCACCCCCTTGATCTTCCCGAGCACCTGCGCGTCGCCGCAGAAATGAGACGCGTAGCGCGGCAGCAGGTCCGTCAGGTACCGGTGCAGCATGATGGCGCGCTCCCGGAGCCCGGGCTCTGCGCAGGCCCGCCCGCGCAGCCGCTCGAAGAGCATCGGCTCACCGATCCCGCCCCGGCCGAGCATCAATCCAGCGGCCTTCGTCTCCTCAAGAACCTTTAGTCCTCCCGCGGTACTCCGGATGTCGCCGTTGGCAATGACCGGGATGTCCGTCCGCTTCACCACTTCGGCGGTGATGGAGTGGTCGGCGAACCCCTGGTAGGCCTGGCGAACGGTTCTCGGGTGAAGAACCAGGAAGTCGACCTTCGCCCTCTCGAAGAGCGGGAGGAGCGAAAAGACCTGCGACGGGTCGTCGTACCCGGCCCTCAGCTTGACGGAAAAACTCCCGGTGATCGCCTCGCGCATGGCGGGGAGGATCTCTTCGAGGAGTTCGGGGCGCTTCAGCATTCCGCCGCCGGTTAGGCCGCTGGTCATCCGCCCGTACGGGCATCCCATGTTGAGGTTGAGGTGGATGGCACCGGCCTCCTGGGCAACCTGTGCGGCGGAGACCAGTGCCTCGCGGCCGTGGCCGATCAACTGCACGATGAGCGGCACGCCGTTCTCGTCGCCGCTGATCTCGCGGATGTCGCTCGGCATCAGACGTTTCTTGGCCGCCACCGGGTTGACCCGCATGAACTCGGTGCAGACCACGTCGGGGCGGACCCATTCGATGAACAGGGAGCGCAGGGCACCGTTGGTGAGCCCCTGCATAGGGGCGAGCATGAGAGGGATCTCTCCGGCACGCCAAGGGAGAAGCCGGCCCGCGGTGACGTGCTGTCGGGCTTGGCCCGGACCGTGCGGATCGGGGGTGGCCCGGCCGGAAACTTCGGGAGAATTGGTGGCGGTGGTTGCCGAGAGGTGGGTATAGTTTTCAGTGCACGTTACGGTCATCGATAAAAAGGTGGTGCCATAAAAGCGGGGGGGCGGCCGTCGACCGCCCCCCCTTTGTTTTGTGATGTTCCGGTTACTAGTGGATCTCGACCAGTTCCACTTCGTAGGTGATGTCCTCGCCGGCCAGCGGATGGTTGGCGTCGACGGTGATGGTCTGCTCGTTGACCTCGACGATGGTAACGCCGATGGGATCCTCGTCCTCTCCGGAGAGTTCGAGTTCCATGCCGACCTCGGGGGTGATCTCGGGGGGGAGCTGCTCGCGGGGGATCTGGAAGACCTCTTCCTCGTCGTACTCGCCGAAGGCGTCTTCAGCGGGGATGACGACGGTCTTCTTCTCGCCGGGTGCCATGCCGATCAGGGCTTCCTCGATCTGCGGGAAGAAGTCCTCGTTGCCGATGGTGATCTCCATCGGGCCGGTCTCGCAGCCGCAGCCTTCATCGTCGCAGCCGCAGTCGTCGTCTTCACAGCAGCCATGATCGTGATCATGCTCATGCATGGTGCTGTCGAAGATCGAACCGTCCTCGAGGGTGCCGACGTAATTGATAAGAACCTTATCGCCCTGTTTAGCTGTTGCCATATGGATGTTTCCTTTGTCTGATTTTAGTTCCCATGAGGGGTAGTCGGTTGAATGGTACGTGTGAGAGTCACCGTAGTCCAGCAAAATCTACAAATGAGGGTGATTTTGCCTGTTTACAATACGGTCCCCTTTACAGCGGACGGAGTATCTGGAACAATTAGGCTGACCCGTACTAGGAGGAATCGTTATGGAAAAGAAGGAAAGAAAGGTGACACCTGAGGAGTGGAACCTGAGGTTCCGTGCTTTGGGACTGGATGACGAGACCGTCGGGCACTGGCATACCCTTTTCGAGAGGGAAAACCCCACCGGCCATCAGAGTTTCCTGGAATGGCTGGGGCTACCCGAGGAGCGGATCGCCCAGGTGCGAGCCAAGTCGGCGGATTCTAAGAAATAACTACCCTCACCCGGCCTTCGGCCACCCTCTCCCCCAAAGGGGGCGAGGGTGCCATAGCGAGTTTCTGGCCTACTTCTTCCCCGTTTTAACCTGCTCTTTCAGCTTGCGCGCATGGAAGTTGTAGCTCTGGAGATAGGTGAGGATGGTGAGGATGAAGCTGTAGTAGATGACGCTCAGGATGAAGGGGTCCGGCGGGGCCGCGGTGGCGAAGACCACGAAAAAGCCAAGAAAGGCGATCTTGATGATGTCGCTGAAACGCTTCTTCTTGGCCATCGCGTTCATCTCTTCGTTGGTCAGTGTTCCCCCCATCACGGTCAAGTCGCGGTCGGCGTCCTTGCCGGCCAGCTTGAAGATCGGAAAGAAAAGCAGCATCTGGAACGCGAAGGCCGCCAGCACCCCGTGCATGAACCTGAATTCCCGCCCCAGCAGCCGAAGCTTCTGCTGAAACTCCACCGCCATGAATACAAGCAGACCCACCAGCGCGATCTGGACCACACCGAAGATCCTGATAGTTTTATCCATTTTCTTGAAATCAACGATATTGGCCATTCAGCTCTCCTCGAGGTGGTTTCGCCAGGCGGGTTTGCCTCGGCAGGTGATACCATAGCAAATAAAATGTTGTTTTACAACTGCGAAGGTCTGGACCAGAGTTGTAAAAATCAGGGAGGAATTGAAAAAGGCGGCCAAAGAGCCGCCCGATTCGATTGAAGCTGAGTGTCCAAAGAGAGAACTATCGGGTGATGCTTCGTCCGGCAAGTAATCCTGCTATCAGCATGATCACGGCTACCGCGAGGAACAGGTAGAAGAGCAGTTTTGCAATACCCGCTGCCGCAGTGGCGACACCGGCGAATCCGAAAAACGCCGCGATGATGGAAATGATGAAGAAGATCAGAGCCCATCGCAACATATCGGTCCACCTCCTGTTTTTTTGTCATCCCTTACTCCTGTTGCCAGTATAGCACACCCCCCTTTCCGCTTGAAAGCTAGCCTCCCCGCTCCAGGTTGTCGATACAGCTCTCGATATCGATACCGGGTCCCAGCACGCCGCTGAAGAGGTCTCCCACCTGCTCCAGGCGCTTCAGGATGGTTCGGATGGTGAACTGGCTCGGGTGGAGGCCAACTTGTACCTCTTCCCATCTGAGCGGGGTGGAGACCGTGGCGCCGGGCCTGGGGCGGATGCTGTAGGCGGCGGCCAGCGTCTGCCCTGGTTTGTTCTGGAGAAAGTCGAGGTAGACCTTTTTCTGCCGCTTCGACGGGCTCCGGAGGAGACTGGTGAATTCCGGGACCTGCTGGTGGGCAAGGGTCGCAATGACGTGGGCGAACTGTTCTGCCTGGTGGTAGTCGTACTTGGCGCCGAGCGGGACGTAGATGTGGATGCCGGTGGCGCCGGAGGTCTTGGGGAAGCTGGTGGCGCCCGCCCGCTCCAGTACCCGGCGCACCGCCAGGGCGGTCTCCACGACCTTCTCGAAGGGGATATCCTCGGGATCGAGGTCGATGACCAGGTAGTCGGGATAATCGAGGTTCTGGATCCGCGACAGCCATGGGTTGATCTCGATACAACCGAGGTTGGCCATGTACACGAGGGTCGCCTCTTCCTGGCAAACGAGAAATTTCACGTCCTTGTCGACGTGCTTCGAATAGATCACCTTGGTGGCGATCCACGACGGAGGGAGGTCCCCGGCTTCCTTCTGGAAGAAGCCACCTTCGGTTATGCCGTGCGGGGTGCGGTAGAGCGATTCCGGCCGGTCCTGCAGGTGGGGGAGGATCAGGCGTGACACCGTGCGGTAATAGTCGATGACGTCTCCCTTTGTGTAGCCTTCGTTGGGCCAGAAGATTTTATCAAGGTTGGTGAGCTCCAGACGCCGGCCGTCGATGATGAGGAGCTGGTTTTTAGGAGAGAGGCGGGACGGAGGTTCCTCGGCGGGGGCGGGCTGTACTTCGGCAGGGAAAACCTCTCGCACGACTTGCCTGGGCTCCTTGTCTTCCCGCAGGCCGAGGAAAATCGGGATCCTCATCACACCTTCGTCGGTCCACTCAGAAAATTCCACCTCGCACACTAAGGCGGGTTTCACCCAGGTCACCGGCATGTCGGTCTTGATCTTCCGCCGAAACGGGGAGTCATCCTGGGCCAGGGGCGCAAGCTTACCGTACACGTCCTGCAGGGCGGCATCGTCGAAGCCTCCGCCGGTCAGCCCGATGTAAATCAACTCGTCATTCTCATAGACCCCCAGGACGAGGGATCCCAAATGCTTCCTGCTCCGGCGCGGCTGGGTGAAGCCGCAGATGACGGCCTCCTGCTGCAGGCGGATCTTGATCTTCAGCCAATCTTTGCTCCGTTTGCCGGTCAGGTAAGGGCTGTTGGCTTTCTTGGCGATGATCCCTTCGAGATTGTTCTGGCGGGCGAGCTCGAAGAATTCCCGGCCGGATTCGGCGATATGATCGCTGTATTTTACCCGGGGGAGGTCGGGTAGCAGGTTGCGAAGCATCTCTTTTCTGGTGAGCAGGGGGAGCCGGCGCAGGTCCTGCCCGTTCAGATAGAGGAGGTCGAAGACGAAGTAGACGATATTTGCTCCCCCGGTCCGCTGGCTGTTTTGAAACAGCTGGAAGTACGATCTGCCCTGCTCGTCGACGGCCACTACTTCGCCGTCGAGAACCGCATCGGCCTTGATAGTGGCGAGTGAGGCGACGACGTCAGGGAAGCGCTGGTTAAAGGAGAGCTTGTTGCGGGAGTAAAGGCGAACCTGGCCATTCTCGATCTCGGCCACCGAGCGGTAGCCGTCAAGCTTGATCTCGAAGACCCAATCGGGATCGTCGAACGGATCCTCGCCGGTGCCGGCCAGCATCGGGGTGATCTGGTGCGGCATCGGCGCCGCAGTGCTGCGGGAAAGAATCGACGAGAGTGGTGCCGTGGAGGCGGGCTTGGAGGAACTGGAGGAATTGGAGGTCGGGGAGGTCGGGGAGGTCGGCGAGGTCGGCTGGGCGGGAGTCGGGGGGGCTTTCCCCTCCTGGAGTTCCTGGATGGTGGCGTTATTTACCACCGAGCGGTCGAGTTGGGTGACGTCCCCGTCGGTGGCGTACTGGTCCTTCTTCTTGATCAGCAGCCACGTGTTGTCCTTGTCGGCCTTGATCCTCACCAAGGCAAACTCGCCTTTGAGCTTCTTCCCTTCCAGTACGAACTTCAGGTCGCCCTTTTCCAGCCCGCGCTGCAGCAGTGGTTCACTCTCTTCTCCGAACACTCCCGGCGCATGGTAGGTCCCCTCGTCCCAGATGATGACCTCTCCGGCCCCGTAGTTCCCCTTGGGAATAATCCCCTCGAAGCTTCGGTACTCGTAGGGATGATCTTCCACCATCATCGCCAGCCGCTTTATCGACGGGTCAAGGGATGGTCCCTTTGGAATGGCCCAGCTTTTAAGGACTCCGTCGATCTCCAGTCGGAAATCGTAATGAAGGTGAGAAGCCGCGTGCTTGTGAACGACGAAGCGAAGTCCGCCGTGCCTATTGAGAACAGTTGGCCCGGGCTCCGGTGTCTTTGTAAGATCCCTCTTCCTTTGGTACTCTTGTTGGGCCATTGGGAATACCCCCTCCCGATCAGTCTATCACACCTCTCCCCGGCTCAGCCAACGGTCGACGGCTCCCCCTTCGGAGAAAGATGTCGGGGATGCTCGACAATTAGAATTTTTTAGTCTAAATTCCGAGCTTGTATTAATCTTGAGCCTCGGCAATCATTGAGACTGTCCCAACCCCGTCAATGGGGGCATTAAAGACGCGGTGGCAACCTTCGCCAGTGAGAAGCGAACCCACAAAAGGAGAGGCTATGAAAGTTCAGGAAATCAAGGAGATCGCGCAGAGGATGTCCATCCCGGTGGGAAAGATGAAAAAGAGCGAACTGATCAGGACCATCCAGAGAGTCGAGGGAAACAACGAGTGCTTCGAGACCGGGATCGCCAAGGTCTGCGGCCAGGAGCACTGCCTCTGGCGGGAGGATTGCCAGTAGCAAGGCGATGGCGTTATCCTTGAATAAAAGGGGGATGAAGCCGTTCCCGGTTGGCCCCCGGAGGAGTCGCCATGGACCACGACTACAGCAGATATGAATACCTTCCCCTGTGCAAGGGGGGATGCGCCAGGATCACGGGGTGGCTGAGCAGCAAGGAGGTGGCCAAGGAGGCCGCCAACAACCACCACCGTCAGACCGGGCATGAGTGGAGGGTTCTGGAACGGATGAGGGAATGAGATTCGTGGGAGGGTGAAGTCTGCGCGGGGGAGGCAAATTCTTTCCCCTGTGTTGAAAACGCGGCTTCGTGTGCTAACTTTAGAAAAATCTAATTTTTCGGAGGTAGGCCATGATTAGAGACGACATTCTCAACCAGCTCGAGAAGCTTATTCACTTGGACGTCGACGCCACCCACGCTTACGACCAAGCCATCAAGAACGTCAACGAGCAGGTC
Source organism: Geomonas sp. Red276 (assembly GCF_054784495.1). NCBI lineage: Bacteria > Pseudomonadati > Thermodesulfobacteriota > Desulfuromonadia > Geobacterales > Geobacteraceae > Geomonas > Geomonas sp. Red276. The sequence continues at coordinate 44,757 of NZ_BLXW01000002.1, forward strand.
ATCAAGGACAAGCTGATCCAGTTCCAGGCGGATCACCGCAAGCACATCGATCTCCTCTCTGCCAAGGTGCTGGAACTGGGGGGGACCCCGCCCGAGCTCAGCTCGGACTTCAAGGGGTTCATCATTTCCGGCTTCACCGCGCTCCGCAGCCTGACCGGCACCAAGGGCGCGCTCGAGGCCATGGAGACCAACGAGCGGCTGACCACCTCGAAGTATGATGAAGCCTGCAAGCTCGACTTCCCGGTGGACATCAGGACCATCGTGGAACAGAACTACGCCGATGAGCAGCGCCACCTGGCCTTTGTCCGCGAAGCGCTGCAGACCCTGCAGAAAAGCTGAGGCCGAAGTCCAGAACTCCAGGACCGGTAGCTGAGAAAAAAGGCCCAAGTCATCGCGATTTGGGCCTTTTGCCTTTTTCTTCCCTGATGCTCATTGATCCGGTGGGCCGAGGGGCGGCCCCTCCAGTAGCTCGCTCCTCACCTTCGGGCGGTGCCAGGCCTGCGCTTCCACAAAAACCTTCTTCACCTCCGGCACCCGCTCCTTAATCTCCCGCTCTAGCAAAGGCACCGTCCGCTCGATCTCGCCCGCCGAGACCTCGTCGTTGAAATCAAGGCTGATGGTGACGACGATAAACTCCGGCCCCATGTGCAGGGTCAGCACCTCGTTGACATGCTCGACATGCTCGCCATGCTGCACGATCTCCCTGATGAGTTGAACAACCTCCCGCGACGCCGCTTCCCCGACCAGGAGCCCCTTGGTTTCGTGAGCGATGAGGATGGCGGTGCCGCCGAGGATGAGGCCGATGACGACCGAGGCGGCGCCGTCGTAACCGGGGGTGCCGGTGAGGGAGGCGAGATAGATCCCGGCCAGGGCGGCGAGGAGCCCGAGCAGGGCGGCGGTGTCCTCCAAAACGACCAGGAACAGGCTGGGGTCTTTGCCTTCGCGGATGGCCTGGTAATACCCCTGACCGGGCGCCTTGCTCTTGCCGAACTCGCGGAACGAGACGACCCAGGAGAAACCTTCAAAGAGCAGGGAGGCTGCCAGGATGATGTAGTTGACCTTGACGTCGCGCATCGGGTGCGGATGAACCAGGTGGTTGATCCCTTCGAAGAGCGACAACCCGGATCCCAACGAGAAGACCAGGATAGAAACGACGAAGCTCCAGAAGTAGATCTCCTTGCCATGGCCGAAGGGAAACTCCTCATCGGGGGCGAGGGCGGCCCTGCGCTGGCCATGGAGCATGAGGAGCTGGTTGCCGCCGTCCACGAGGGAATGGATGGCCTCGGACAAGATGGCGGAGCTTCCGGTGATCCAGGCGGCCACCATCTTGGTGCCCGCAATCAGCAGGTTGGCGGCCAGTGCGGCAATGATGACCTTCTTGGTTCCGCTTTTCATCTTCCCCCCAGGCCCGGGCGCCTTCGAGAGCTCCACCTCTCTCCGCTCACCTCCTCACGTTGACACGAGAATACCATAAAGTATCTTTAATAAATCCTTACCAATGTAAGCCGCAGCACCCAATCGACGCCTACTTTCCGGAGGTATCTCGTATGGCGACCGCCTCGTGGCAGTTCGACCTTGGCGCCACTGTTTTGAAAGGGGGGGGGACCCGCTTCCGCGTCTGGGCTCCCCGGGTGGAGACCGTCTCGTTGCTCCTTTTATCCGGCAAGGCGGTCGGCACCGTCCCCATGGATAAGGAGGAACTCGGCTACTTTTCGGTCACCGTGCCGGAGGCGGGAGACGGCGACCTCTACCTCTACCAGTTGGGCGAAAGCAAGGAGGGGCTTCCCGACCCGGTTTCGCGCTACCAGCCGAAGGGTGTCAGCCAGCCTTCCCAGGTCGTCGATCCCAACCTTTTCACCTGGCAGGACGAAGGGTGGGGAGGGATTCACCTGGAGCACTACCGGATCTACGAGCTGCACGTGGGGACCTTCACCAAGGAGGGGACCTTCCAGGCGGTCACCGACTTCCTGGACTACCTGGTGGAACTGGGGATCACCGCCGTCGAGCTAATGCCGGTTTCCCAATGCCCGGGGGGAAGGAACTGGGGGTACGACGGCGTCCACCACTTCGCTCCCCAGAACACCTACGGCGGTCCAGACGGGATGAAGCGGCTGGTCGATGCCTGCCACCGCAAGGGGCTCGCCGTCATCCTCGACGTGGTCTACAACCACTTCGGCCCGGAAGGGAACCACAACGGGGAATTCGGTTTCTACTTCACCGACAAGTACCGCACCCCCTGGGGAGGGGCCATCAACTTCGACGGCCCCTACAGCGACCACGTCCTCGAGTTCTTCGTCACCAACGCCCTCTACTGGATCAGCGAGTTCCACATCGACGCCCTGAGGCTCGACGCGGTCGACTGGATTTTCGACATGACCCCCAAGCACGTGCTGAGGCACCTCTCCGAACAGGTGGCGATCCAGCGCGAGAAGCTGGAGAGGATGATCTACCTGTTCGCCGAGAACGACACCAACGATGCCAGGCTCATCACCCCCCCCGAGATCGGCGGCCTGGGGGTCGACGCCCAGTGGTGCGACAACTTCCACCACGCGCTGCGGACCCTTTTGACCGGGGAGACGACCGGCTATTACGAGGATTTCGGCCAGTTCACCCAGATGGTGAAGGCGTACCAGGAGGCCTTCGTCTTCACCGGCGAGTATTCCCGTTACCGCAAGCGGCGCTACGGGGGGCCCGCCCGGGAAAACGCCACCTCCCAGTTCGTGGTGTTCATCCAGAACCATGACCAGGTGGGCAACCGCAAATGCGGGGACCGCCTGAGCACCAAACAGCCGCTTGAGAAGCTGCTGCTGGCGGCCGGGGTCATGATCCTCTCGCCCTACCTGCCGCTTCTGTTCATGGGGGAGGAGTACGGTGAACGGGCACCGTTTCACTACTTCATCGATCACAGCGACGAGGAGCTGGTTGAGGCGGTCAGGAAAGGGAAGCAGGAGGAGCACGCCTCGGGTATCTGCGAGGGGGCGATCCCCGACCCGTCGGACGAGTGGGTCTACCTCGAGTGCAAACTGGACCTGACGGCGAAGAAGGAGGGGGAACAGGCCATCATCCTCGACTTCTACAAGAAGCTCCTCTTGCTGCGCAGCACGCTTCCGGCCCTGCAGGTCACCCGCCGGGAGGAGATGGAGATCTGCGGGCTCCCGAAGGAGCGCGTCCTGTCCATCATCAGGGAGGCGGGCGCCAACGGGGTCCTCTGCCTCTTCAGCTTCAGCAATCTGACCGAGGAGATCGACCTGAAGCTCAAGCGGGGAAGCTGGTCCAAGATCCTCGATTCCTCGGCGCAGTTCTGGAAATGGCCGGGCGAACCGGCTCCCGACACCATCACGGTGGAAGACCCGGCAGCATGCACCCGGGTCCCCATCCATCCGTTCAACGTCCTCGTGTATTCAGCAGACCAGCTAGGAGGTTAACCATGCCGCAGCCCAACGAGCGTTTCGTCTGTGTTCACGGCCATTTCTACCAACCCCCCCGGGAAAACCCGTGGCTGGAGGCCGTGGAGATCCAGGATTCAGCCTTCCCCTACCATGACTGGAACGAGAGGATCACGGCCGAGTGTTACGCGGCCAATGGGGCCTCCCGGATCCTGGACGGGGACGGGCGGGTCATGGACATCACCAGCAACTACGCAAAGATGAGCTTCAACTTCGGCCCCACCGTCCTTTCCTGGATGTGCGTCTTCGACCGCAACACCTACCAGGCCATCCTCGACGCGGACCGCCAGAGCATGGAGTGGCGCTCCGGCCACGGCTCCGCGATAGCTCAGGTTTACAACCACATGATCATGCCGCTGGCCAACTCCCGCGACAAGAGGACCCAGGTGGTGTGGGGGATCAAGGACTTCGAGTCGCGCTTCAACCGTTTCCCGGAAGGGATGTGGCTGGCCGAAACGGCGGTCGACAACGAGAGCCTGGAAATCATGGCCGAGCAGGGGATCAAGTTCACCATCCTCGCCCAGTACCAGGCCGCCCGTTTCCGGAAGATCGGCGAGGAGCAGTGGACGGAAGGCGCCATCGATCCCACCAGGGCCTATCTCTGCCGGCTTCCCTCGGGGCGGACCATCAACCTCTTCTTCTACGACGGCCCCATCTCCCAGGCGGTGGCCTTCGAAAACCTCCTGAGCTCAGGGGAAGGGCTGGCGGGAAGGCTGATGGGGGGCTTCACCGACGACCGCGACTGGCCCCAGTTGATGCACATCGCCACCGATGGTGAGACCTACGGCCACCATCAAAAGTTCGGCGACATGGCGCTCGCCGCCGCCTTCCACCAGATCGAGGAATCCGGCAGCGCCCGCCTCACCAACTACGGCGAGTACCTCGAGCTCTGCCCACCGGAGTGGGAGGCGGAGATCGTGGAGAGAACCTCGTGGAGCTGTTCCCACGGGGTGGAACGCTGGAACAGCGACTGCGGCTGCAACTCGGGAGGGTATCCGAACTGGAACCAACAGTGGCGGACGCCGCTGCGCGCAGCGCTCGACTGGCTGCGGGACCGGCTGGCGCAAGGTTTCGAGCGCAAGGGGGGGGAATACTTCAAGGACCCCTGGGCGGCACGGGACGCCTACATCGAGGTCATCCTGCACCGGGAGATGGAGCAGGCCGAGACGTTCTTGGCCGAGCACGCGGCCCGGCAACTCTCCGCCGAGGACAAGATCGACGCCCTGAAGCTGCTGGAGATGCAGCGCCATGCCATGCTGATGTACACGAGCTGCGGCTGGTTCTTCGATGAGCTCTCGGGGCTTGAGACGGTGCAGGTGATCGAATACGCGGGGCGTGCGCTGCAGCTGGCGGAAGGTCTCTTCGAGGAGGGGGTCGAGAAGGGATTTCTGATGAGACTGAAAAAGGCGAAGTCAAACATACCGGAGCATCAGGACGGGGAGTGGATCTTCCGCAACTGGGTCCAGCCGACCCGTCTGGATCTGGTGAAGGTCGGCGCCCACTATGCCTTCAGCTCGCTGTATGAGCAATACGAGGAACACTCACAGATCGACTGCTATGCCGTGGCGAGGGAGGACTACACCAAGATCTCCGCCCAGGATGCCAGTATCGCCATGGGGAGGATCCACGTAGCCTCGGAGATCACCGAGGAATCGACCTGCCTCACCTTCTGCGTGGTGAAGCTCGGGAGCCACGACTTCAAGGGTGGCGTGGCACAGAGCTGCGACGCGGGCGGCTACCAGACCATGAAGGAGGAGATGACCAACACCTTCAACAAGGGGCTCTATACCGACTTGATCGGCCTGATGGATAAGCACTTCGGGACCCACAGCTACTCGTTGATCAACCTCTTCCGTGACGAACAAAGAAAGATACTGAACGAGATCTTCGAGAAGAGCGTGGAGGAGAGCATCGCAAGCTACCAGGCGATGTTCGAGCGCAGCAGGCCATTGATGGAGTTCGTGAAAGAGACCGGGATGCCGATCCCTCCGGTCTTTTCCATCGCGGCCCAGCCGGCCCTTTTGGCCGCCCTCAAAACCGAGCTGACCAAGGAGGAGATCGACCCCGAAGCGGTGCAAAGGATTGTCTCCCAGATAAAGACCTGGGGGGTCCCCACCGACACCCCGGAGACCGAGTTCTTCCTGCGGCGCCACGTCGAGTCCCTCACCGCGGAGCTCGTCAAGGACCCGGCCAATCTGAACCTCATGGCGAGGGTCCAGAAGTTCATGGACCTGATCAACGAGATCCCCATCAACATCGGCCTCTGGCAGGTCCAGAACGACTACTACCAGCTGGCGAAGACGCTGTATCGCGAGAATCTCACCAAGTCGCGCGCAGGCGACGAGGGAGCCGGCATCTGGCTGGATGCCTTCCGCAAACTGGGGGAAACCTTCCGCTTCAACCTCGGCGCCGTGCTGGTCGAGGGATAAGGGGCAGTCATGGACCAGGACCGGCTGCCGCAGGCGAGGATTCCTTCCGCCACCTACCGGCTGCAATTCAACGCGCAGTTTACCTTCGACGACGCCCGGGCCATCGTGGAGTACCTGCACGACCTCGGCATCAGCGACATCTACGCCTCCTCCTATGTTGCTGCCAAGCAGGGGAGCGTGCACGGCTACGACGTGGTCAATCACACCCTGCTCAATCCGGAGGTGGGGAACGAGGAAAGCCACACCGCCCTGATGGGCGAGCTCCGCCGCCTCGGCATGGGGCACATCCTCGACTTCGTCCCCAACCACATGTGCATCGAAAGTAACGAAAACGTCTGGTGGATGGACGTTCTCGAGAACGGCCAGAGCTCCCCCTACGCCCACTTCTTCGACATCGACTGGGCGCCCGTCAAAAAGGAGCTGACCGGCAAGGTGCTCCTCCCCCTTTTGGGAGACCAGTACGGAAAGGTGCTGGAAGCCTGCGGCTTGAAGCTCATCTTCAGGGAGGGCGCCTTCTTCATCGAGGTGCCGCCGGTACAGATCCCGGTAGAGCCCAAGAGCTACCTCCAGATCCTCGGGCACCGGCTGGAGAGCCTGCAGGAGCAGTTCGCCCCCGATGCCCCGGAGCTTTTGGAGCTTTTGAGCATCAACACCGCACTGCAGCACCTTCCCCCCCATACCGAGGAGGAGCCGGAGAAAAGGGGGGAGCGGCAGCGGGAGAAGGAGATCATCAAGAAGCGCCTCTGGACCCTCTGCCAGCAAAGCCCCCGGCTCGCCTCCTTCATCGACGAGAACGTCACCATCTTCAACGGGACCAAGGGGGATCCGGCCAGTTTCGATCTCCTGGACGGCCTGCTCCGCTACCAGGTGTACCGGCTCTCTTACTGGCGGGTGGCCACCGAGGAGATCAACTACCGGCGATTCTTCGACATCAACGCCCTGGCCGCCATCCGGATGGAGGATCCCGCCGTCTTCGACCAGACCCATGCGCTCCTCTTCCGGCTGATCAGGGAAGGGAAGGTGACCGGGGTCAGGATCGATCACGTGGACGGGCTGTACGATCCGCTCACCTACCTGGGAAACCTGCAGAAGGGGTGCTATGTCCAGCAGCGCCTCGGCCAAGAAGGGGAGCCGGCGGTGTCCCCGGAAGATAAGGAAAAGGTTCTCGAGGGGTGGTGCGACGAATACCGGGAGGTCCGGGAGCGGGACCGGGGCTACCAGCCGTTCTACGTGGTGGTGGAAAAGATCCTCCTGAAAGGGGAACAGCTCCCGGAGCAGTGGCCGGTGCACGGCACCACCGGCTACGAATTCATGAACGCGGTGAACGGGATCTTCGTCGACACCGAGAAGGGGAAGAGCTTCGACCGGATCTACCGGAGGATGACCGGGAAGACCGACGACTTCAACGAGGTGGTCTACGACAAGAAGAAGCTGATCATGCAGGTCTCCATGTCGGGCGAAGGGGGGATGCTGGCCCACGCCCTCAACAACATCTCCGAGGAGGACCGGCTCACCCGGGACTTCACCCTCAACAGCCTGGCGCGCGCGCTCGGGGAGGTGATCGCCTGCTTCCCGGTCTACCGGACCTACCTCAATTCGCCGACCGTGCGCGACAAGGATGTCCAGTACATCGAGGCGGCGGTGGCGCGGGCCAAGCGGAAAAACCCCGCGGTGAACGCCTCCATCTTCGATTTCGTGCGCGACGTCCTGCTGCTCAAATCCCCGGACACCGCCAAGGAGAAGGATCGCCAGGCGTGGCTTGCCTTTGCCATGAAGTTCCAGCAGATCACCGGGCCGGTCACCGCCAAGGGGCTGGAGGACACCGCCTTTTACGTTTACAACCGGCTGGTTTCCCTGAACGAGGTGGGGGGGATGCCGGCGAGGTTCGGGACCACCCGGGAGGCGTTCCACGGCCAGAACCTGGAACGGATGAAGACCTTCGCGAACGGGATGATAGCCACCGCAACCCACGACTCCAAGCGGGGAGAGGACGTCCGGACCAGGATCGACGTCCTTTCCGAGCTTCCGGACGCCTGGCAGCGGAACCTGGCCCGCTGGAGGCGCCTCAACCGCGCCAAGCGGACAATGGCGGAGGGGCAGACCATCCCGGACCGCAACGAGGAATACCTCCTCTACCAGACGCTCCTCGGCGCCTGGCCCTCGGAAGCGCTGGACGGCGAGGGATTCGAGCGGTTCAGGGGGCGGATCAAGGAGTACATGACGAAGGCGGTGCGGGAGGCGAAGACCAACACCAGCTGGGTGAGCCCGAACGCGCCGTACGAGGAGGCGGTGCTGGCCTTCGTGGACCGGCTGCTGAGCGACGAGGATAGCCCATTCGTGAAGGAGTTCATCCCGTTCCAGCGCTACATCGCCCGCTGCGGAATGTTCAACTCCCTTTCGCAGCTGCTGCTGAAGATGACCTCGCCGGGGGTGCCGGACTTTTACCAGGGGAGTGAGCTGTGGGAGCTTTCGCTGGTGGACCCGGACAACCGGCGCCCGGTCGATTACGCTCTGCGCAAGGAGATGCTGGCGGCGGTCAAGGCGCGGGAGGCGGAGGCCGGCGCCCGGGAACTCTTCCGGGAGCTCCTCGAAAATGGGGGCGACGGGAGGGTCAAGCTCTACCTCATCTACCGGATTCTGAATTACCGCAGGGCTCACCGGAACCTCTTTGATCGGGGCGACTACCTGCCGCTGGAGACCAAGGGGCACCGCGGCCGCTACCTGGTCGCCTTCGCCCGCCGCGCGGAGGGAGAGGCGGTCATCGTGGTAGTGCCGCGCCTGGTGGCAACCCTGCTGCAGGGGGAGGACCGGGAGCCGATGGGGGAGGAGGTTTGGGGAGACACGGTGGTGTACCTTCCGGAAGGGGCGGCCGGGAGATTCCGCAACATCGTCAACGACGAGGAGGTCGAGGCCGCCGAGCGCCACGGCCGTCCGGCCATACCCGTGGCCCGGCTCTTTGCCGAAGCTCCGGTAGCGCTCCTGGAGGCTTGGTAGGGTGGGCAGGCGAGAGGGTGCCCCGAAGGGCAGGTGAGGGAGGTTTTGAAGGCGATGGAAGGTCGAGAGCGGATAAGCATAGAAGGAGTCACCCCGCTGGTGGATTGCGGGCGCTACCCCGTCAAAAGGGTGGCCGGTGACGAGTTCATCGTCGAGGCGGACATCTTCGGCGACGGCCACGATGAGGTGATGGCGGTTCTCCTCTACCGGCGCGAGGAGGAAGCCGATTGGCGGGAAACCGTCATGGCCCGGCTGGACAATGACCGCTGGCAGGGGAGCTTTCTCCTCGAGGAACCGGGCGTCTACCTCTATACGCTGCTCGGCTGGGTCGATCACTTCCGCACCTGGCAAAAAGACCTCAACAAGCGCTACCAGGCGGGCCAAGACGTCACCGTCGATATTCTGATCGGTGCGAACCTCCTCGAACAGGCCGCCAAGGAGGCGTCCCCCGCCGATGCCGCCCGCATCACCTTGGTGGCCTCAACCCTCAAGAAGGAGGCGAGCCACCAGCAGGCCATCTCGCTCGGGCTCGACCCGGAACTGGCGGATCTGATCAGCACCTGCTGCGCCCGGGCGCTCGCCACCCGTTACCACCAGGAGCTCGCGGTCCGGGTGGACCGCAAGCGGGCGCTCTTTAGCAGCTGGTACGAGCTCTTCCCCCGCTCCGCCGACGGGACGCGCCACGGGACCCTCCAGGACTGCATCGCCCTCCTCCCCGAGATTGAGGAGATGGGCTTCGACGTTCTCTATCTCCCCCCCATCCATCCCATCGGCGAGGCCAAGCGCAAGGGGAAGCGAAACGCGGTTGCTGCGGAACCGGGAGATCCCGGAAGTCCCTGGGCCATCGGCTCATCAGCAGGGGGGCACAAGGCGATCCACCCTGAACTTGGCACCCTCGACGACTTCCGCCAGTTGGTCCGGGAGGCGGGCGGCCGCGGCATGGAGATCGCCCTCGACATCGCCTTCCAGTGCTCGCCTGACCACCCCTACCTCGCCGAGCATCCGGAGTGGTTCCGCTGGCGGCCTGACGGGACCGTCCAGTACGCGGAAAATCCTCCCAAGAAATACCAGGACATCGTCCCCTTCAACTTCGAGTGCGAGAAGTGGCAAGAACTTTGGGAGGAGCTGAAGAGCGTCATCTTCTACTGGATGGAGCTCGGGATCAACATCTTCCGGGTCGACAACCCCCACACCAAGGCGTTCCCCTTCTGGGAGTGGCTGATCGCTCGGGCCAAGGAGAAAGACGCCGGGGTCATCTTCCTCGCCGAAGCCTTCACCCGCCCCAAGGTCATGTACCGGCTCGCCAAGATCGGCTTCTCCCAGTCCTACACCTACTTCAGCTGGCGAAACAGCCGTGACGAGTTGGTCGGCTACCTTACCGAACTGACCAGGACCGAGGTGCGGGAGTTCATGCGCCCCAACTTCTGGCCCAACACCCCGGACATCCTCCCGGAATTCCTCCAGTACAGCGGTAGGGCCGGGTTCATGATCCGGGTAGCGCTGGCAGCGACCCTGTCGTCCAATTACGGGATCTACGGGCCGAGTTACGAGCTCTGCGTGGCGGCCGCCGAGCCGGGGAGCGAGGAGTACCTGGACGCCGAGAAGTACGAGATCCGCCCCTGGGACCGTAACGCACCGGGCAACCTGAGAGGGTTCATCACCTCCCTCAACCGGATCCGGCGCGACAACGACCCGCTCCAGGTCACCGCCAACGTCGAGTTCTATCCCACCGACAACGGCAGCGTCCTTTACTTCGGCAAGCTGGCCGCCGACGGCAGGAGCACGGTCCTCGTGGTGGTCAACCTCGATCCCTTCAAGCGTCAGCGGGTGACCCTCCGGCTGCCGCTGCAGTATTTCGGCGTGCAGCCGGGGCAATCCTACCTGGTGGATGATCTCTTGAACGAGGAGCGCTTCATCTGGCAGGGAGAGGAGAATGCTGTCGAGCTCGACCCGCAGCGGACCCCGGCGCGGATCTTCCGCATCCGCACCTGGCAGCGTCGCGAGGCGAACTTCGACTACTACCTGTAGCCTCATAGGGGACTGGCTCCTTTAGACGCCTGTCCCCTTGTCCGATCCGATGTGCCCTCACCCCGCCTTCGGGCACATCCTCCCTTCAAGGGGAGCGGCAGGTTGAGGATGGGGGGGTAGCAACTATCAGGAAGGGGAAGATCATGCCACTGAGAGCGGAGAAAAACCCACTCTGGTTCAAGGACGCCATCATCTACGAGGTTCATATCCGGAGTTTCGCCGACAGTAACGGCGACGGCATCGGCGACTTCCGCGGCCTTCTGGAAAAGCTTCCCTACCTCCGGGACCTGGGGGTCACCGCCATCTGGGTGCTTCCCTTCTACCCCTCGCCGCTTCGCGACGACGGCTACGACATCGCCGACTATCGCGGCATCCATCCCGATTACGGCAATCTTCGAGACTTCCAGGACTTCCTGCGCGGCGCCCACAAGCTCGGGATGCGCGTGATCACCGAACTGGTGCTCAATCACACCTCCGACCAGCACCCCTGGTTCCAGAAGTCGCGTAACGCGAAGCCCGGGTCACCCTGGCGCGACTTCTACGTCTGGAGCGACACCCCGGACAAGTACGCCGACGCCCGGATAATCTTCAAGGATTTCGAGACCTCCAACTGGTCCCGCGACCCGGTCGCCAAGAGCTACTACTGGCACCGCTTCTATTCCCACCAACCGGACCTCAACTATGACAATCCCCGGGTCCACGACGCCATGCTGCGGGTGATCGACTTCTGGCTCGGGATGGGGGTGGACGGCCTCAGGCTGGACGCCGTCCCGTACCTCTACGAGCGGGAGGGAACCAACTGCGAGAACCTCCCGGAAACCTACGAGTTCCTCAAGAAGCTCCGCGCCTACGTGGACGCCAAGTACCCGGACCGCATGCTCCTCGCCGAGGCCAACCAGTGGCCGGAGGACGCCGCCTCCTATTTCGGCGACGGCAACGCCTGCCAGATGGCCTTCCATTTCCCCCTCATGCCGAGGATCTACATGTCGCTGCAGATGGAGGATTCCTTCCCCATCATCAACATCCTGCAGCAGACCCCGGCCATCCCTGCCGCGTGCCAATGGGCCATGTTCCTGAGAAACCACGACGAGCTGACCCTGGAGATGGTGACCGACGAGGAGCGTGACTACATGTACCGGGTCTACGCCCGCGACCCGCGCGCCCGCATCAACCTCGGAATCAGGCGCCGGCTCGCGCCGCTGATGGGGAACGACCTGAGAAAGATCGAGCTGATGAACGTCCTCCTCTTCTGCCTCCCGGGGACCCCCATCATCTACTACGGCGACGAGATCGGCATGGGGGACAACTACTACCTCGGCGACCGTAACGGCGTGCGCACCCCGATGCAGTGGAGCCCGGACCGTAACGCCGGCTTTTCGCCCTGCAACCCGCAGCGCCTCTACCTGCCGGTCATCATCGACCCCGAATACCACTACGAGGCGCTCAACGTCGAGCTGCAGGCCAGAAACCCCTCGTCCCTTCTTTGGTGGATGAAGCGGATCATCGACGTCCGCAAGCGCTACAAGGCCTTCGGCTGGGGGAGCGTGGAGTTCCTCCCGATGGAAAACCCCAAGATCCTCGCCCTCTTGCGCTCGTACGAGGAGGAGACCATCCTGGTTTTGGCCAACCTCTCACGCACCACCCAGTTCGTGCAGATCAACCACCCCCGCTTCATCGGGATGTACCTGGAGGACCTCTTCAGCCGTAACCGTTTCCCGGCCATCAAGGACTCCCCTTACGTGGTGCTGCTCGGACCCTACCAGTACCACCTGCTCCAGCTCACCGAGGGGGGGGAGAAGCTCAAGCCGCAGGAGGAGGGGGTGCTCGCCACGGTGCCGGTGGCCGGCCAGTGGGAGAACATCTTCAAGGGGAACGCCCTGAGGATGTTCGAGTAGTCCGTGCTCCCGGAGTACCTCCGGAAGGCCCGCTGGTTCCAGTCCAAAAGCCGCACCATCATGCGGACCGCGATCGCCGAGAGCTTCGAAATTCCCATCGACGCGGCCTCGGTGGTGCTGACCCTGGTCGAGGTCAGTTACAGCGAAGGAGCCCCCGAGACCTACGTGCTGCCGCTGCACTTCGTGGCCACCGAAGGGGCCGGCTCCGACCCGACCCTCGAGTTCCCGGAGGCGGTCGTCTGCCGGCTGAAGGTGGGGGAGAAGGAGGGGATTATCTACGACGGCCTCTACAATGCCCGTTTCCGCCAGACCATGCTGGACATGATCGCCCGCAGAAAGGGAATCAAGGGGGACGGCAGCCGGATCTACGGCCGCCCCGGCCCGGGATTCCAGGCGCTGCTCGGGGACCGGGAGCTGCCCCAGTCGTCGCAGGTGGGAAGGGCCGAGCAAAGCAACAGCTCCGTCGCCTACGAAAAGGCCTTCTTCCTGAAACTCTACCGTCGCATGGAGGAGGGGATACACCCGGAGCTGGAGCTCGGCCGCTTCCTCTCCGACCGCATCCACTTCAAGCACGTGGCACCGTTGGCGGGCGCGCTGGAGTATCGCCGCAGCGGTTACGAGCCGGTGGCGCTGGCCCTTCTCCAAGGCTTCGTTCCCAGCCAGGGCGATGCCTGGATCTTCACCTTGAGCGAGGTGCGGCAGTTCATGGACCGGGCCCTGGCGGGGCGGGAAGAGAACAAGGAGAACCCGCAGGTCCAGCCGGTCCCCCACGAGGCACCGGAGCTCTCCCCCGAGCTGGTGGAGATGATGACCGGCTTCTATCCGGAGATGGTGGCCCTTTTGGGGCGGCGCACGGCGGAGTTCCACCTGGCGCTGGCCTCCCGCAACGACGATCCCTCCTTCGCGCCGGAACCGTTCACCCTTCTCTACCAGCGATCGCTCTATCAGTCCATGCGCAGCCGGGCGAAGAAGGTGCTCGATCTGCTGCGCCGCAGCCTCCCGGCGCTCTCCGAACAGCACAAGGGAGAGGCCGAAAGCCTCCTGACCATGGAGCCGGAACTGCTCGCGGTCTTGCAGAAGGTCATGATCCGCAAGTTCTCCGCCATGAAGACCCGCGTTCACGGCGACTATCACCTCGGCCAGCTCCTTTTCACCGGCAACGACTTCGTCATCATCGACCTGGAAGGGGAGCCGGTCAAATCGCTCAGCGAACGGCGGCTCAAGCAGTCCCCCTTGAAGGACGTGGCGGGGATGGTCCGCTCCTTCTACTACGCGGCCAATGTGGTTCTCATGCAGCGGACCCACGTGCGGGCGGAGGATATCCCGTACCTGGTCCCGTGGGCCCGCGCCTGGTACCGGTACCACTCCAAGATATTTGTCACCTCCTACTTAAAGTGCGCGGCCGAAGCCCCCTTCATGCCGGGGGATGCCGAGGAGATCGAGATTCTCCTCCAGGCCTTCGTGCTCGACAAGGCGTTGTACGAACTCGGATACGAGCTCAACAACCGGCCGGATTGGATCTCGGTTCCGCTGAAGAGCGTCATCGAGCTGCTGGCTGAGGAGAAGAAAAAGGGGAAACCGGAATAACGGGGTCGAGACTGGGGAATCGAATAAAACGTGGAGGTGCGGAATGAGACTGCTTCAGCGTTTGGTGCTCACCGGCTTATTGATTCTCTCTTTGACCTCTTCGGCTGCGGCGGTCGACCTGGTCTTCAGGGCGGAGCTCTCGGGAAACAGCGAGATTCCGGCCGTGAAGACGCCGGCGACCGGCGCCGTCATGCTGCGGGTTTCCGATTCCGTCCTGAGCTTCGAGCTTCGGGTGGAGGATCTGGCCGCCCCCACCGCCGCCTACATTCATCTCGGCAGCCGAGGGGAGGACGGTCCCCCCATCGCCGGCCTTTTTGGCGGTCCCGCCAAGTACACCCGCTTCAGCGGTACCCTGGCCGGCGGCGAGATCACCGACCGCAACCTGCTCGGCGACCTGCAGGGAAAGAAGGTCGCCGACCTCATCAGCCTCATCAAGTCCGGCAAGACCTACGTTAACGTCATGACCGAGACCTTCCCCGCCGGCGAGATCCGCGGCCAGATCGAGCCGAGCTCCGGGGCCCCCCTCGCCAAAGGGGAGCTCGCCCGGAAAGAACGTTAGATCAGGCTGCGGCGCGGTGCTCGCCCGGTTCGGGAGCCTTCGCCGCCTTATCCTTCTCTCCCGGTACCTTTTCCCCCGGCGCCTTCCCCTCATTGGATGTGTGCTCGATCACCGAGTTGATCACGGCTCCTATCAGGATGATGAACCCGCTGAAATAAAGCCACAGGAGCAAGACGATCACTGCCCCGATGCTTCCGTAGGTCTTGTCGTAGGAGCCGAAGTTGTTGATGTAGTAGGAAAAGGCCAGCGACATCACGATCCACGCTGGAATGGCCACCACCGCACCCGGGGAGATCCATTTCCAGTTCTGCTTCACATCGGGCGTCAGGTAGTAGATGACCGCCACCGCCAGCATCAACAGGAACAGGATCACCGGCACCAGCAGGATGTCCCAGGTAACCCGGAAGACCTGCCCGAAGTCGATCTTGTCCGCCACCATGTTGCCAAGCTTGGTCCCGAACATCAAAAGCGCCAGCGCCGCCAGGAACAGGAAGGAAAGTGTTACCACCAAAAACAGGGCGACCAGCCGCTGTTTCCAGAAGGGGCGTCCTTCCTTCACCTCGTAGAGCTTGTTCATGGCGTCCATGATGGAGATGATGGCGTTGGACGAGGACCAGAGGGCGAGTGCGATGCCCAGGGAGAGCAGCCCCTCCTTCTTGTTCATGAACAGCGCGCGGATGTTGTCCTTGATCAGGTTGAAGGCCTCGCCCGGCATCATCCTCTCTGCACTGGTCAAGAGGTAGTCCAAAAGGTGGGGAATGGGAAGGTACCCGATGACAGTGGTGATAAAGAGGAAGAAGGGGAACAGGGCGAACAGGAAGTAGTACGCCATGGCCGCGGAATGTTCTGAACAATCATCGTCGACGATTCTTCGATAGGCCCTCTTTCCCAGTTCCAGATAGCTCGTGTTATCCAATCCGAAAAATCTTCGTAACGCTGACATATCAGTTTCTCCTGCCCGGCAAGTTTCAGCCAAGCTCCACGCTGAAGCAGATTCAATGCACACCCACATTATCAGGCCTGCCCGCCGCAGGTAGCCAGCCATTTTTTTCCCATCATTAGAAGCGTCGCCCCATGTCTATCACGAAGACCAGTAATGAACTCCGCTCATAGATTGACAATCATGAGAGGACTGATACTATTAAATTTGTTTAATAGTATCAGTGGGGCTGTCGAGACCGACAATAACTTACACAAAGGAGGCTGCCAGATGAGAAAGATGGCCGGCATCATCGTATTTGCCTTGGGGCTGCTGACATTAGCAGGCATAGCCCAGGCCGGAGAGAGAGCAGGCGCGTTTTCAGTCTCTCCCTATGTAGGGGGATACATCTTCGATGAGCATGACAGCTTCGGGCAGGTGACCTTGAAAAGGAACCGCCCGGTATTCGGTCTGCGCCTTGGCTATGATTTCACCGACAGTCTCGAGGCCGAGCTGGTCGGTACCTACATCCGGGCCCGCTATCGTGCGACCGACCAGCACTTCAACACCTGGGGGTACCGCGCCGACTTCCTCTACAACTTCATGCCGCACTCGGCGGTGGTTCCCTACCTGGCGGCAGGGGGCGGCGGTCTCTCCATCGAGTACCCGACCAACCGCAGCGTCACCGACGGGGTGGTCGATGCAGGCCTGGGGGTCAAGTTCTTCATGGGGGACTCGGTCGCCCTCAGGCTGGATGGCCGCCACATCTTCGACATCAGCTACAAGACCCTCCACAACTGGGAGTACTCCCTCGGTCTTACCTTCGTGATGGGGGGGAGGGAGGCGAGAGCGGAAAGGGCGGAGACCGCTGCCGAAGCCGGCGGCGAGCCTCAGCCGCAGGAGGTTCCCGCTACCGAACCGGAACAGGGGCACTACAAGTACTGCATTACGCTACGGACCCACTTCGACATCGACCGCGCCGTCATCCGGCCGGAGGACCGCGAGGAAGTGGCCAAGGTGGGTGACTTCATGAAACGCTTCCCGACCACCACCGCCATCATCGAGGGGCACACCGACAACGTCGGCAGCGCCGACCACAACATGGATCTCTCGCTGCGCCGGGCCCAGGCGGTGGTGAACTACCTGGTAGAAAACTACGGCATCAACCGCTCCCGGCTGACCGCCCGGGGGCACGGCTTCACCCGCCCGGTGGCCGACAACGCCACCGACGAAGGGAGGCAGCAAAACCGCCGCATCGAGGCCATCATCGACTGCGCCTTCGACGTCAAGCAGGTCACCCCGCCAGAACGGCTCTGCATGGGGCTGATCATCGACTTCGCCAGCGGCAGCGCGGACATACGTCCGGAATACCGGAACGAGATCGCCAAGGTGGCGGATTACATGAAGGCGTACCCCTCCACCACGGCGGTGATCGAGGGGCACACCGACAACATTGGGGGCTTCGACGAGAACATGCGGCTCTCCCAGCGGCGGGCCGAGAGCGTGGTCGACTACCTGGTCAACAACTTCGGCATCGATCGCTCGCGGCTGAGCGCCAAGGGGTACGGGTACACGAGGCGGGTCGCCTACGACGACACCTCGGAAGGGAGAAGGAAAAACCGCAGGATCAACGCCGTCATCGACTGTGTCATCAAGAAGTGACGGTGCCGTGAAGAGCTGACGGGAACCCCCGTCGCCAAGAACCACTTTAAAGCCCACTGCTTCGGCAGCTGGGCTTTTTTTGCAGTTTGGCGATCATCTTCCGCTGGGACCAACTCTCCCTCTCCTTGAAGGGGAAGGGACGTAGAGCGGAAGACCGTCGCTAACCTGCTTTTTTATGGTTACCGTTACGGTGGTTGGTGAAAGGACGTTGGACGGGGCGGCGAGCCGAGCGGCTGACGTATTACTCCTCGTTGTTCACCGAGACCATGCTATCGCTTGGCTTCGTGAGGAGGGAAGGTGCGAGTCGGGAGCTGCTCTGGCGGCCGGTGTGGCGCGCGTTGTCGCAGGCCGGGGCCGGGGGGGGGAGGAGACGGGCGGCCACGCCGGTGCCGAAGGCGACCAGCCCGGGGAAGAGCGCGTTGGCAAAATGGAGCAGTACGGCGGGAAGGGTGATGATCAGCCGGGCATCGCCGTAGCGGCAGGCTTCGACGATGCGGTGGGCCGCGCGGGCGGCGCTCGTGGAGAGAAGCGGGTTGGCTCCCGAAATGGCGAACCAGGCGAATTCCTTGCGGTGCTGCCCTTTGAAGACGGCGTTCACGTGGGAGCCGGTCCGCATGAGGCCGGGGATCACGGTGGTGACCAGCACGCCGTCCTTGGCGAGCTCGGCGCGGAAGCCTTCGGAGAGACCGGTGAGGGCGAACTTACCCATGCTGTAGGGGATGATGAGGTGGGGGACGCCGACTGCCCCGCCGATGGAGGAGATGTTGACGATCCTTCCACGTTTTCGCCCCTGCATGTGCGGTGCGACGGCGCGGCTCAGGTGCAGGGGACCCCAGGCGTGGATGTCGACCGACTCCTGGTAGTCGAAAAGGTCGAGGTTCTCGAAGGGGGCCACCTGGATGACCCCGGCGTTGTTGATCAGCACGTCGATGCTCCGGCGCTTCTCAAGGATAGTGGAGACCGTCTGCTCCACCATCTCCTTGTTGCGGACGTCGCAGACCAGGGTGAGCGGGGAAAGACCGAGGCGGGAGAGCTGGGCCGCGGCGCGGGAAAGCTCGTCGGCGTCGCGGGCGAGCAGCGTTACCCGGGCCCCTTCCTGGGTGAACAGGCGGGCGATCTCCAGTCCCAACCCGCGGGAACCGCCGGTGATGACGACGGAAAGCCCGCGGAAGTCGAGGCGCCGCAGCCGGCGCCTCGCTCCGCACAGCATCGCGATCCCGCCGATGGCGAGTAAAAGGAAGGGAAGCGTTCTGCTACGCTTTTCACCGTCTGCTCGATTCATGGCCATGGCTCCCCGCTTTCGTCAGCTCCCCACGATGGTGCCCCCGTTGGGGTGGAGCACCTGCCCGGTCATGTACGATCCCCCCTCGGAGGCAAGGAATACGTAGCTGTGGGAGACCTCGACCGGCTGGCCTGCCCTTTTCAAAAGGACCTGCTGGCCGAACTCCTCGACTTTTTCTTCCGGGAAGGTGGCGGGGATGAGGGGGGGCCAGATGGGGCCGGGGGCGACGGCGTTGACCAGGATGCCGCGCTCGGCCAGGGAGAGGGTGAAGGCGACGATGGCCCCCTTGGTGGAGGAGTAGTCCAGCAGGTTCGGGTTCCCCTTGAAGGCGGTCACCGAGGCGGTGTTGATGATGCGCGCCCCCTCCTTGAGGTGCTTGAGGGCGGCCTTCACCAGGAAGAACTGGGAGAAGATGTTGGTCCGGAAGGTCCTCTCCAGCTGCTCGGCCGAGATCTCCTCGATGGAATCCCGGTAGTGCTGTTCGCCGGCGTTGTTGACCAGGATGTCGAGCCTGCCGAAGGCACCGGCCGTCTTCTCGACGATGTCGCGGCAGAACTGCTCCTTGCCGACGTCCCCCTTGAAGGCCAGGCAGCGGACCCCTTCACGCTCGACCAGGTCGCGGGTCTCCCGGGCGTCCTGGTCCTCCTCGAGATAGGCGATGGCGACGTTGGCGCCTTCCTTGGCGAAGGCGAGCGCCACCGCCCTCCCTATCCCGCTGTCGCCGCCGGTGATGAGGGCAGCCTGCCCCTGCAGCCGCGCGGCCCCGTGGTACTCGAACTCCCCGCTTTGCGGCTTGGGTTTCATCTGGCTTTCCTTCCCGGGCTGCGACTGGCGCTGCGGGGGAAACTTGGATTTTTCGGGCATCTCATCCCTCCTGGGGCACTACGGGGTGTAGGCCGCCATCCGCGGCTTCATGACCACCTTGATGCAGCCGTTTTGCTTCTCCTTGAACATCTTGTAGGCGGCGGGCGCCTCGTCGAGGCCGATCCGGTGGCTGATGATAAAGGTGGCGTCGAGCTCGCGCTGCTCGATCAGGTTCAAGAGCTGGGGGATGTACTTCTGCACGTGGGTCTGCCCGGCACGCATGGTGAGCCCCTTGGCGAAGAAGGCACCGAGCGGCATCTTGTCGACGAAGCCGCCGTAGACACCGGGAACCGAGACCGTCCCCCCCTTGCGGCAGGCCTGGATCAGCTGGCGAAGTGCCATCGGGCGGTCGGTCTCCAGCCGCAGGGTCTGCTTCACCGCGTCGTAAGCCCCTTCCAGCCCCGGGGCGTGGGCCTCCATGCCTACCGCGTCGATGCAGGAGTCCGGGCCGCGTCCCCCGGTCAGGTTGTGGAGCCTTTCCACCACGCCCCCCTCCTCGTAGTTCACGATCTCCGCCCCGCACTCCTTCTTGGCCATGGCGAGCCGGTCCGGGAAGCGGTCGATGCCGATCACCTGCCCGGCCCCCATGTGGAGGGCGCATTTCATGGCCAAAAGACCCACCGGACCGCATCCCCAGACCGCCACGGTGTCGTCGGGCTGGATGTTGCAGTTGTCGGCCGCCTGGTAGCCGGTGGGGAGGATGTCGGTAAGGAAGATCACCTGCTCGTCGGTGAGATGGCTCGGGATCTTGTGGAGACCCACGTCCGCGTAGGGGACCCGCACGAATTCCGCCTGGCCGCCGGAGTAGCCGCCGTAGAGGTGGGAGTAGCCGAAGATCCCGGCACCGCTGTCGCCGTAGATCTTCTCCAGCATCCAGGAGTTCGGGTTCGAGTTGTCGCACAGGGCGTAGAGCTGTTTCTTGCAGTACCAGCACTCCCCGCAGGCGATCGGGAAGGGGACGATCACCCGATCGCCGGCGCTCAGGTTGGTGATCTTGCTCCCCACCTCGACTACCTCGCCGACGAATTCGTGGCCGAGGATGTCCCCCTTCTGCATGGTGGGGATCAGGCCGTCGTAGAGGTGGAGGTCGGAACCGCAGAGTCCGGTCAGGGTGACCCGGACGATGGCGTCCTGCGGGTTGAGGATGCGCGGGGCGGGTACCTCGTCGACCCGGACGTCATGTTTTCCATGCCAGACAACCGCCTTCATAGTTCCTCCTTTGCCGCCCGCGCTGCGGACGGTGGCAATGGCTGATCGGGGCGCCGTTTAGTGCAGGGTCCGCTCGGCGGTGGCCACCTCGCCGGTTTCCAGAAGCTGCTTCAGGCGTTTCAGATCCTCTTCCACCTGCTGGGCGGTGACCGCCCGCGCAAGCCTCGCGGCGGTGCGGCCGGCGACTCCGCCCGGGGGGTAGAGGTCGATGGAGATCTTCACCTCGGTGCCGCGGTCGCCCGGGGCGTCGCTGAACTCGACCAGGCCGCGGTTGGGGAGGTCGGCGTCGCCGGTGGAATGCCAGCTGATCTGCTGGCCGGGGTAATCGGCGGTCATCTCGGCGTCCCACTCCACGGTCAGGCCGCCGGGGCCCCGCGCCTTCCAGTGGGAGGTCCGGTCACCGGTGACCCGCACCGCGTCGAGGTGGCGCATGAAGCGGGGGAGATTTTCGAAGTTGCGCCAGAACTCGTAGACCTCCTGGCGGGGGCGGTTGATGGTCAGCACCTTCTCGAGCCTGATCCCCCCCTCGGAGTGGGCGGTGTCGACCCCCATGGCCTGGTAGAGGTCGCAGTGGCCGGTGGCCCCGCGGTAGAGAAACATCCCTCCCGCCGCCATCATGGCGAGCCCCGGGAGGTAGTGCTTCTTGGTGAGCGATCTGAGGCCCGACAGGGCGAGCGCCGCTCCCCCCATGACCGAGGCGGTCCGCTCCTTGTCGTTGACGTTCACTTCGGTTTGCCGCTGTTGTCTGCCGGGCCGGGATCTCTCTTCCCGCGCGGTCTGCGTGGTCTCCATAGCCGTCCTCCTTGCCGAAGTTAAATATTAAAAAACCATAATAAACTATCATGGGATGCCGGGATTGCAACAACGGGTGGGGTAGTTAGGCGGACCAAAGGAGGATGGAAAGCCAAAGCGCAGGAGGACGCGGGTCCCCCCTGCCAACGTGAAGCCGTGGGGGAGAAAAACGGGGAGGGGTGAAGGGAAGCGTGATGAGGCCGGTTGCAAAGGGGAGATGCCCCCGGCCTCGGTCCGGGTCAGGCGGCTTCTTTGCGCTTTTGCTTCAGGCTCTCCTTCAAAAGCGCCATCATGTCGGTCACCTTGGTCGGCTGGGGCGCCTTGCCCTCGGGTTTGGGCGCGAGTCCGTGCGCCTTGTCGTCGATGATCCGCCTGAGGTCGTCGATGTACTCGTCGTGGTACTTCCCCGGGTCGAAGGAAGTGGTCAGCTGGTCGATCAGCGACAGCGCGAGGGTGACCTCCTGCTCCCGCAGGTTCTCGTGGGAGGGGAGCTTCAGGTCCGAGGCGGCCCGTATCTCTTCGCTGTAGCGGATCTGGTTGAGGATCAGCAGATCGTCGAGCGGCTTGACGATCCCCATCGACCCGCGGTTTCTAAGCACGTAGCTCGCCACCCCGACCTTTCCGGACCTCTTGAGCGCCTCCCGCAAGAGGGCGTAGGCCTTGGCGCCGGTCTTGTCCGGTTCCAGGTAGTAGGGCTTTTCGAAGTACCTGGTATCGATCTCGCTCTCCTGCACGAAGTCGATGATGTCGATCAGGTGGGTTTTCTCGAGGCTCGCGTTTTCGAAATCCTTGTCGGTCAGCACGACGTACTCGCCGTCGCTGTACTCGTACCCCTTGACGATCTCCTCGTAGGGGACCTCCTTGTTGTCGCGCTTGCAGACCCGCAGGTACTTGATGGGACAGAGGTCCCCCTTGCGCAGCATGTCCAGGTCCAGCGAATCGCTCTGGGAACCGCTGAACAGTTTCACGGGGATGTTCACCAGCCCGAAGCTGATGGACCCCGACCAGATCGCTCTCATGCCTCAAACCTCCCGGTTCCCCGGCGGCCGCCGGGGAAAAAATGAAACCCGCCGCCACGCGCCCCTCATGTCCTCATGCTTGCATGGTAGCACATTAGAGGCGCGAACGGGGGGGGCGGCGGCGAAGCGACGTTGCCACCCCGGGAGGAAAGGTAGCACATCTGGTAGGTTAGCCGGGGGGGTGGCGGGATAAAATGGCGCGCGGGAGATTGACAACGGCCGGAGGGACCATACATTCTTAACATGCCCTAATAAATATGCCGTATCGGAGTCCTTCATGGTCGAAGAAAGTCGGGATGCCGCCGGGAGGGCGCCCAGGAAACTGCCGGTCCCGAGGTGGCTTATCTGGGTGCTGGGGATCTGCGTCGGGCTAGCGCTGGTCCTGTACATCGTCTCTTTCTTCATCGACGAACCGCTCAGGAGGCTGACCGAGAAGAAGGTCAACCGCGACCTGAAGGGGGCGTACATCGTCCACCTGAAGAAGATGCACCTGGCCCTCATCGGCCTCTCGGTCACCTTGAAGGACCTCACCGTCGTCCAGCAGGCCCACCCCGATCCGCCGGTGGCGCGCATCCCCTACCTCAAGGCGAGCGTCCACTGGCGGGAGATCCTCTCCGGCAAGCTGGTGGGTGAGCTCGACATCGACGACCCCAAGCTCCACGTCAACCTCTCCCAGCTAAAGAGCGAGGCGCAGAACAAGACCCCCGTGAAACAGAGGGGATGGCAGCAGGCGGTGGAGGACATCTACCCCTTGAAGATCAACCTCCTCTCCATCAAAAACGCCAGCATCACCTATATCGACCAGGATCCCAACCGGCCGCTGACCTTGACCCACCTGACCATCAGCGCCGACAATATCCGCAACATCCACCTCCCCGACAAGGTGTTCCCGTCCCCCTTCCGCCTGGAGACCGACGTCTTCGGTACCGGCCACGGCGTGGTCGAGGGAAAGGCCAACTTCCTGGCCGAGCCGACCCCGGCGGTGAAGGCCCATCTCGACTTCCGGAAGGTGCCGCTCGACTATGTCAAGCCGGTGCTCGCCCGCGAGAACGTCGCCATCGCCGGAGGGGTCATGCGGGCCACCGGCGACCTCGAGTACACGGCCAAGACCCAGATCGCCCACCTGAAGGAGGTCACGGTGAGCGGGCTGAAGGCGGATTACCTCCACACCGACCGGACGGCGGCCCAGGAGAAGGAGCGGGCGCAGAAGGTGAAGAAGACGGCCAAGGAAGTGAGCAACAAGCCCCAGGTCCTCATCTCGGTGGACCGCTTCAGCCTGACCGGGAGCAATCTCGGCATGGTCAACGATACCGGCGGCAAGCGCTACCGGGTCTTTCTCTCGGACCTTGACTTCGAGCTCACCAACTTCTCCAACCAGTTCTCCCGCGGTCCGGCTAAGGCGACCCTGCGCGGCAAATTCATGGGGAGCGGGGACACCTCGGCCACCGGGGACTTCCGGGCCGAGAAGAAGGCCCCCGACTTCGACCTCTACCTGAAGATCGACAACACCCAGCTCACCTCCATGAACGACCTCTTGCGGGCCTACGGCAACTTCGACGTGGCGGCGGGGACTTTCTCGCTGGTGACCGAGCTCCACGCGAAGCACAACCAGCTGACCGGCTACATCAAGCCCTTTTTCAAGGACATGAAGGTCTACGACAAGCGCAAGGACAAGGAGAAGAGCCTCTTTCACAAGCTGTACGAGATGCTGATCGGCGGGGTCGCCAAGCTTTTGGAGAACCGGCAGCGACAGCAGGTGGCCACCAAGGCGGAGCTTTCCGGCCCGCTGTCGAGCCCCCAGACGAGTACCCTGCAGATCATCGTCCAACTGGTGAAAAACGCCTTCTTCAAGGCCATCCTCCCCACCTTCGAGCGGCAGGTGACCACGGGGAGGCCTTGACCGGCTCGCCGTGACCGGGCGTATAATGGCCTAGGGTACGGGTAGGGTAGCGAAGCCCGGTCCGACATTAACACGCCTGTCACGACACACTCACGACCAGGAGGAACGACGCAATGAGGCTCATACTGTTCATCATTGTGATTCTGCTGCTGGTGGGAGCCCTCCCAACCTGGCCCTACAGTTCGGGCTGGGGATACTATCCGAGCGGAGGTCTCGGGCTGGTCCTGCTCATCCTGCTCATACTGGCCCTGATGGGGGTCTTCTAGCGACTCCCGAAAACCCTGCGATGAGTCCCGCGCCGCTCAACGGCAGGGGCAAGGGGGGAGAGGAGAGGTCATGGCCAAGTACGGCAAGAAGGCTCAGGACACCGTTCATGAGGTGATGGAAAAGTTCAAGCAGGGGGAGTTGAAAAGCGGAGGGAGCGGAAAGAAGGTTACCGACCGCAGGCAGGCAGTGGCCATCGGCCTGTCGGAGGCCCGTGAAAAGGGCGCCAAGGTGCCGGAACCTCCCAAGAAGTAGCGGATCAACTCTGTGAGGACAAGGAGAACACGTCATGGCAAAAAACATTGCTGTTTTTGGGATCTATCGCAGCCGTCAAAACGTGGAGGAGGCGGTGCAGGCCCTGAAAAACGCCGACTTCAGGAACACTGACATCTCGGTCCTCTTTTCGGAAAACGTGGGGACCAAGGACTTCGCCCACGAGAAACACACCAAGGCGCCGGAAGGGACCGCCACCGGTGCGGGAACCGGCGTGGTGATCGGCGGCATTCTCGGCTGGCTGACCGGGATCGGAGCCCTCGCCATTCCGGGAATCGGTCCTTTCATCGCCGCGGGACCGATCGTCTCGCTGTTGGCGGGTGCGGGAGCCGTCGGGGTATTGGGCGGTATCGCGGGCGCCCTGGTCGGCATGGGAATTCCTGAGTACGAGGCAAAGCGTTACGAAGGTCGCATCAAGGAGGGGGGGATCCTTATCTCGGTGCACTGCGACAACGCGGACTGGAAAAAACGCGCCATGGAGATTTTCCGGCAGACCGGCGCAAGCGACATAGGTTCGGAAGGTGAAGCCAAGGCGGATTTCGCCAGTTCGGAGAAACCCAGACCGAGGTCCACGGACGACGACCTGAACCGCTGATCAGGTGGTCGACGGCCTCAAAGGAGACGCGTCTATGCCCACACATGAAAAGACCGGCGAGAAGGGAAGCTCTGAAAGGAACATACTCGACCTCCTGAAACAGGACCATGAGAAGACCCGCTACCTCTTCGACCGCATCGAGAAGAGCGGTCGCAAGGCCACGGCTTCGCTGCAGAACCTGTACGCCGAGCTGGAAGAGGAGTTGATGCTCCACATGGAAGGCGAGGAGCGCTTCTTCTACACCGCCCTCGAGAAGCACGAGGAGGCCCGGGACAAGGTGCTCGAGGCCTACGAGGAGCACGAGGTCGCCAAGACGATGATCGGCACCTTCAAGGGACTGGCGGTCGACGACGAGCGGTGGGGCGCCAAGCTCAAAGTGCTCCACGAGATCGTCGAACATCACCTCAAGGAAGAGGAGAGCGAGGTCTTCAAGCTGGCCCGCAAGGCGCTCGAGAAAAACGAGATGGTCGAGATCGCGGTTCAATTCATGCGCAGCAAGCGCGAGGGGCGCAAGCCGTCACGGGGCGCTTCAGTGGAAGGATAGGGTGTGCCCCAACGAGAAAAAGGCACCGGGAACGGCAGGATCCCCGCCGGGGGAGCCTTTCCGCTACCGGTGCCTTTCCTACGGGCGGGGGGGTGCCCCCTGAATAGTTGGCAGGAAGAAGGAAACGGATTGCTTGGCGCGACCCTCGGAAGGAGGAAGTCATGCAAAAAAGCAAGACCTCTCAGCCCAGTGCGGGCAAACAGCAGCAGCAACAGCAACAACGCCCCGGCCAGGAACAGGTCCAGAGCGGAACCCACCTGCAGAAAGGACAACAGCAAGGTGAGAAGATCCAGCAACCCGGTGAGCAACTGAAGCAGAAACAACAGGGGCAAGCCGGCCAAGGCAAGAGCAAAAAGTAACCAACTGCAGCTAGCCAATGAGGGTCGCGCCCTCCCATAGCGGCCGGGACCCTGCCGCTTCCCTCCTCCCCCCTCCAGGGGGGGAGAGGGAGCCCGGCATCCCGGCCAGCAGTAAGCCTTCCAACGAGAGGCGGAAGGCGTTAAACCCACCACTGGAGCACCGGTTCAGGTCAAGCAAGGGGGATTTTAGGCCCCCCGTGCGAACTCCTCACCCGGTGCTCCAGTTCTTCTATCAGCGAGCGGATCTTCTCCTCCGCCCGTTTTCTCTCCGAGATGTCCTCCATCACGGCCACGAAGTTGCAAATGGCCCCCTCCGTCGTGGTGAGGGGCGAGACGATGACTTCCTCGTAGTAGCGTTCCCCCCCTTTTTTCAGGTTGACCAGTTCCCCACGCCATTCCTTTCCCTGGGTTATCTCCCCCCAGACGGTATCCGCATACTCGGAACCGGCCTCCCCGGCCAGCCGGGCGCGCATGTTCTGGCCGATGACGTCGCCCGGCAGGAAACCGGTGACCGCCGAGAATCGGGAATTGACGTACTGGATGTTGCCCGAGGCGTCGGAGATGATCACCATCCCCGGCCCCTGCTCGACCGCGTGGGAGAGCTGGCGGATCAGCCCGGTCTGCCGCTCCAGCCGGCGGCCCAGGGTGACCTGGGAGAGGATCTCCCCGATGGTGGCGAAGAGGAGCTTGAAGTCGAAAGGCTTCAGCACGTAGCGGCTCACTCCGGCCTGGATGGCGTCCAGCATGAAATGGGTGTCGCTGATGGCGGTGGCGGCGACGATCTTGGCGTCGGGATCGAGGCCCAGGATCTTCTCGGCCATCTTGATCCCGTCCATGATGGGCATGCAGATGTCCGTCAGCACCAGGTCAAAATGCTGATCCTGGTAAAGCCTCAACCCTTCTTCGCCATTTTCGGCAGTCACCAGTTGCAGGTGGGGCCACTTGCGGGCCAGGGCGGTGCAGACGAGTTCTCTGCTCAAAGGATCGTCTTCGACGTACAGCAGCGAGGCGGACAACGGGGTAAGCCAACTCTCCATCGAGGGTACCTCCGCAGGCGTGTAGTAGCAGGCGAAACGGATCGAAATACCCTAACAGAATACCTCAACATTGGCGTCTTCCAATGTTGAACGGCACTGACAAACCCAGTGGCCCGCCTCGGCGGTTCCTCAGCTGTCAAGCCAGGTCGAAAAGGAGCAGCTCGGCGCTCGTTAGCCCCTCCAGAGCCACCGTCGGCTCGTCGCTGATGGCGGCGCCGTCCCCGGCTGCGAGCTGCTGGCCGTTCAGGGTTACTTCGCCCCTCACTACCTGGAGCCAGGCGTGGCGCCCGGGGCGCAGTGAATGGCTGACCCTCTCCCCTTTTTCCAATAAGGAGGCGAAAAGGTGGGCATCCTGGTGGATGGTGACCGATCCCTCTCTCCCGTCCGGCGACGCGATCAGCCTCAGGCACCCTCGCTTCTCATCGGGAGCGAAGTACTTCTGCTGGTATCCCGGGGTGAGCCCGTTGTGGGCCGGGAGGATCCAGATCTGGAGAAAGTGCAGCCCCTCGCTCGCCGAGTGGTTGAACTCACTGTGGGTGATCCCGGTTCCCGCGGTCATCTGCTGCACTTCGCCGGGGCGGATGGTGGAGCCGTTATCCATGGAGTCCCGATGCTCCAGGGCACCCTCCAGCACGTAGGAGATGATCTCCATGTCGCGGTGGGGATGGGTCGGGAAGCCCATGGCGGGTTGCACCCGGTCCTCGTTGATGACCCTCAGGGCCCTGAACCCCATGTGGGCGGGGTCGTAGTAGTCGGCGAACGAAAAGGTGTGATAGGTGTTCAGCCAGCCGTGATCGGCATGGCCGCGCTGGCTTGCCTTGCGGATGCGTACCATGATGTTTCTCCTCGCGCCTTTGGGGGGCGCGCAATCGTCGATACCGATTGACGTCAGATGATTTAATATTAAATTAATATCTGCGAGGGAGATTGTCAAGGGGGGTAAGAGGTAGAAAAAAGGGGCAGGGCCTGAAGGCCCTGCCCCTTACGGGTGGAGGTGGTGACGGCTACCAGGTCTCGGAGCCGCCGGTGTGCTCGCTGCAGCCGACCCCGGTCCAGGAGCCGCGGCGGTTGGAGGTCTGGGTCCCCTTGGTGAACTTGCTGATCACCTGGGTGGTGGAGGTCCCCACCTCGTTGCCGTTGCCGTCCGGTGCGTAGCGGCCGAGCACCGCGGCGGTGCCGGGACGCATCAGGCGGGAGACCTTGCCGCCGTGGGGGATCCTGATGTGGCAGGAGACGCAGGCCGCTCGGGCGGTGGAGGCCCAGCTCGTGTGCTGGCCGGAGGTGGCCACCGCCTGGTGGACGCCGTTGGTGCCGACCACCTTGTGGCAGTTGAGGCAGAAGAGCTTGTTGGGGGCGGTGCCGGTCGAGGCGGTCCCGAGCATCCAGGGGGTCCCCGAGCTGGTGCCGTTGCCGGCCACGGTGGTGAACGGCCAGGCCT
The DNA here is from genome assembly GCF_054784495.1 of Geomonas sp. Red276. Classification (NCBI taxonomy): domain Bacteria; kingdom Pseudomonadati; phylum Thermodesulfobacteriota; class Desulfuromonadia; order Geobacterales; family Geobacteraceae; genus Geomonas; species Geomonas sp. Red276. Next base: position 73,852 of record NZ_BLXW01000002.1, read on the forward strand.
GGTTGGTGCCGGTCAGCATCCACTTAACGGTGGAGCCGTGCGGCCCCATGGCGCCGGTGCCGTTATTCCCGTGGCAGTCGGAGCAGGTCATGGTCTGGGTGCCGATGGCGGTCCAGGGGGCGACCATGTCGGTGGCCAAAAGCGCCTTGGGCGCCGTGCTCCCCGCGTAGTTGTTGAGGCTTGCCACCACCGGGTGCCCCGACTTGTTGTTGGGGTTGAATTCCAGCCCGAGGTCGGTCATCCGCAGCGCGCCGGTGGTGTAGCCGGTGGGGGCCGGGACGCTCCCGGCGTGGCACTTGAAGCAGATCTCGAACTCGTTGGTGGCGGCGGGTTTCGCGGTGTAGGTGACCGCCAGGGTGCCGGTGCCGTTCCAGGTGGTGGCGATGGCCGGGCTGGTGGCCGGCCAGCTCCCCACCCCGGCCACACCGTTCAATACCGGCGCGATCGGGGAGCTCGGTCCGATCACGTGGGTGCCGGGCTTGGCGGAGTGCTGGTCGTGGCAGGCCGAGCAGTTGGCGCTCTTGTGGCCGATGCTGGCCGAGAGGTTGACGGCTGCCTGGATGGACGGCGATACCACGCCGCCCGCCGTGGTGGTGCCGTGGCAGTTGTAGCAGAAGTTGGTGGTGGCCGTCATGGTGTCGGTGGCCGAGTAGGCGTGCTGGAGCATCTTGGCGGTGGCCGAGCCGTGAGCGTTGAAGGTCGGGTTCAGCGTGTTCCCCGCCACCCCGGCCGAGTTCCCGTGGCAGTTGAAGCAGGCCATCTGGGCGCTGTGCGCCTGTTTCCCGGTCGACCAGTCGATGAAGGGGGGCGCGGTGTTGTCGCCGGAGTCGGCGAACGGCTTCATGGCGTTGGCCCCCAGCCGCGGGGCGCCGTTGGCGTCGTGGCAGCTGTTGCAGGAGGTCTCCAGGTTGGAGGCGGTGGCGGTGGTGCCGTCGTAGGTGAGCGCCGCCCCGGTGTCCTGGTTGAACATCCCGACCGCCACGTCGCCCGCCACCTGGTGCCCGAAGGTCGCCTGCTCGTGGCAGACCGTGCAGGAGGCGGGATTCAGCGTGGTCCCGACCTGGATGTGGTGCGAGGCGAGCACGGTGTCGGTCCCCACCACCTGGCGGGTGCCGGTCCCCTGCTGGGATGCATGGCAGGTGGTGCAGTCGCCGCCGGTCGGGGTGAAGCCGGTGGCCGCCGTGCTGGTGGTATGCAGGTGGCACGAGGTGCAGACCGTGCCGGAGTTATGCCCGTCGCCTGCCGCGATCGTGTAGTGGCTCGTGGTGGTGTGGCAGACGTTGCAGATCCCGTTGAAGGGGGCCGCACTCTTGGCGAAGTCGGTGCCGGTCGGGGTGGCCGACAGGGTGAAGACCGCCGCGGTGGCGCTCAGGCTGGTGAGGGCCCCGGTGGTGGGATCGGAGGCGAGCGCCGGGTAGGGGCGCATCATGTACTGGTTGGTGGTGCCGGTCCCGTGCGGGTCGTGGCAGTCCCAGCAGAACTGGCCGCCGGAGAGCGAGGTCGAGTGCTTGGCTCCGTAGTGGTAGGAGCCGACCTTCTTGGCGCCGTTTCTGAGCTGCCCCCCCACGGTGACCCCGGCGGAAGCGGTCCCATGGCAGAGCATGCAGTTGCCGTTTTTACCCCAGGTGGCGTCCGCCCAGTTCCTGAGCCGGAACGGGTTGGTGGAGACGTTGTGGCCGATGGTCGAGTCGTGGCACCACTCGCAGTAGTTGGTGATCCCGGCAAAGTTGGCCGGCGGGTTGGCACTCCCCGGGTAGTTTCCGGAGGCGGTGGGACGGCCGTGGCCGGTGTCGGCGAAGGAGCCGGTGCCGGTCAGCTGGAACTTCGACATGGTCCCGTTGTTCCAGAAGGTGGCGCCGAAGTCCGCCACCGAGACGGAGGCGCCGTTGCCGTGGCAGTCCTGGCAGTTAAGGGTGGAGCCCCAGGTGACGCTGCTCCCGGTGCCGCCGTGGCAGGCGACGTTCGAGCAGGTGGCGCTCGCCTGGGTCCAGGTGGCGGTGGTGCCGGCCTTGGTGGCGTCGAAGTAGACGTTGGGGGTCCGGTTCAGGTGGTGCAGCGAGGCGGAGTAGTCCTTGAACCGGCCGCCCACGGTGGCGCTGGCGGTCCGCTGGTGGCAGGTCGCGCAGATGGTGGTGTCGGTGGCGCCGGAGACGTGCTTGGGGTGGCTGTTGGCGGTGGTGGTCCCGGCCCCGCCGTTCGCGTAGTCGGGGGCGCCGGTGGTGGCGTTGCTAGTCCCGTGGCAGCCGTTGCAGGCGAGGGTCGCCGTGGAGTTCCAGGCGGGGGGGGCCACGTAGACGAGTGAGGCCGCGTTGCCGTTGGAGTGGCAGTAGATGTTCGAGCAGACCTTGGTGGTGGCCGAGTAGCGCGCGCTTCCCCCGGCGCGGGCCCCGGAGTAGTCGACCATGCCGTTCACGTGGTTGGCCATGGTGGCGACCGCCCGGTTGGCCGATACGGTCTTGGCGTGGCACTCGATGCAGCCGAAGTTGTTGCCGGTGCCGAAGACGGCGGCGTTGTTGATGTGGGCGGTATGCTTGCCGCTGGCGATCACCGAGGCGGAGGTGGAGTCGTTGCCGTGGCAGCCGGTGCAGTCGGCCGCCAGGGTGCTCCCCCAGACCGGGACGGTGGTGGGAGCGCCTCCGGCGCCGTTACTGTGGCAGTAGAGCGAGCTGCAGCTCCCGTTACGGGTGGGATTCTGGCTCGGGAGGTAGTTCGGGTAGGCGACGTTCCCGGAGTAACTCCCCCCCGCGTTGGGGGCCGCGGTAAAGCGCACGACCAGCGAGCGCTTGCCGGCGCTGGTGGCGTGGGCGAAGGGCGCCGCCTCGGCGGTGTGGTCCGAGTGGCATTTCACGCAGGAGGCGGTCCCGGTCCCGTAGTAGTCGCCGTGTTTCTTGCCAGCCCCGGTGAGGGCCGGGTGGTTGCCGTCGGAAGGAGGCGCACCGTGGCAGGCGCCGCAGCTGGCCGGCGAGGTGAACGGGCTGTTCCCCCAGGCCGGCGTCACCGCCTCGAAGTGGCAGTTGACGTTGGAGCAGCTCCCCATTACCGGGATCGAGGTCTGGTTGAAGAAGGTCCCCTTGCTGTAGACCGCCGCCACCGGCGAGTTGTTCAGGTTGGAGGCGATCTTGACCACCCCGTCGCGATGGTCCACCGCGTAGCTGCTCGCCCCGGTGTGGCACGGCTCGCAGTTCCCGGCGGCGGCGGTGGCCGGGTTGTGGGTCATATGGCTCCCCTTGAAGCCACCGCTCGTGATGTTGCGGTAGGCGGCGTCGATCGGGGGCATCCCGTGGCAGTCCGAGCAGGTGGCGCCCTGCGCTCCCGAGGCGGCCAATACCATGACCAGCAGGGCCGGCAGAACCGTTACCCAGTGCCTCTCTGCATAATCCCTCAGTTTCGCCGTCGTCATTCGACACTCCTTCCTTTTCATTTCGGGGTCCGGTTCGCGGAGGTTCCCGTATCCAATCCAGTCTCTGTCTGCCGCGCCGGTACTTCGGGCGCCCCACCGGCGGTGGGAAAGCGGGAAAAGGGGGCTGCCTGGGCAGCCCCCTGGTCAGGTTACTTCTCGGTGCTCCACTTCTTGGAGGCCTTGAAGTGGCAGGCCACGTTCAGGCAGCTGCCGGTTGCGTTGGCGCCGCCGTCCACCAGCACGCCGTTGTACCACTGCGGCCCGGTGTGCAGCCCCGGGTTGAAGCGGAGCCGGTCGGAGACGTCCACGGTGATCTTGCTCGGGGAGACCGGGGTCACCATGGTGTGGGTGGCCGGGGAGAGCGAGCCGTGGCTGTGGCAGATCGCGCAGTTGGCCCAGCCGTCGGACGGCTTGGCGTTCGGGTTGATGTGGGCCGCGATCAGGTGGGCACCGGCGCCGCCCAGGTAGTCCTCGTTGCGGGCGCTCGAGTAGTTGCCGTGGGTCCCGACGAAGCCGGTCGGGGCCGGCGGGTAGCCGTGGCAGCTGTCGCAGTTGTTGGTCGGCTTGAAGGCGGTGGAGGCCGCGTCGCCGGTATGGTTGTGGCAGCTCGTGCAGCGCAGCCCCGCGTTGTGGGAATCCCCCGCCGTGGTGGTGTAGTGGCTGGTGGTGGTATGACAGACGTTGCAGATCCCGTTGAAGGGAGCGGTGCTCTTCGCGTAGTCGGTGCCGGTCGGGGTGGCCGACAGGGCGAAGACGACCGCGACCGCGCTCTGGCTGGTCGGCTGGCCGGTCACCGTGTCGGAGGTGAGCGCCGGGTACTGGCGGATCATGAACTGGTTGGCGGAGCCCGCCCCGTGCGGGTCGTGGCAGTCCCAGCAGAACTGGCCGCCGGCCAGGAGCGCGGTGTGCTTCGCGCCGTAGTGGAAGGAGCCGACCTTGCTCGTGGAGGAGCCGTTCCTGGTCACCCCGGAGACGGTGACCCCGGCCGAGCCGGTGGCGTGGCAGACCATGCAGGGGCCGTTAAGCCCCCAGGTCGGGTCGGCGAAGTTCCTGAGCCGGAAGGGGTTGGTTGCGGTGCCGTGGGCAATGGTGGAGTCGTGGCACCACTCGCAGTAGTTCGCGATGCCGGTGAAATCGGCCGCCGGGTTGCCGCTTCCCGGGTAGTTCCCCGAGGCGGCCGGGCGGCCGTGGCCGGTGTCGGCCCAGGAGCCGGTCCCGGTCATCTGGATGGTCGAGAGGGTCCCGTTATTCCAGAAGGTGCCGGAGAAGTCGGCCACCGAGGCGCTGGCGCCGCCGCCGTGGCAGTCCTGGCAGTTGGGGGCCGGGGCACCCCACTGGATGGAGCTCCCGCCGTGGCAGTAGATGTTCGAGCAGGTGGTGGTGGACTGGTTCCAGCTCGCGGTGGCGCCGGCGCGGGAGGCGAGGAAGGTGACGTCGGTCTTGCCGTTCAAGTGGTAGTTGGCCGCGGTGTAGTCCTTGAAGGCGAGCGAGTTGGTGGCGCTCACCGTTTTCGCGTGGCACGGGGCGCAGGCGGTGGTGGAGGTGGCGCCGGCCAGGTGCTTCGCGTGGCTGTTGGGGGTGGCCGAGGCGGACCCGCCGCTTGCGTAGTCGGGAGCGCCCACCGCCGAGCTCGTGCCGTGGCAGCCGTTGCAGGAAAGGGTGGCGGTCGAATTCCAGGCCGGCGGGTTCACGTAGACGAGCGAGGTCCGGTTGCCGTTGGAGTGGCAGTAGATGGAGGAGCAGCTCTTGGTGGCGGCATTGTAGCGGGCGCTCCCCCCCCCTTTGGCCGAGGAGTAATCCACCAGGCCGTTAATGTGGCGGCTCAGGGTGCCGATGGTCGTGTTGGAGCTCACCGTCTTCGCGTGGCAGTCGATGCAGTTGAACCCGTTGTTGACCCCGATCAGGGCGTTGTTGGCCGGGTTCATGTGGCGGTCGTGCTTCCCGGAGAGGGTGGTGGCCACCGCGGTGGTCCGCTTGGTGTCGTGGCAGCCGGAGCAGTCGGCCGGCAGCGTGCTCCCCCAGACCGGGGTGACCTTGGCCGCCCCCCCTGCACCGTTACTGTGGCAGTAGAGCGCCGTGCAGCTCCCGTTTCTGGGCGGGTTCTGGCTCGGGAGGTAGGCCGGGTAGGCGAGGTTCCCGGAGTAGGCCCCGCCGGAGTTGGGGGCGCTCAGGAAGCCGACCATGAGGGGGCGCTTGCCGGCGCTGGTCGCGTGGGCGAAGGGGGTGGCCTCCAGCGTGTGGTCGGAGTGGCACTTGACACAGGAGGCGGTGCCGGTCCCGTAGTAATCGCCATGCTTCTTGCCGGCGCCGAGGAGGGAGGGGTGGTTCCCGTCCGAGGGGGGCGCGCCGTGGCAGGTCCCGCACCCGGTGGGGGAGGTGAGCTTGGCGCTCCCCCAGCTGGGGGTGACCGCCTCGAAGTGGCAGTTGACGTTGGAGCAGCTCCCCATCACCGGGATGGAGGTCTGGTTGAAGAAGGTCCCCTTGCTGTAGGTGGCGGCGACCGGGGAGGCGTTCACGTTGGAGGAGATCTGGATCACCCCGTCGCGGTGACCGGTCAGGTAGCTGCTCGCGCCGCTGTGGCACGGCTCGCAGCTGGTAGCGGTGGCGACGGCGGGGTTGTGGGTGCTGTGGCTCCCGACGAACCCGCCGCTGGTGAGGTTACGATACGCCGCGTCGATGGGTGGCATGTTGTGACAGTCGGAGCACGTGGAGGAGGCGAAAGCCCTCCCCCCATTGAGACAGGCCAGGGCGGTGAGCGAGACCGCCAGGGCTAAACGACGAACTTTGACATGATTCAATCCAAACATTCATTTTCCTCGTGCTGATTAAAACAAGAGCCGACCGGCGCGCTCCAAGCCGCACCGTACTACCTAACCGTGCTCCACCTCTTGGAGGGTTTGAAATGACAACTCACGTTATTGCAGCTTCCCGTGGTATTGGCGCCGTTATCGAGCAGCTGTCCGCTGTAGGAGCCGGCTCCCAGCGGGAGGCCGGGGTTGAAGCGGAACCGGTCCGCCGGGTCGATGGTGATCTTGCTCGGGGTGACCGGGAGCACCATGGTGTGGGTGGCCGGTGAGAGCGAGCCGTTGCCGTGGCAGCCGGTGCAGTTGACCCAGCCGTCGGCGGGGCGGATGCCGGGCTTCAAGTGGAAGAGGTGGGCGCCGCCGCCGCCGGGGTAGTCCTCGGTACGGGCGCTCGAGTAGTTGCCGGAGGTCCCCGTGAAGCCGGCCGGGACCGGCGGATAGCCGTGGCAGGAGTCGCAGGCGGTGCTCGGCCGGAAGGCCGCGGAAGCCTTGTGGTTGTGGCAGTTGAGGCAGAATTTGGTCGGGTGGCCGTCGGGGGCGTTGCCGCTTCTCCAGTGGTTGGTCTGGGTGTGGCAGACCTGGCAAAGCCCCTGGTACGGTGCCTGAGTCTGGACGAAGCCCGAGGAGATGTTGGTGAAGGAGACCGCGACCCCGTTGATGGTGGTCTTGATCATGTGCAGGTTGACCGAGCCGTGTACGTCATGGCAGGACTTGCAGTCGCTGGTGGCGGCCCCACCCTTGACGGTCACGTGGGAGACCATGTTCTGGCGCGCCACCGTGGTCACCTTGGTCGGATCGTTGTGGCAGGAGGCGCAGAGGTTGTTGTCGTTGGTCAAGAGGAGCCTGGTGTTGACCCCGAGCGTCCCGGCGATGTGGGGGGCGTTCTGGTCGTGGCAGGCGGTGCATGCGCTGGACGCGGCGAACTGGCCGTGGCCGGCGCCGGCGAAGGAGGCGAAGTAGGGGGCCTGTACCCCGTTGGGAAGCTGCGACGGGGTGGCCGCGTGGCACGAGGTGCAGGCAAGCCGCCCGCTACCCCAGGTGGGGATGGTCCCCGGGTGGCAGAGGGCGCAGGCGGAGCCGGCGGCGCTCACGACGTCCACCGTCCCGTTCACGTGGGTGGCGGCGGTGTCGGTGGTGTAGACGTGGCAGCTCTGGCAGGCGTTCACCGCGCTCCCGAGCTGGGGGCCGTAGACGCCGTTGAAATGGGTCGGGTGCGAGAGGGTGGCCGGGGCCTGGGCGTGGCACGACCCGCAGGCGCCGGTGGTGGGATCCAGCCAGTTGGGGACGGTGGCCGGGGCGCCGCCGCGGCCGTCCGAGTGGCACTTGCCGCCCAGGCAGGTGGCGCTCCCCTGGATCCAGGCGAGCGAAGCGGTGAGCGGCTGGGTGCTGGCGAAGGAGACCGTCTTCACCCCGTCGGCGTGCTGGGTGGGGTCGAGGATGGCGGTATCGGAGCTGACCGTGGCGGCGTGGCAGGTCGCGCAGGCGTAGCCGCGGGTCAGGTGCTTGCCGTGGGCGTTGGTGGTGGGGCGTGCGTCGTGGCAGGCCGAGCATTCCCCGGCGCTCCCCACGATGGTCCCCCTGCCGTTGGTCCAGGTGACGGGCTTGTAGACGGTGCTCCCGTTTCTGGGCGCGCCGTTGGAGTGGCAGTAGACCGAGTTGCAGGTGGCGCCCGCCGCGCTGTAGGAGGCGGCGCTCCCGGCCAAAAGGCCGGTGGTGTCGACGAAGACGTCCTGGAAGGTGCCGGTGGCGTGGCTGTTACCCTGGTGGCACTGGCCGCAGGCGTAGTTCCCGGGGGCCCCCCCGGCGTGGGAGACGTGCGGGGTAAGCGACTCGTCCTTGAAGGCGGGGGAGTTCGCGTAGTTGGCCGCGTAGCCGTCCGGGCCGCCCGCGTGGTTCGCCCGCGGGGGATAGCCGTGGCAGGCCGAGCAGCCGGCGGTGGAGAAGGTGAAGGCGCCCGCCGGGTTCGCGTGCGAGTGGCACGGGTTGCAGGTCGCCGCGGTGGCGGTGGCGAGCGTGTGCTCGGGCGGATAGTTGGGGCCGGTGGGGACCTGGTGGCACCCCTGGCAGACCCCGGTGCCGTTGGCGTCCTTGTAGTTGCCGACCGGCTGGGTGTACCCCTGGAAGATGACCTTGGCACCCCGGACCGCGCCGGCCGCCGTGGAGACGTTCATGTAGCGGCGGATGAGGAAGGTGTTGGGGGCGCTCCCGTCGCCGACATCCACGTGGGCGCCGTGGCAGTCCACGCACTGTACGTTCTGGTTCTTGCCGTTGTGGTTTTTCTTCACGTGGCAGTTGGTGCAGATGTTGAGCGAGGCCGCGGTCGCCCCCTTCAGGTCGGTCCGCAGGAGGTACCCAGCGGACGGGGTGAGGGTGCGGTACGAGGAGAAGCCGTCGAAGGTGGCGCTATTGGAGTCGGCGAAGTGGACCCCGTGGCAGCTCGAGCAAAGGAGCGTTCCCCCCTTGAACTGGATGGCCGAGGTCGGGTTGGCCGGGTTGGCGTTCAGGGGCGGGTTGTTGTACAGGGCCGGGTAGAGCTTGGCCTTGGAGGTGGCGCTCGTGTAGTTGAAGTTGATCGGGTGGCTCCCCAGCCGGTGGTCCTGGACGTTTCTCGCGCGGTGGCAGTCCAGGCAGAGCTGGTCGCGGTCGTTGGGAAGCCTCAGGTACGGGGGATTGGCCTGGGTGTGGGGATCGTGGCAGCGGGTGCAGGCAAGCATCCCGGTCGCCTTGCTGGCGTTGAGCTCGGGGGAAGAGGGGGCCTGCGCCCCGGCCGCCGGGACGTTGTCCGGTCCCGACCAGGAGTGGGAGATCTGGTAGGCGGTGCCGGCGAAGGTGGTGGTCAGGTTCCCGAAGGGATTGGCCTGGTCGCTCGGCGCGAACGGCAGCCTCCCCCCGCGCGGCATCCCCAGCCGGTGACAGCTCAGGCAGACGTTGACGTAGGAGTCCGCCCCGGTGATCCCCTGGGCGGTATGGCAGTTCACGCACTGGATGCCGTTGCTCGCGTCATGGGGAGGATCGTTGGCCAGCGCCACGCCGATCCCCAGCATGGTGAGGATGACGCCCCCCAGAATACCTGCCGCTACTCGCTTCTTCATTCCCCCTCCCGGTTCGTCCGCCGCGCGGACCTCACAGCTTTGATGCTTTTCAAACCGCCCTCTCGGGCCCGGTCCCGGCCGTAGCCGCGGGTTTCCGGATAGCGGGCCGGCCTCCGCGCTGTCGCGAAAGGCGGCCGTTTGATCGGGGAGAGCCCTCCCTGGCGGGAGGGGACCCCGTTGGTGTCGATGTTGCGGTCGAAGGTCTGCTCCCGCGCTACTGCACCTGGAGCGAGATACCGATGACGTTCTGGTTCTTGTTGAGGTCGGCAGTGTTCGTATCGACCACCTTGAAGCTCTGGATCGCGAACTGGTCAGCGGTCGGCGGCGTCGCCCCCGCCGGATAGTCGCAGACCAAGGTGGCGAACTGGCCGGCTGCGAAGCCGGTGGCCTGCTCCACCAGTACCGTTACCGTCGCCGGCGCGCTCCCCTGGGCGGCCACGTACCTCCCGGTCTCGAGGAGGTTCCCGCTGGCGCTTAAGACCCCCGAAGGGGTGAGGACGCCTGACAAGATCGCGCCGTTGGAAGGGTCGGCCTTGACGGTGACCCCGGCAGGAAGCGCCAGGGTGAGCGATATCCCGCCGATCAGCGATCTTGCCGGGAGAGTCCCGGTGGTGGAGAGTTTGACGGAGACGATTTCTCCCCCGACGTTGACCAGGTTGGTCTGGGTGATGCTGGTCACCGGGGTGGTGTTGTTCGCGGAAGCGAGATAGTTGGAGAGGGCGCCGGTCACCTGCTGGGCGGTGGCTGGCGGGAGGGTGGTCCCGGCCCCGAGGGCCGAGGCGAGCGTGCTGACGGTCTGGTTGACCCCGCCGGAGGTGGTGGCCATCTCGGAGAGGGCGGCCAGCGCCAGCGCGTAGTCACGCTGCGGTTGGGTGGTGCCCTGTGCGGTGAAGGCGGCCTGGGTGGGGGCCACCGGCTGGACGCCGATGATGTCCACCTTGAAGAGCTCGCTGACCAGTTGGTTGGCGGCCGTGATGTTGACCGGGGTGAGGGTGGCGGCCTTTTGCACCGCGAGGTCGGTGAGCGGGGTCACCGCTACCGCCACGGTTCCGGTGGCCGAGGCCAGGGCCGCCCGCAGTGGGGTGGCCGGGTCGATGGTCTTGGTGAGCCCGGTCGCCTCGTCGAGGTAGCTTCCGCTCGCCTCCAGGTAGATGGGGCCCGTGTAGTTGATGGTGGCGCTGTAAGAGCCGTCCGCCCCGGTGGAAACGGAGGCCAGAAGGCCCTTGGAGCCGTCGGGATTGATGGCGAAGATCTTCACCGTGCCGTTGGCGATCGGCCCCTTGGAGGCGACGCCGGTCACCGTCGTGGTGACGCCGGAGGCCGGGGCTGCGCCGGAGCCTCCTCCGCCGCAGCCGGCCAAGGCTAAAAGGGAAATGGTCAGCCCGCAGAAGGCAATCAGTTTGTTGGGGAACAGTCTCTTGCTCATTGGTGTCCTCTCACAAGCATCTTGTCTCAACCCGCTTTCTCTCAGGACGGGGTCGGACAAGAGAGGGGATTATCAAAATGCTAACATGGATTTTAAATCTGTCAGCCGAGGTCAATAATTTCAGTGGACTAGGTCACCTTGATCCAGTGGCCCCGGCACCTGTTACAGTGCCGGGGGCGTCTAGTAGTTACCAGGTGACGAGCCCGACCGCCTTCCTGAGGATGGCGACCACGTCGGCGATGTCGATGACGCCGTCCGGCGACGGCTTGCCGTTGGCCAGCGGGGCCACGTCGCCGTGGGCGATGTCGCGGGTTGTCGGGGTGATGAAGCCGGCGGCGATCTGCATCGCCCTCATGGCGTCGGCGATGTCGACCTTGCCGTCGCCGGTCAGGTCGCCGTCGGGGACGCTCTGGACGAGGCTCGGGCTCTTGGTGGTCACGTTCCCGGCGGCGTCGCGGGCGCTCACCGTGATGGTGGCGCTGTCGTAGCCGGCCGAGAGGTCGAGCGTCCAGCTTCCGTCCGCGGCGACCGTCATGATCCCCACCGGGCCGTTCTTGTCCGAGGCGGAGAGTAACGCCCCCGGCTCGGCGGTTCCGGAGAGCTGGGTGGCCGCTGCCGAGGCGACCGGGTCGATGGTGAGCTGGGGCGCCACGGTGTCCACCACGATGGTGCGGACCGAGCTGGCGGTCAGGCCGGTTGAGTCGGTGGCAGTCACCATCACGCGGTAGCTGCCGTCGGCCAGCCCGCTCAGGGCGAGGCTGTAGCTTCCGTTGGCCAGGGTGAGCGGAGTGCTCGTTCCGTTCACGGTGGCGGTCATGGAGGCCGCGGCCGTCGAGCTCGCGCTCACCGTCAGGGCGGTCTGGTTGGTGGCGGTATCCTGGCCCGGCTGCCCGACGGAGAGATCCGGCCCCTGCTGCTGGTAGTCGATCGAGCGCTTGAGGGCGGTCAGCTTTCCATTGGCGTCGGTGCCGGCCACCACGATGGTGTTCAGCCCGGGCTGGAGGGCGACCGTGGTCGAGAAGCTCCCGTTGGAGAGCTGGACCGGGGTCCCCGCCACGGTGACCGTGGTCCCCGCGGAGGCGGCGCCGGTGACGGTGAGCGAGGAGGCGGTGACCACCGCGTTGTCGGCCGGCGCGGTCAGCGCGAGCTGGGGAGCCAGCGCGGCGAGCTTGACGCTGCGCAGGTCGCGGCTCTGGTTCCCGGCCAGGTCGTTGGCCGTCACGGTGACGTTGTTGGTGCCGGCCACCAGCGGGAGCTGGCAGGTGAAGATCCCGTTCACAACCGGGACGGCGGTTCCGTTGACGGTCACCTTGTCGAGGTTCGGATCGGATACGGTTCCTTCCACGTTCTGCATCGGGATACCGGTGACGCTGCCGTCGGTGAGGGCCGAGACCGCGAGGGCCGGCGGGATGCTGTCGACCACCACGTTCTCGCTAGCCTGCGAGGAGGCACCGTTGGCGGCGGTGGCGGTGGCCACTACCTGGTTGCTTCCCTGGGCGAGCGAGACGAGGTCGCAGGCCCAGCTGGAGGCGGTCGGGTAGCGGACCGGGCCGGCCAGCACGTTACCCGAGACGGTCACCGTGACGGTGGCCCCCTGCGACATGGTGCCGGAGATGGTCTGGCTGGTCTGGTTGATGAGGACGGTGGCCTTGGCGACGGTGATGACCGGCGCGGCCGGGTTGTAGGAGACGGTAGCCCCCTGCGCCACGTGGTTGCCGGCGCTGTCGGAGGCGGTCACCGTCAGCTGGTTGCTCCCGGTGGCGAGCCCGAAGAGGGTCGCGCTCCAGTTCCCGCCGGTGACGGTGGCGCTGACGGGGGCGCCGTTCCCCACGGTGACCTGGACGGTGGCGCCGGCGGTGACGGTGCCGGAGATGGTGAGCGTGGAGCTGGCGGTGGTGGACGGGACCGGGGTGAGGGTCAGTACGAGCGCCCCCGGCGTGGTCGAGCCGCCGCCCGTCGAGGTCGGAGGATCGGTGATGGAGAATACCGCCAGCTTGGCGGTGGAGTTGACTACGAAGAGCTTGCCGCTGGCGGGATCGAAGACGGCGTCCGAGGGGGAGGTCACCTTGCCGGTGCCCGAGCCGTAGCTTCCGAGCGTGCTCAGGAAGCTGCCGTTCCCGGCGGGATCGATGGCCTGCAGGTTGTTCTGGAAGCAGTCGACCACGTACATCCGCTTGAGGTTGCCGCCGCCGTACTCGAAGACGGTGGCCTGGGGGGCGGTGAAGCGTAGCGGACCGGACCCGAGGGTGCCGATGGTCTTTTGGTAGGTGCCGGAGAGATCGAAGAACTGGACCCGCCCGTTTAAGGTGTCGGCCACCGCCAGCTGCTTCGAGCTCTTCTCGTAGCTGATGCCGGTCGGGGTGGCGAACTGCCCGTTGCCGTTGCCGGAGCTTCCGAAGCTGTTGGCGGGCTTGCCGGGGGAGGCGTTGGGCTGGGTGATGGGGGTACCCTGGGAGGAGAAGACCTGGACGCAGTCGTTGAGGCTGTCGACCACGTAGATGAGGCCGTCGGCGTCGACCGCCACCCCGTTGGCCATCTTGAACTGGCCGGTGGCGGCCCCGAGCCTGGCGACCTCCTGGCCGCTTAAGTCGACGATGCTTGCGTGGTCGCCGACGGTGACCACCAGGTTTCCGGAGAGGGTGACGGCGATCCCCTGGGGGTTGCCGGCGGTGGGGATGACCTTCACCAGCGCCCCGGCGGCGGAGAACTCCAGCACCCCTCCCCCCCGCGGATCGGTGAGGAAGAGGTTACCGTTGCCGTCGGTCGCCACCTTCACCGGGGTGGAGAGCCCTCCCGAAAGCGAGGGGAGCGGGGTCACCACCGGGACGGGGACCGCACCGGCCACTACCGCCAGCCCAAACAGCTGAAAAAGGACGCTGAAGAAGGTGGCCACCGCTCGGGCGCCGCCGCATTTCCTGCCGAATACCATTGTCTGCAAACCTCCCGCCCGACTGGAACCGGACGTCTCTGAAACTCTCAAACTGCCGACATTGAGACAAAAAAAGAATTGACGAAAAAATATCAAACGATATTTCGGCAACCCGGCTGTCTCGTGGAGACCCTAGGCTTTCCGCCCCATTCTCGCGAATGGTTGAGTATTGTCGTCTATCGAATTGTGAGTTTCGAGCCGGACTGGAGGTCGCGACACGAATCGGTTTCTGCACCGATTTAAAACGCTATTATGTCATTTTGTCGTGGGCAACAAAAAACCGGGTTGCCTGCAAATATCCTGCGATATTTCGGCAACCCGGCTGTCTCGTGGAGACCCTAGGCTTTCCGTCCCACCCTCGCGGATGGTTTAGTATTGTCGTGTATCAGCTGCGTTTTTTTCGATGCTAACTGAAGTCGCCGAAAAATGTCAAAACTTTTTTTGTCAAGGATCGACGAGTTCTACCGAAAGTCTCGGAATTATTTTCTGTTGTCACAGCAGGAGTTAGCCCGGCTGCCCCTTTGGCATAAGGCTCTCGCTGTGAGTGTGAGCCGTTTCGTCTATGTCATTGCCACGTCCTCGTGCCATGGCAGGCTGTGAATGAGAAGTTCGTCCCGTTGTTCTGCGGTGAGCAGGTATGCTGGACCGCGTTGTAGTTGACGACGCTCCTGATGGTCGCCGACGGTGCCAGTTCGAAGGCGGCGGTCTTCAGCCCGCTGAAGTGCCCAGGCGTAGTCGGCGCCGTGAGGATGGCGGCGTCGTGGCAGTCGGTGCAGACGAGCCCAACCTGCTGCGGGCTGAGGTGGAAATTATGGAGCCCGGAGAAGTAGCTGTTGTTCTGCGGCACCCCCTGCGAGGTCCCGGCCGCGTGGCAGCTCGTGCACTGGGTGGCGACGTCGATCTGCCCGCTCTGCCAGTTGGGGGTCTGGATGCCGCCGTGGCAGCTGATATTTGCGCAGGTCCCGCTGGCGGCGATGTAGGTGGCGGTTCCCCCGTTCGCGTTATAGGTGGCGAGTACCGCCAGGGTGACCGTCCCGGAGCCGTGGTTGGCGGTGCCGCTCCCCCCGCCGGTATGGCAGCTGCTGCAGACGTTGGCGACCTCCGCCAGCGCGTTGTGCGCGAGGTGGGCTCCCGCCACGTTGGGGGACGAGCTCCCGCTGGGGGGCGCGCTGTGGCAGGAGACGCATGCTCCGAGCACCGGGACCGCCCCGGCCGTGAGCGAGGTATGGCAGCTCGCGCAGGCCGGACCCGCCCCGCCCGCCAGCGCCACCCCGTGGCAAAGCGTGCAGGCGTTGGCCAGGTTCCCGGCGGTGGCGTGCCCCTTGCTGTTGGCGACCGCCCCGAGCTGCCACGGCTTGGGATGGGCCATGTTGGGGAGGTGGCAGCCGGAACCCTCGCACCCGGTGGTGAGCGAGCCGATCGGGAGGTTGAAGCGGGGGTTGGTCCCCGGTCCGGTCTGGGCGGCATGGCAGACCTGGCAGAAAGTCAGGTCCTGCTTGGCCAAGGGGCCGTGCTGGGTCGGGTCGGTGAAGGGGACCGGGTGGGGGGCCAACCGGGGGGCGTGCCCTCCGGCATGGCAGGTGAGCGCCCCGAAACTGGTGGAGAAGCAGCTGACCTGCGCGATCCCGCCGCTTACCGCGGGGGAGGTGTCGAATCCAGGTCCTCCGTGGCACTGGCCGCAGCTGCTCGGGGACGCCTGGTAGGCGGCGCGGTGTGCCACCACCCAGTTGGCCGGATGCTGCCCCGATTCGGTCAGGGCGGGGGCGCTGGCGTTGTCACTGGCGCAGCCGCCGAAGACGAGCAGGGATACGAAGAGGGCAGACCAGTAAAGGCGCAGGTTTGTCTTGGGCATGTTCAACTCCATCAGGGCAAGGATTTGACCGGTTCGTCCGGGCCTTAGGCGATGCTGGACAGTCTCAGACTGCACCTTATCCGGTGCCGATGGGGACATTATACGGTATGTCCTGAATCCCGCAAATTTCGTGCACTTTCAGCGCCTGCTGGTGCAGTCATAACCTACCGATAAGACAGTTACTTTATTAAATAGTCAAAGAACAAGGGTGGACCTGATACTGTAATTATATTAATGATATCTAACAGTATCGGCTAGCCTTCGAAAACAAGCCCGACAGGTATGTCAAATCCTGTTTCCACTCCTGCAACTGCATTTTTCCCTTTGAATCAAGCATGTTATAGATCCAGCTAACCCCAATTTTTTGACAGTCGCTGTTTGTCCGTTACAATTTCTCAAACCCTTCCAACCGCGATTCCTTCAGTCCAAGGAGCAACAAGATGAAGAAAAAGGGGCTAACCTCGGCGCTGGCACTCACTACGCTTGTACCCTCGCTTGCCTTCGCGGTCGACTTCCAGGCCGACGGCACCTCCATCTTCCGCCTCGAGCAGCGGGCCACCCCCGGCTTCGAGAAACAGACCGTGGCACCGTTCACCCAGTTCGCCGGGATTGACGTCGACAAGCTCGCCGACGGCAACCTTTCCCTGCACCTGTACGGGTGGGAGCGGGTGGACCTGGGCGATCCGAGCACCGGCGAAAAGAGAAACGACGGCGAGCTCTCCTATGGCTATCTCCGCTACCGCTTCGCCAAGGCCAACGGCGACCTCAAGGCGGGGCGCTTCGTGGTCAACGAGGGGATCGCCTCCGAACAGTTGGACGGGGTGGCGGGGCGCACCGACCTCGCCAAGGGGTTCGCCCTCTCCGCCTTTGCCGGGGCGCCGGTGAAGCTCGATCGTGGGAGTAACACCAAGGGGAGCTTCATCGCCGGCGGCAGGGGGAGCTACGCGTACGGCTCGCTTTTGGAGGTCGGGATCTCCGGCGTGCACGAGAAGGGTGGCATCTACGAGCCCCTTACCGGCAACAAGTACGACCGCGAGCTCGTGGGAGGAGACTTCTGGCTCCGCCCGGAGAAGCACGTGGAGGTGAACGGCCGCGGCTCCTATGACGTCTCCACCGACGGTATGGCCGAGCAGAGCTACCAGCTGAAGATCTTCCCGATGAAGAGCGTTACCGTGTCGGGGCTTTACAACGACGCCGATCTCACCCATTATTTCTCCGCCTCCAACCTGCGGTCGCTCTTCAACCCGGACCTCGGCGGGAAGGTGAAGTCCTACGGCGGGGCGGTTACCTGGAACGTGGCGGCACCCGTCGACGTCACCGGCGACTTCCGGCACATCAAGCGAAGCGACTCGATCGACCAGAACCTGAACGGCGACTCGAACCGTTACGGTGCCGACCTCCGGCTGAACTTCCTGGACAAGAAGGTCCGCCCCGGAGTTTCCTACCATCGCGTAGAGGGGGCCACCGGGTTCAACTCGTACCACGAGATCCGCGGATACTGCATGTACGACGACGGGCGCTACCAGGGGAGCGTGGACGGGATCGCCCAGCTCTTCAAGTCGAGCCTCTACCAGGTCAAGAACGCCTACGAAGCGATCGCCTCGGCCGGCTGGCGGATCATCCCGGCGCTGGCACTGTCCGGCGAAGTCAGCTACAGCAGGAACCC
Organism: Geomonas sp. Red276; assembly: GCF_054784495.1. Classification (NCBI taxonomy): domain Bacteria; kingdom Pseudomonadati; phylum Thermodesulfobacteriota; class Desulfuromonadia; order Geobacterales; family Geobacteraceae; genus Geomonas; species Geomonas sp. Red276. The sequence goes on from NZ_BLXW01000002.1 coordinate 91,021, forward strand.
GTGGGTTACCGACGATGTCCGCGGGCTCGTGCGGTTGACCTTCAACTATATTTCAGAGAGCAAAGGAGCGAACAAATGACCGGCGCAAAGCTCTTCGGCATCGTAGTGGCGGTGAGCGGCATGCTCACCATCGGCGCCTGCGCCGTTGTCTCCAAGCAGGAAAGCCTCCCCGCCTGGCATCCCGAGGCCTTGGGCGAAGGGCGACCCGACTGCGTGGAGTGCCACGAGGACCAGATCAAGGGGGTGGCCAAGGGGCCTTCCACCTTCAAGCACACCACCGAGTTCATCCGCCAGCACCGGCTCTACGCGGCCCAGGACGAGAAGCTCTGCGAGATCTGTCACAAGGCCTCCTTCTGCAACGCCTGCCACGCCAACGAGCGCGAGATCAAGCCCTCCGTCTTCCTCGGGAACCGGCCGGACCGGGAGCTCATCCACCGGGGCGACTACCTTTCCGTCCACATGATCGACGGGAAAGTGGACCCGACCAGCTGCTACCGCTGCCACGGCCGGGCCAACAACGAGAAGTGCGTCAGGTGCCATAGGTAACGAAACAAGTAACGAAACAGGTTCTAGGTTCTAGGTTCTAGGTTCTACGTTGTGAAACCAGCGGATCTATCTGGCCCAGCTGGTTCAGACAACGGTTAAGGCCCCTCGTGACCACGCGGCTCTGCCAGGGACTGGTGGGCAGAGGGCTGCCCACCCTACGGAAACCAGGGTCGATTCAGTATTTAACCTAGAACCTAGAACCTAGAACCTAGAACGGTTTCTAGTCCTTATGGTGGCACCCGCCGCAGGCGGTCGGCCCTCTTCCGAGCTCCGTGTGGCATCCCCGGCAGGTCTTGTGGGCCCACTTCTGGCCAAGATCGGCAATCTTACCCGGCCCCTTCTCGTGGCACTTCGTGCAGTCCCTCAGCATCTCCTGGTGCTTCTTGTGCGGGAAGATCACCTTCCCCTTGGAGGCCGGGAATTCCATCACCTCCGCGGCGTGAGCCGCTCCTGCCATCACCAGCGCCGCTATCACCAAGAAAACTTCCCTTTTCATGTTCGCTTCTCCTTTTTTGGGTAACCGAGATTCGCAGACGGCTTGCCCTCGCGGCCGATTCCCTCACCCGGCCTTCGGCCACCCTCTCCCGGAGGGAGAGGGGGTAAGGGGGGTCACCCTCCCGGAGGAAGAGGGCATCGGGGCCATTCCCTCTCCCCCCGGGAGAGGGGGAGGAGTGAGGGAAGTTTCCCCCCTCCCGGTTGATACCGCTCCGGGAGGGGGCGCATCTTCACTTCGCTTCGATGGAGCCCAGGAACATGGCCACCAGGTCACCCTTGACGGTGGTATCTTCCTTGGCGAAGGCGGTGTCCGATTCCTGCTCCTGCAGGTGGGCGAGGAAGGTGGCGGAAGGGGCGGTGACGGTGGAGGGATTCACCACGGCGGCGACCTTGGTCGCCCCGCTCACGCCGTGCATCCGTACCGGGACGTCGCTGCCGCTCATCGAGTTGCCGTTCCCCCATTCGCCGGCCCCCCTGTCACCCCAGGCCCAGACCGAGCCGTCTTCGCGAAGCGCGATGGTGTGGTTGGCCTTGGCGGTAATGTCGACCACGTTGTCGATCCCGGCTACCACCACCGGGCGGGCGCTGGCCGTCACGGTCCCGGCTTCGCCGAGCTGGCTCGCCTCGTTGCTCCCCCAGGCATAGGCCCTGCCGTCCTTGGCGAGCGCCACGCTATGGTGCAGGCCTGCGGCGATCGACTTGATGCCGGAAAGGCCGCTCACCATGGTGGGGACGGCGGTGCCGCTGTCGGCCACCCGGCCGGTACCGAGGGCACCTTCGGCGCTGTAGCCCCAGCTCCAGACCGAGCCGTCCGCCTTGAGCGCCATGGTGTGGAACCCGCCGGCGGCGATGGCGATCACGTCATGGAGGCCGCTCGCCATCACCGGAACCCGCGACCGGTCCTTGGAGCCGTCGCCAAGCTGCCCGATCCGGTTGTTCCCGAGCGACCAGACGGTGCCGTCGTCTTTGAGGGCCACGATGTGGCTCTGGCCTGCGGCGATGGCCTTGACGTGGGAGAGTCCGAGCACCTGCACGGGGACGCTGCTGTTGCCTTCGCACCCCTGGCCGAGCTGGCCGGCGCCGTTATACCCCCAGCCCCAGACGGTCCCGTCTTTTTTGAGGGCCACCGAATGGCCGCCGCCAGCCGCCACGGCGACCACGTCCTTGAGCCCTTTCACCTGCTGCGGGTCCTGGGTCTTCCACCAGCTGGTGGTGCCGTTGCCGAGCTGGCCGTAGGTGTTCTTTCCGACCGCCCAGACGGTGCCGTCGGCTTTGAGTACCAGGGTGTGATTGCTCCCGGCGGCGTACCAGGCGGTTGCCGCACGGGCGTGGCCGGAGCCGGCCAAGAAGGCACCGGCGGTCAGGGCGACCATGGCCGCGAATTTGAGGAAACGGTTTCTTGCCTGCGGGGTTTTCCCATTGATTCTCAACATGACTCACTCCTTAATGATTGATTTAGGGGCTCGTGCACCAACGAAAAAGCCGGGTGCCGCAAAATCATCACAAGGCGATAATTCGGCATCCCGGCTGTCTCTGAGAGACCCAATGGGCTTTCCGTCCCATCCTCGCGGATGGTTTAGTAGTATCGTTATCACACTGCTTTCCCCGCCCTCCCACAGCCAGCGGGTTGCTTCCCTCTTAAGGAAGCGGAACAACTGGTCCTCTCTTCACCTCCTCATCGCTATTCTCCGGCTTGCCGGGGTGTTTGCCTGCCTTAGCCCGGGGTCCCTTGACAGTGGAAATAACGGTTGTCAGTTCGGGTGCCACCTGGTTGGCTCGTTACTGTCAAAACATGTTTCTACAAAAATCCTTTGACAGATAGGCAAGCTTTTCGGTTGTAGTTGCAAGACCTTTAACAGTTTTTCCCTGTTCTGGTTAGAGCAACTATGATGCCGGTTGAAAAATTTAAACAAGTGTTTGATTTTATTTGAGCGGGCGATGAGGAAAAATCGTGTCGATAATCAAGGAATGATCAGGCGCTGGGCAGGGGGTGTTCAAGGGGTGAACAGGGGGGCTGCGGGAACCCCATCCTCACCCCAGCCCTCCCCTTGAAGGGGAGGGGGGGCGGAAGGAAGGAGGTGGAAGGAGATGAACTGGCAACGGAAAGGAACGGGAAACGGGCAACGGGAAACGAACGGCAGGCTACTCTTCGAGCTTCTTGTCGATGCCGGCGCGGCCGTCGTCGCACATCTCTTCAGGCTCGGTGGGCCTGCTGTAGCGCGGGTCGCTGGTGGCGGTGACACAGACCGGTGCCGGCTCCTCGGTGGCGCCGGCGGCTGCCGGTACGTGCTCGTGGCTGCGCCCCCCCTTGGGAGGGTCGTCCCCCTTGGTCGGCTGCCAGTCGGCCATCTCCCTCAGGATGCGGAACCGCTCGTTGACCTCCCGCGCGAGTTGCCGGCGGTAGGCGGCCGCCCCCTCCGGGTTCATCTGGGCGAGCATGGAGTAGCGGACCTCGCCGGAGAGGAAATCCTCCAGCGACCCGTCCGGCTCCTTGGATTCCAGGATGAAGGGGTTTTTTCCCTGCTCGCGCAACTGCGGGTTGTAGCGGTAAAGCGGCCAGTAGCCGGATTTCACCGCCAGCAGGGACTCTTCGATCGATTTCCCCATGCCGCGGCGAAGCCCCTGGTTGATGCAGGTGGAATAGGCGATCACCAGCGACGGCCCCGGGTAGGCCTCCGCCTCCATGAGCGCCTTGAGGGTCTGGTTCTTGTCGGCGCCGATGGCCACCGAGGCGACGTAGACGTAGCCGTAGCTGATCGCCATCCTCCCGAGGTCCTTCTTGGCGGTCCTCTTCCCGGCGGCGGCGAAGCGGGCCACCGCGCCGGTCTGGGTCGCCTTCGAGCACTGGCCGCCGGTGTTGGAGTAGAGCTCCGTGTCCATCACGAGCAGGTTGACGTCCTCGCCCATGGCGAGCACGTGGTCGAGCCCGCCGAAACCGATGTCGTAGGCCCAGCCGTCCCCGCCGTACACCCAGATCGATTTCTTGGCGAGGAGGTCGGCCGCCTGGGCGATCTCCTCGAGCACCGGCTCCTTCGCCCCGGCCTTGGCGAGCAGCGGCTTGAGGGTCGCGGCATGGCCACGGGATAGCTCGAGGTCGTCCATGTGCTGAAGCCAGGCGTGAAAACCCTCTTTGAGCGGTTTGGGCAGGTCCTTCGACGATGCCGCCCGTATTAGCGACGCGAGCCTTTCCCTGCGCTGGGAGATCGCCATGTGGTAGCCGTAGCCGAATTCGGCGGCGTCCTCGAAGAGGGAGTTGTTCCAGGCCGGGCCGTGCCCCTCGTGATTGGTGCAGTAGGGGCTGACCGGCGCCGAGGCGCCCCAGATCGAGGTGCACCCGGTGGCGTTGGCGATCATCATCTGCGCCCCGAAGAGCTGGGTGACGAGACGCGCGTAGGGGGTCTCGCCGCACCCGGAACAGGCGCCGGAGAACTCGATCAGCGGCTGCTGGAACTGGCTCCCGATCACTGTCCCCCTCTTCACCAGGTGCCCCTTCGGGGAAAGCGCCTCGGCGAACTTGCGGTTATCCTCCTGGACCAGCTGGGTCTCGATCGGCTTCATGACCAGCGCGGACTGCTTGGCGGGGCAGATGTCCGCACAGTTGCCGCATCCCATGCAGTCCAGCGGATAGACCTGGATCCGGAACTGCTCCCCCCTCACCTCGCGGGCGATGGCGGCTATGGTCTGGTAGCTTTCCGGTGCGGCGGCCATCTCCTCGTCGGTGGCCAGGAATGGGCGGATGGTCGCGTGGGGGCAGATGTAGCTGCACTGGTTGCACTGGATGCAGTTCTCCTTGATCCACTCCGGCACGTTGATGGCCACCCCGCGCTTCTCGTAGCGGGCGGTGGAAACGGGGAAGGCGCCGTCCGGCTCGAAGGCGGAGACCGGGACGTCGTCACCCTTCTGGCGGAGGATCGGGAAGATCACCTTCCTCATGTACTCCGGCATCTCCTGCTCGAGCCGGAAGTCGAGCCCCCGCCGGTCGTCGGCCTTTTTCCAGGCATCGGGGTAGCGGATCTCGACCAGGCTTTCCACCGCCAGGTCCACCGCGTCGAGGTTCATCTGGACCACCTGTCCCCCCTTGCGGCCGTACTCCTTGCGGATGGAGTCCTTGAGGAGATCGACCGCCTGCTGGAAGGGGAGCACGCCGGAGAGCTTGAAGAAGGCGGTCTGCATGATCATGTTGATGCGCCCGCCGAGGCCGGCCTTGGCGGCGATGGCGATGGCGTCCACGTTGTAGAGGCGGATCTTGCCTGCGGCGATGGTGCGCCGCATGGCGGCCGGAAGGTTCTCCTCCAGCTGTTCCACCGTGTTCCACGGCGAGTTGAGCAGGAAGGTCCCCCCTTCCTTGATCCCCTCCAGGACGTCGTAGACCTGCACGTAGGGAGCTTTCTGGCAGGAGATGAAGTCGGCGGCGTCGACCAGGTAGGTGGACTGGATGGGATGCTTGCCGAAGCGCAGGTGGGAGACGGTGATCCCTCCCGATTTCTTGGAATCGTAGGCGAAGTAGGCCTGGGCGAAGAGGTCGGTGTTGTCGCCGATGATCTTGATGGCCGCCTTGTTGGCCCCCACCGTGCCGTCGGCCCCCATCCCCCAGAACCGGCACTGGATGGTCCCCTCCGGGGTGGTGGAGACGGTCCCTCGGACCGGCAGGGAGAGGTTGGTGACGTCGTCGTCGATGCCGACCGTGAAGTGCCGCTTACCGTCGGGGGCGGCCATGTTGTCGAAAACGCTCTTCACGTGCACGGGGCGGAACTCCTTCGACCCCAGCCCGTAGCGCCCCGCGTAGAGGTCGGGTATCTTCCCACCCCGCTCGAGAAACGCGGTGCAGACGTCGAGGTAGAGCGGCTCCGCGAGCGCACCGGGCTCCTTGGTCCGGTCGAGCACGGTGATCTTCCTGGCCGAGGCCGGGATGGCCTCCAGCAGGGCCTTGGCGTCGAAGGGGCGGTAGAGGCGCACCTTGACCAGCCCGATCTTCTCCCCCTGCCGCTGATAGAAGCGGACCACCTCCTCCACCGTCTCGCAGGAGGAGCCCATGGTGACGATCACCCGCTCGGCCTTGGGATCGCCGACGTAGTCGAAGAGGCGGTAGCGCCGCCCGGTCAGCTCCCCCACCTTCTCCATGCAGGCGGTCACCACCCCCGGGAGTGCCAGGTAGTACGGGTTGGAGCGCTCCCGTCCCTGGAAGTAGATGTCCGGGTTCTGGGCGGTACCCCTGAGCTCGGGATGCTCGGGGTTCATCGCCTTGGCGCGGAACTGGGCGATCTTCTCCCAGTCGACCAGCCCGGCCATCTGCTGGTAATCGATCACCTCGATCTTCTGCACCTCGTGCGAGGTACGGAAGCCGTCGAAGAAATGGACGAAGGGGACGCTCCCGTCCAGGGCGGCCAGGTGGGCCACCAGCCCGAGGTCCATGCATTCCTGGACCGAGGAGGAGCAGAGGAGGGCGAAGCCGGTGGCGCGGGCCGCCATCACGTCCTGGTGATCGCCGAAGATGGAGAGCGCGTGGGTGGCGAGCGCGCGGGCGGAGACGTGGAAGACGCCGGGGAGGAGCTCGCCGGCTATCTTGTACATGTTGGGGAGCATCAGCAAGAGCCCCTGGGAAGCGGTGAAGGTGGTGGTGAGCGCGCCCGCCACCAGCGAGCCGTGCACCGAACCGGCGGCACCCGCCTCCGACTGCATCTCCCGGATCAGGAGGGTCTGCCCGAAGATGTTCTTGCGCCCCTCGACCGCCCACTCGTCCGCCACCTCGGCCATGGTGGAGGATGGGGTGATGGGGTAGATGGCCGCCGTCTCGCTCATTGCGTAGGCTACGTGGGCCGCCGCGGTGTTGCCGTCCATCGTTTTTATTCTGGCTGTCATGGAACTCCCCCTTTGCAGGCATTAAAAGAAGGATTAATTATATTTAATATTTATTCGATGTCAACGCCCGGCTCGGGACCGCGGCCGCGCGTTCCGGGGGGGCGGCAGCGGTTGCCCGTAAGAAGGGATCCGGCGTGATATGGGGAGGACGCTCGGTGAACGGACAGACCGATAGCGCGCGGGCTCGGCTGGTTCAGCAGCGGGTTGGGGCCGGCGGAGGTCTTGGTCAACAAGAAGGTGTCGAAGCCGGTGAGAATGGAGACCGGCGCGGACTGATCCGGATGGTCGGTTGCCGGGAGATCGGGACCGGGCTGGGATGCCCGCCAGCTCCCCTGGGATCCGCTGGCGGGCGGCAAGCTGCCGGTTACAGCCAGTTCTTCGGGTACTGGCGGTGGTACACCACGTTGTTGGTGAAAAGGGCCACCGCCAGCAGCACTAGCGACCCGGAAAGAACCGGGACCAGGACGAAATGGGCGGTCGCGTGGCTCTGGACGCCGATGAGGGCGGTCGCCCCTCCCGGGGGATGGATGGTGCGGGTGAGATACATGACGAAGATGGCGACGCCGACCGCGAAGGCGATCGCCTCCGGAGTGGAGCCGAAGAGCGAGACGATGGCGACCGCGACCAGGGCCGAAAGGAGGTGGCCGCCCACCAGGTTCCGGGGCTGAGCCAGCGGCGACTCGACGGCACCGAACAAGAGGACGGCGGAGGCGCCGAAGGATCCGATCAGGAGCGGGTACCCGGCCATGCGGGTCATGGCGAAGATGGCCATGATGGAGCTCATCCCGCTCACCAGCCCCCAGACCGCGTATTTCATCGACACCGGTTCGGGAGCCCCCCGCAGACTCCCTTTCATCTTGATGGGAACGTTTATCAGCCGATTCTTCATCTTCCCTCCTCATTGCCACAAGTGAACCATTCCTGCCGTCCGGTGGCACCGGGGGGCCGCCCCCCAGATAATCGCCATCGGCTCGCGTATCCCCGCAGGGCGGGTATCACCCGTCCCGCCCGGCGCGCATGACGGAAGGACTCGGCGGGAGGTCGAGGAGAGCGCCATCCGTAACCGTTAGCTGGGGAAGGGGATCATACGGGAAGGAGAGGGGGGGAAACCTTGACTTTAGTCAAGGATTGGAGAAGGTCGGAAAGATTTCTTGAGTCGATGGTGCAAAAAACTACTGCAGCAATTCACGCAGTATCTCGCTCAGCTTTTGCAGGTCGAGCGGTTTCGATATGAAGTGCATCCCCTCCTCGATGATGCCGCGCTGGGCGACGAGGTCGGAGGTGTAGCCGGACATGAAGAGCACCTTCACCTCGGGCCTCATCTGCCTGATCCGCTCCGCCATCTCACGGCCGTTGATCCCCGGCATCACCACGTCGGTCAGCACGAGGTCGAAACCGATCCCTTCTTGGCAGAGCTTCAGCGCATCGCCAGGGGTGTTGGCCTGCAACACCAGGTAGCCGAGGTCCTCCAGCATCCTGGTGGTCGCCCACAAAAGCATCTCCTCGTCCTCCACCAGCAAGATGGTGCCGCTCCCGGTACGGGGGACCGGCAAGGGGGGGCGGTCGTCGACGACCTCCTGCCGCAGGCGGGGGAAGTACAGCTTGAAGACGCTCCCCTGCCCCGGTTCGCTGTAGCAGTTGATGAAGCCGTTGTTCTGGGTCACGATCCCGTACACCATGGCGAGTCCTAGGCCGGTCCCCTTCCCGACCCCCTTGGTGGTGAAGAACGGCTCGAAGATGTGCTTCCGGGTCTCCTCGTCCATCCCGCAGCCGGTGTCGCTGATGCTGAGCTGGATGTAGTCGCCGGGGGCGGCGTCGGGGTGGACGTGGCTGTAATCCCCGTCGATCCGGATGTTGGCGGTCTCCATGGTCAGGGTCCCCCCGTTGGGCATGGCGTCGCGGGCGTTGACCGAAAGGTTCATCAGGATCTGGTCCACCTGGGAGGGGTCGATCAGCACGTTCCAGAGATCCACCGAGGGGCGGAAGACGAGCTTGACGTCCTCGCCGATGAGCCGCCCCAGGTTCTTGACCGATTCCAGGATCAGTGCGTTCAGGTTGACCGGCTTGGGGACGATGACCTGCTTGCGGGAGAAGGCCAAAAGCTGCCTGGTGATGTTGCTCGAGCGTTCGGCGGCCTGCTGGATCATCATCAGGTTGTTCCTGATATCCCCCTCCGCCCCCTTGGCGAGCGAAAGGTGGACGGCACCGAGGATGACCCCGAGCATGTTGTTGAAGTCGTGGGCAACCCCTCCGGCGAGCCTCCCCACCGATTCCATCTTCTGGGCGTGCTGGAGCTGTTCTTCGAGCTGCTTCCTCTCGGTGACGTCGATCTCGATGCCGTCGAAGACGACATGGCCGCGCCGGTCGCGGTGCGGTGTGCTGGTGAGAAGAAGCCAGCGGCTCGCCCCGTCGGGGGAGTGCAACCGGATCTCCACCTTGAAGGTTTGCAGGGTGGCGATGGCCTCCGCCTCGGCCTTGGCGATCTTCTCCCGGTCTCCCTCGTGGATCTGGCGGTAGAGGATCCCGGGGTCGGCCATGACCGCCTCGGCGCTCACCCCGTGGAGTCGCTCGATCCCCGCGCTCAGGTAGGTGAACTGGCGCATCTCGCCCCCGACGCCGCAGTCTACCTGGTAGACCACGCTGTCCGATAGGTTGTCGCTCAACTGCTGAAGCCGGTTCTCGCTCTCCCTCAGGGCCTCTTCGGCGCGCTGCTTCTCGAGGTAACGGGTGGCGAGGGTGTCGACCATGGTGACCAGCGAGTTGCGCAGGTTCCCGAGCTCCCCATGGAACTTTCCCTGGGGGAGGACCGAGCGGTGGTCGCCGCCGGCGATGACGGTGCCGGCGAACTGGTCGAGCAGCGCCAGCGGGGTGAGGATCCATCGGGAGAGGATGATATAGAGGCTCGCGCAGATGGCGAGATCGAGGACGAGGATGGCCGCCAGCATGATGGCGGTGTTGCGAAAGAGCGCTTCCCGGATGTAGCGCCGGGTGTAGGCGATCCGGATGTGGCCGATCTCCTTCCCGCTGTAGACCACCGGCCGCCGCGCCTCGACGATGTGGTTGGCGGTGGCGGGGATGGCGCGGATCATCTCCCACCTTTCGCCGCGCCCCCGCACGAACCGCCGGTTTTCCGTTTCGAGCTCGAGGTAGGCCACGGTGGCATCGTGCATGAAACCGTCGAGGAAGACGTCGATCTGGTAGTCGTCGAAGTTCCAGACCGGCACCGCCAGCCCGGAAGCGAGCTGGTCGGCGGCCCCCTTGAGCTCCTTTTGGAGGCGCTCGTACTGGACGTCGCGCTCCCTCACGAAGTAGACGCAGCTGGCGGCGGTCATGGTGACGGTGACCACCGTGAGCACCATCATCATGATGGAGAACGATATGGATCGGGAGAAGCGGCTCATTTGATCTGGCGGTCACCCCCCCGCCCCTGGGGAGGAGTTTCCCCCGGGTAATTGACAGGGAGGACCCGGGGGGGGGCCGGATAGCCGAGGGTGGTGCAGGCGGGCGCGGGGCGCTCGGCGGCCCGGGAGGCGGGGGGGAGAAAGGCGAGCGTCAGCAAGGCGAAGAGGGGGGGCGTCCTGCGCATGTCCGTTGTCCTTACTTGAAGGTGGTGCCGGGCTGCATCCGGTACCGCTTGAGGTGCTTCTGGAGAAGCTTCTCGGGGACCCCCCTGCGGTCGAGCTCGGCGAGGCGCCTGCTGAAGTAGTCGAGCTGGGAGAGGCAGGCGGACTTCTTGCTGAACCCGAAGTGGATGTCCAGGGTGGAGATCGGCGGATCGAGGTGAACGACCGGATGCCTCATCGGCGTCTTGGCGACGTAGGCCTCGCCGAGGTAGTGGCTGGTGACGAAATAGTCGATCCTCCCCTCGTCCAGCTTGCGGAAGTTCTCCAGCATGCTCGGGGCCTCTTCCACCGACAGTTCCTGGCGCCAGTAGTTGTCGAACCCGGCTCCGAAGGTGTCCCCGAGGCTCACCCCGCCGCGGCGCCCCTTGAGGTCCTGCCACTGCCGGTAGGGGAAGGCGCGGTCCTTGCGGACGAAGATGACGATGGGGTTGGGGAAGGCCCGGTGGCTGGTGAAGGCGAGATACTGCGACCTTTCCGGGGTGATCCTCAGGCTGACCAGGAGGTCGATCTCGCCGCCCGCGGCCATCGACAGGGCGCGCTTCCAGGGGACCACCACCGGGGAGAGCTGCACCCCGGGAGGGGCGGCCATCCGCAGGAGCTCGATGCTGGCCCCGTCGAAGCCCGCGCCGGTTTCCCAGTCATAGGGGGGATACTGGGGGTTGGTGGAGTAGCGAATGGTGCCGCAGGTGGACGGAGGGGAGGCGGCGGCCGCCCCCGAACAAAGTATCAAGGCCGCGAGGAGCGCGCATGCCATCCCTCTCATAGATCCTCTTTTCTCCCCTTGGGCCCGGCGGTACTGTCACGGCCCGGCATCTTTGCCCTGCTTCACAGACATAAGGAGGAAATAATTATATCATGGGAGTCTCTGCCGGTTTAGGAATGAGAATTTCTCTTACCGCGGGTAGGAGTTTATCTTGGCCTGGCGACAGCCGTGCCGACCGCAGAGCCTGGAGCCCCTGCCCGGGAACCAGGGAGGAAGCCATCGGTTCCGGAATAACTACTCAAGCTCCACACCCGCCTGCCGATACGGTGACCAGAATACCAACAGGCATGAAACGGAGTGCACTTGGCCTTCATAGCCATTGACAAACTGCAGCCCGGCATGGTGCTCGGCGGAAACGTCTGCGACCGCAGCGGCAGGATCCTCCTCCCCGCCGGGGCCGAACTGGGGGAGAAGCATCTCTCCATCCTGCGCATGTGGGGGGTGATGGAGGCGGAGATCGTCTGCGAGCAGGAGGAGGAGCCGGAGGACGGCGAGCCGCTCGCGGAGTGCGACCCGGAGCTGGCCGCCGCCGCCCGCCAGGAGGTCGAGGCGCTCTTCGTCCACAACGACCACGCCCATCCGGCGATCAAGGAGCTGATGCGCGTCTGCATCCAGAGGAAGACCGACCATGTCGCGTGACCGCCAGCTGACGGTGGAGTACATGGTCCAGGACATCTCCACCATCCATTCCCTCCCCATGTTCTACACTAGGCTCTCCGAGGTGATCAGCCACCCCCGGAGCTCGATCGGGGACATCGGCAAGATCGTCTCCGAGGACCAGGGGCTGACCGCGCGCATCCTCAAGGTCGCCAACAGCCCCCTGTTCGGCTACTTCTCCAAGATCGACACCATCACCAAGGCGATCACCATCATCGGGGTGGACCAGGTGCGCGACCTGGCGCTGGCGCTCTCGGTGATGGACGTCTTCAAGGGGATCCCGGAAGACCTGGTCAACATGGAGCAGTTCTGGCGGCACTCGATCGCCACCGGGCTCGCCGCCCGCACCCTGGCCACCTCCCAGCGGGCCGCCAACCTCGAGCGCTTCTTCGTGGCCGGCATCCTCCACGACGTGGGGAGGCTCGTCATGTACGTGAGGATCCCGGAGATCTGCCGCGAGCTCCTGGAACAGTGCCAGCGCAGCGGGCAGCTTCTTTACCGCGCCGAACGCCACCGGCTGGGGTTCGACCACGCCGAGGTGGGGGGGTGCCTGATGAGGCACTGGAGGATCCCGTTGAGCATCGCCGAGCCGGTCGGCCTCCATCACGCCTGCCGCGGCGCCCACCAGTACCCGGCCGAGACCGCCGTCTTGCATGTCGCCGACGTCATCGCCCACGCCATGCAGATCGGCAACAGCGGCGAGCACTTCGTCCCCCCCCTCGACGGGGCCACCTGGGACGGGCTGAAGATTTCGAGCTTCTTCCTCCCCACGCTCGTGAAGCAGGTCGACGCCATGTTCGAGGAGATCATCTCCATTCTCTTCGGGGGGGAGTCCGGTGCCAGGTAACGAGGGTCAGGAAAAGATCAACGTACTGAAGGAGCGGGTCGACTTCCTCGAACAGGCGAACCTCAACTACCTGAGGACCCTGGACGTGCTGACCGCCTGTTCCGACTTCCAGTCCGACATGTACCGCAGCCAGGAGCCCTCCTTCGTGATCCGGGCGGTCTTCGGGCAGTTGCGCCGCCTGGCCCCCTTCGTCACCATGGCCATGTACAGCGTCGATCCGGACGCCTTCTTCACCCTCTCGGTCTGCGAGCCGGCGGGGGACGAGGAGGCGGTCAGGGCCGAGATAGACGCGAGGATCGCCGACGGGACCTTCGCCTGGGCGCTCAACCAGAACCACCCCCTGGTGGTCCCCACCCTGGACGGAAACGATACCCTGGTCCTCCACGTGCTGGCCACCAACTCGCGCATCCGCGGCATGTTCGTGGGGCTATTGGCCGGCAGCCACCTCAACGCCGAGCTCTGGACCCTCAACGCCCTCTCCATCGTCCTTATCAACACCGCCTACGCGGTGGAAAACTCCGAGCTCTACGACATGCTCCGCGAGCACATGCAGAACCTGGAGCACAAGGTCCAGCAGCGGACCACCGAGCTGGAGGCGGCGCTCGTCAAGGCGGAGGAGGCCACCGCCGCCAAGAGCGTTTTCCTCGCCAACATGAGCCACGAGATCCGCACCCCGATGAACGGTATCGTCGGCCTGGCCCGGCTGCTGATGGACACCCGCCTCGACAGCGAGCAGCTCCACTACCTGAAGTCGCTCATCGATTCGGCCGACGACCTCCTGAGCATCATCAACGAGATCCTCGACCTCTCCAAGGTGGAGTCCGGCAAGATCACCCTGGAGTCGGTCCCCTTCGAGCTGGAGCCGTTCCTGGAGCGCTGCCTGCAGCCGTTCGAGGTCCGGGGGCGTGAGAAGGGGGTGGAGGTGCACCTGGAGCTTTCCGCCGGCCTTCCTGCCTGGGTGGCGGGAGACCCGGTGCGGATCGGGCAGGTGCTGAGAAATCTGACCGGCAACGCGCTGAAATTCACCGAGAAGGGGAGCATCGTGCTCGGCTGCTCCGTCGAAGCGTCTGCCGGCCTCCAGGATCACCCGGGACCGGATTCCCCCTGCCCCCTCCCTGGCGCTGCCGATGGTACGGCCCCCGGCGCCGCGTCCCCCCCTTGTCAAAGGGGGGACAGGGGGGATTTTTACCCTCCCGGCCACGCCGTCGCTATCCGCTTCTCGGTGGCCGATTCCGGCATCGGCATCAGCCCCGAATCGCTCGACCGGATCTTCGAAAAATTCGTCCAGGCCGACAACTCCACCACCCGTCTCTACGGCGGCACCGGTCTCGGGCTCCCCATCAGCAGGGGGCTCGTGGAGCTCATGGGAGGGAAGATGGAGGTCGAGAGCACGCCCGGGGAGGGGAGTGTCTTCTCCTTCACGGTCACCCTCGCCATTCCGGACGCCTCCAAGCTTCCGGCCGCCAAGCCGGCCGAAGGGGGCGGAGCCACCCTGGTGCGCGCCAAGCGGCCACTGCGGGTGCTCCTGGTGGACGACGTCCCGCTCAACCGGCTGATCACCGCCAAGCTTTTGGCCAAGACCGGCGAGCACACGGTGGTCGAGGCATCCAACGGCAAGGAGGCGGTGGAGAAATGGGAGCGCGAGCCGTTCGACCTGATCTTCATGGACGTGCAGATGCCGATCATGGACGGCATGGAAGCCACCCGGGTCATCCGCGCCAGGGAAGGCGGGGTGGGGCGGCAGTCCCACATCTGTGCCATGACCGCCAACGCCATGAAGGAAGATGCAGCCGCCTGCCGCGCGGCCGGCATGGACAGCTACGTCTCCAAGCCGGTGCGTGAGGAGGACCTCTGGGAGGTGATCGGGGCGGTGGCCGGCCTCGCGGAGAGCGGCGAAGGGAGATCCGGGGGCGGAGATGCCTCGCCGGCGGCTCCCGGGGCGGGGGCGCCCCCGCTGACCGATTTCGATTACGCCGCCTTCGTGGAGAGGCTCGGAGGCGAGGAGGAACTGGCCGTCCAGCTGATCGGGATGTTCATCTCGAGCGTGGGAGAGCACCTGGCCGCCCTGGAGGCGGCCATCGCGGAGGGCGACAGCTCTCAGGTGAGGTACCGCTCCCACACCGTGCGCGGAAGCGCCGCCAACCTCGGGGCCGCCACCATGCAGGAGCTCTCGGGCCGCATCGAGGCCCTGGCGGCGGCCGGCCAGCTGGCGGAAGTCCCCTCCCTCCAGCGCCAACTGGTCCACATCTTCGAAAACTTCCGGAGCGCGGTCTCCTCCTTGGTGCCGTAGGCCCTTCCTCCCTTCCCGCCGTAACCACCTGCTTGCCGCCGAACCGCTACGCCCCCCGGCGATCCCCGACTGTCCCCACCGGGAACAACTGTCCCGATGCGGGACACCCCCGTCCTTCTGGTTTGATGCTAACCAGTTGAAACCATTGCCCAAATGAATTGGCAGGCAATCTGCTTGTTCAAAGGTAGCTCTGCGTGAGGCTGCCCCTTCGCGGAACACTAAAGAAGAGGCGGCCGCAGAGCGAGAAAGAGGTTTTTCCATGGAAGCGCTCAACCGCCCCAGCCAGGTTTTTGTCCGTCTCCTCATCGTGATGGCGGTGATTGAAGCGGGCATCATGTATCTCCTCATCCCCTTCGTTCCCGATTCCGTTCCCAAAGTTCTCCTGGACGCGCTCCTTCTTCCCGCCCTGGCGGCCCCCTTCGTCTGGTCCGTCATCGTCCATCCCCTCCGGTCGGTGGCGGCCACGGAGATGGATCGCAACCGGATGAGCGAAGAGCGGTACCGCTCCCTCTTCGTCCACATGCTGGGTGGCTTCGCCTTCTGCCGGATGATCTATGACGAAGGCGGCAAGCCGGTCGACTTCCTTCACCTGGCGGTCAACGACTCCTTCCGCCGCATCCTAAACGCCCCGGAGGTGGTGGGGAAAAAGGTCAGCGAGGTTTATCCGGAGCTGGTAAAGGCCCATCCGGAGCTGATCGCCACCTACGGAAGGGTGGTATCGACCGGGACCCCCGAGTCCTTCGAGTTCGACCTCACCCTGTTCGGCCTCTGGCTCTCCATCTCGGTCTACTGTCCCGAGCCGGGGCACTTCGTGGCGGTATTCGAGGACATCACCGCCCGCAAGAAAGCGGAAGGGGAGATGGTGGCGGCCAGGGAGGAGTGGGAGCGGACCTTCGACGCCATCGTCGACCCGGTCATGATCCTCGGGCTCCAGCACGAGATCGTGAGGGCCAACAAGGCGATGGCGGCCCTCATCGGCGGGACCGCGGCCCAGGGAGGTGAGCTCCTCTGCAACCACTGCTACCACGGCGCGGGACCTTACCCTCATTTCTGTCCCCACACCAAACTACTGCAGGACGCCCGGCCCCACTCCGAGGCGGTCCATCTTCCCGAGCTCGGCATGCACCTCCAGGTGGTGGTCTCACCGCTTTTCGACCGGGAAGGGAACCTCCAGGGGTCGATCCATTACGCCCGTGACATCACCGAGCAAAAGAAGCTCGAGCAGCAGCTGCAGCAGTCCCAGAAACTGGAGGCCATCGGCACCCTCGCCGGCGGGGTGGCCCACGATTTCAACAACATCCTCACCGCCATCATCGGTTACGGCGCCCTGCTCGACCAGCACGTGGAGCAGGGGAGCGAGGCGGGGAGCCAGCTCAAGGGGATCATGAAGGCGGCGGAGCGGGCGGCGGGCCTCACCCGTTCGCTCCTCTCCTTCAGCCGCAAGAGGGAGCTGGAGCTCAAGCCGGTGGACTTAAACCAGGTGATCGCCGAGGCCAGCGAGTTCCTCAGGAGGCTCGTGCGGGGGGACATCGTGGTGAGCTGCGACCTGGCCCGCTACGACCTCCCGGTCATGGGGGACCTGGGGCAACTGGAGCAGGTGCTGATGAACCTGATCTCCAACGCCCAGGACGCCATCGAGGGGGCGGGGACGGTGACCATCGCCACCGAGAGGGTCACCATCGATGACGCGTTCATAAGCCACAACGGGTTCGGCACCCCCGGAAGGTACGCGCTGGTGACCTGCACGGACACCGGCACCGGCATGGAGGAAGCGGTCGCCCAGCGTGTCTTCGAGCCGTTTTTCACCACCAAGACGGTGGGGAAGGGGACCGGGCTTGGGCTTTCCATGGTGTATGGCATCGTGAAACAGCACAACGGGTTCATCTCCTGCGTCTCCCGGCCACGGATGGGGACCACCTTCCGGATCTATATCCCCTTGGTCAAGGCCGTGGCGGGGGAGATGGCGCTCCCTCGTCCGGGCGACTGGGTCACCGGGAGCGAGACCATCCTCCTTGCCGAGGACGACGACCAGATCAGGCTCCTCCTTTCCCAGGTGCTCAGGCGCTCCGGATACCGGGTCATCTCCGCCAACCATGGCAAGGACGCGGTCGCCCAGTTCATCCGGAATAACGGCGAGGTAGACCTCCTCGTGTCGGACGTGGTCATGCCCGGGATGAACGGGATCGAGGCGTTCCGGCAGATGCAGGCGATCCGGCCGGAGCTGAAGGCGGTCTTCATGAGCGGCTACAACGCGGACGACCTTCCGGTGGCGGAGGCGCTGGCCGGTAACGGCGCCTTCCTGCCCAAGCCCCTTCCCCCCCAGACCCTGCTGGCCGAGGTCCGTAGATGGCTGCGGTGAAACCCGGCCCTCACCCGGCCTTCGGCCACCCTTTCCCCCAAGGGGGGCGAGGGTATATTAACGGTGGCCTGCGGCCACAAGCAGCAAGGGGGGTAGGGTGTAAATCCCCTCGCCCCTTTAGGGGAGAGGGGGGCCGAAGGCCGGGTGAGGTAGGTTTTTGACCCAGGGAGGTCGTCGTGGGCGAGGAGTACGAGCGTCACGCGGTGTTGAGGAACGAGGATACGGCTATCCTTCCTGCTTGAGGACCCTCCCGAGCACCTCTTTGAGGTCGGAGAGCATGTACGGTTTCTGAAGGAACGCGGCCAGCCCCTTCCCCTTGAACTTCCCGGCGATCTCGGCCTCGTGGTAGCCGCTGCAGATGACCACCTGCAGCGCGGGGGCGATCTCGCGGATCCGGTTGAAGCACTGCTCCCCGTCGAGGTTGGGCATGGTCAGATCGAGGAGCACCAGCAAGAGGTCGGGGGTCTCCCGCACCACCCCCAACGCTTCCTCACCGTCGGAGCCGGTGATCACCGTGAATCCCAGCTCCCGTAAAAGTTCCGCCCCGGTCAGGCGGACCTCCTCCTCGTCGTCCACCAGGAGCACCTTCCCTTGCAGGAGCCAGTTGTTCCGGGTGCCGCGGGGCTCCTCCTCCACCGGCTGCCCGGTGGCGGGCAGCAGGATGGTGAAGGTGGTCCCTCTCCCCTCCTCGCTCTCGAGCCTGATGGCTCCGCGGTGGCTGCGGATGATCCCCAGTACGGCAGCCATCCCCAACCCGCGGCCGGTGAACTTGGTGCTGAAGAAGGGGTCGAAGATCCTCGACTGGACCTCCCGAGGCATCCCGCAGCCGTCATCGGCGACCTCCAAAAGGATGTATCCCCCCTCCTCGAGCTCTCCAGCCTTCTGAAAGCCGGCCAGGAAACTCCTGCCGCAGTCGCGGTACTCGGTCCTCACCCGGATGGTACCCCCCGCATCCCCGATCGCCTCGGAGGCGTTGATCACCAGGTTGAGGATGATCTGCCGCAGCTGGGTGGGGTCGGCCTCCACCGCCGGCAGACCGTGGGCCAACTCGACCTGGAGCCGGGCCTTCTTCGAGATGGAGACCTCGAGCAGGTGGTGCATCTCGACGAGGATGGCGTCGACCTGCACCTGCTCGATCCGGAAACTTCCCTTCCCCGAATAGGCCAGCATCTGCTTGGCGAGATCGGCCGCCCTGGTGGCCGCGCTGATGATCCGCCTGAGGTTTTCGGCCACCGGCGACTGCTCGTCGCTCCGCCCCAGGGCCAGGTCGGCGTTGCCGACGATGGCGGTCAGTATGTTGTTGAAATCGTGGGCGATCCCCCCCGCCAGCACGCCGAGACTCTCCAGCTTCTGCGAATGCAGCACCTGCCGCTCGAGGTTGAGGCGTTCCTCCTCTCCCTTCTTGTTTTCGGTGATGTCGTGGATGAAACCGACCACCCTCTCCGGGGTCCCGGCGGCGGAAGTTTCCAGCTTCCCCTCCAGGTGGAGCCAGCGGACGGTGCCGTCCCGCCAGACGATGCGGAACTGCAGCGCCTGGGGCAGTGCGCTCTGGGCGGCGAGCTCCAGGGAGGTGGCGAGGGATTGGTGATCGTCGGGATGGGCGACCGCCATCAGGAGGTTTTCAGCGGGAGCGGCGGCGGAGGGGTCGATCCCCGAGATCCGGTAGACCTCGTCCGACCAGATGTAGGTCCCGCTGCGGAGATCCTTGATCCAGCTGCCGATGCGGGCGAGCTTGCGGGCCGACTGCAGCCGCTCCTCGGTCTCCCGGACCACGATCTCGCTCAAGCGCCGCCTGCTGAACTTCCAGTAGCGGTAGACCTGCCAGGCGCTGACCAGGGAGATGGCGGCGAAAAGGAGGGCGATCAGCTCGGTTTCCCTGATCTCGCGGTGCCACGGAGCGAGGTAGTCCGCCTCGGCCAGGCCGACGATGACCCAGAGCGGGAAGTCCCCGACCTTGTTGATGAAGTAGGTCTTGCGCACCCCGTCGGTGGGGGCGGTGGCCCGGTAGAGGGCGGCCTTGGTCCTGGAATCGAGCAGCGCCTTCAGTTGACGCGACGGTTTGCTGGTCCCGATGGTGCTCCGCTCCTTCACCATCTCGGGGTGGCGGGCGAGGGTGGTGGTCTCGTTCCACATGCTGACCACGCCGCGGGGCCCGAGGTTGAGGGAGGAAAACATCCTGCTGAAGGTCCCCAGCGCGATCGAGGCATGGACCTCGCCGCCGAAGCTGCCGTCCGGGTGGGAGAGGCGGCGGGAGATGGGGAGCACCCACTGTTTGGAGACCCGCCCGAGCACCGGCTTGCCGATCACCAGTCCCGGGTTTTCCCGCTCCCGCACCCTGGTGAAGTGATCGCGGTCGCCGATGTAGGGGTTGCGGGCGGCCACCGCCCCGGTGGAGTAGATCACTCTCCCTTCCCGGCTGGCGACCCGCAGGCCGAGGATGGTGGGGAGCCGGCCGGATTGCCGCTCCATGAAGGCCTGGAAGCGGCTGTCGACCCCTTTCCCGGAGGAGGCCTCCTTCTGCCAGGCATCGGCGATGGTCTGCAGCGTCAGGTCGACCTCGCGGATCAGGGTGTAGACGTTTTGTTCCAGGGCCTTGGACAGGTTGGTGACCTGGATCTCCGAGTCCCGCTCGTAGCGCTCTTTGCTGCGGCTGATTTTCCAGAAAAGCAGGGCGTCGAAACAGAGGTTCACCAGCAGGAAGGCGGTGACGGTCAGGGTGAGGGCGCGACGGTGGGAGAGGGGGGAGGAAGGATCCGCACGCTGGCAGCGATCGCCGGCCGATATCAGGTCTCTGCGGTTGCCTGAGTTGTCGGGCATATCGAGGCTCCTCCACGCTCATTACTATATTTGAAAATTAAACTCTGTAGCAATGGGCAATTATCGACAGCGATCTCTCTCAAAGGGCCGGGCGTAATGACTGTCCGCGCAACCCACGCATAGAAGGGGGGGCCGGCAATGCCTATCCCTTCAACCTGCGGTAGCCTTCCAGGAAGTAGTTGAGGTTGGCGACCCGTGCCTCGATGTCCCTTTTCCATTCCTCCAGCCTCTCCGTTCCCGCCTCGGTGATCTGGCGATCTCGATGGCGGGGCCCTCCTTCGTTCAGGGGTTCCTGATGCGGACCTTGGAGCCGAGCGACCAGTCGTTGTGGTCGCCGGGGATCTCGTGGAATACGATGGAGGGATGTGCGGCGGCCAGCGCCCGGGCAAAGCGCGGGGGGATGACCGAGTCGTCGCGGGCGGCGAAGATCTCGACCCTGCCGGAAAACTTCTCCAGCGCCTTCACGTTGTTCCAGTTGTCGAGCAACAGCAGCCGGGCGGGGAGGTAGGGGAAGTGGTAGGCCGCGACGTGGGCGAGCTGGTCGAAGGGGGTGATGAGGACGATCTTGTCCGGGGGATGGGGGAGCGTCGCCAGCGTCGAGGCCGGACCGGTCCCCAGCGATTCGCCCGCCACGCAGACGGGGGTGGCCGGGAACTTCGAGCGGAGCAGCCGGTACCCTTCCGCGGCCGCCCGGTTGATGGAGGAGATGGAGGGAGCCCCCGGCCGGCCGCCGTACCCGGGATACTCGAGGATATACACGGAATCGTCCCTGGAGAAGGAGTCCAGGGCGTACTGCCGGTCGCCGGCCTCTCCGGCGTTGCCGTGCAGCATCAGCCAGACGTTGCGCGGTGCCGCCACCTCCCGGCCGTACCCGATCACCTTCCCCTGGTGGCTCCAGAGGGTCAACCCCTCCCCGCGGTCGTGGTGGGTCGGGTAGTAGAGGAGCTTTCGCTGGAAGAAGGCGCAACCGACGAGGAAGAGGACGATGGCGAAGGCGACGATAATCAGTAACCGCATCATGCGGAGCTCCCGGATTCGCGGAGATGGCGGCGCAGGGCCGGCAGGGAAGGCTCTCAAGGGGGCACCATCAGGGTACCCGTGGCCGCACCATCTCCTTGATCATCTGCAGGGTGGCCTTGAAATCGATCGGCTTGGCGATGTGGGCATCCATCCCGGCGGCCAGGCAGCGCTCATGGTCCTCCTTCAGCGCGTGTGCCGTCATGGCGATGATCGGGATGCGTCCGCCTCGCTCCGCCTCCTTTTGGCGAATCAGGCCGGTCGCCTCGAAGCCGTTGAGGCCGGGCATCTGCACGTCCATCAGGATGAGGTCGTATTCGGTCGCCTCCCACCTGTCCACCGCCTGCCGCCCGTTTTCCGCCAGGTCCACCTGGTACTGGTAGATGGTGAGCATCCTCAAAAGCGTCTTGCTGATGATGGGATCGTCCTCGGCGAGGAGAAGCCGGACCGGTGCGGCGGCCTCGGCGGCCAGGGAGACGGCCGGGGCGGCTACCGGATCCGCGGCGGTCGGTTTCCCGGCCGCCTGACCGAGCGGGACGGAGAAGGTGAAGCTGCTCCCTTTTCCCGGTTCGCTGGCGAGGGTGATGCTTCCCCCCATCCGTTCCACGATCTCCTTGCTGATGGCCAGGCCGAGCCCGGTGCCGCCGTGACGGCGGCTGTGCGATTCGTCGAGCTGGCTGAATTCGCGGAAGAGGAGGCTTCTCTTGTCGTCGGGGATGCCGATGCCGGTGTCGGTCACGGTGAAGGTGACGAGCCGCCTCCCGGCGCCGCTCCCTTCCCCGCCGCCGACCTCGATGGTCACCTTCCCCTTTTCGGTGAATTTCACGGCGTTGCCGGCCAGGTTGGTCAGCACCTGGCTGATCCTGGTATGGTCGCCGGAGAGGTCGTCCGGCAGGTCTTCGGCCACCCGCGTCTCGAGGTGGAGCCCCTTGCCGCGGGCCGCCGGCAGGAGGACGTCGAAGGTGTCCTTCACGCAGCTGCGCAGGGAAAAGGGGCGCTCCTCGATGACCAGCTTTCCGGCCTCGATCTTGGTCATGTCGAGGATGTCGTTGAGGATGCGCACCAGGGAGTGGGCCGCCCGGTGGGCGGTGACGATGCATTCCCGCTGCTCGGCGGTCAGTTCGTCCATCAGCACGAGGTCGAGCATCCCGATCACCCCGGTCATCGGCGTCCTGAGCTCGTGGCTCATGTTGGCGAGGAACTGGCTCTTGGCGCGGGTGGCCGAGTCCGCCAGCTCCTTCGCCTTGAGAAGATCGCTCTCCCCCTGCTTGCGCTCCATGGCGATGGCGACCTGGTCGGTGACCGCCTTCATGAGCGCCAGGTCCTCGTTGGAGAAGTGGGTACGGCTGCGGGTGCCGAAGGAAAGGGTCCCGAGGAGCTCTCCGTGGGCGATCAGGGGATGGCAGGCGTAGGCCTGCACCCCGTAGGACTTGACGAGCTCGGTGCGCGGGTCGGGGACGTTGGGGATGTCCTCGGCGACGATGCGGCAGGCGTCGCGCGCGGCGCAGCCGCAGACCGCCACCCCGTAGTCGAGCCACTCGATCTTGGCCCGCTCCTCCGCGGGTATCCCGGCGCAGGCGTTCAGGCGGAGGCAGTCGGTCTGCTGGTCGACCAGGAAATTGAAGAAGACGTGGCAGTCGAGGAAGGCCATGACCTTCGTGCAGAGCTCCTCGACGATTTCCTGGGGGGAGGCGCTCGCCAGGAGGTTGCCGGCCACCTCGGCCAAGAGGTTCAGCCGGGCGGCGGTCCGCGCCTGCTCCCGGCCGAGCTCCTCGGCCCTGCGCTGGGCGAGGACGGCATCCTCCATCATGCTGAGCGCGGCGCTTCTGGACTGGCGCATGCTCGCGTTGGCCGCCTCCAGCTGGGCGCTCCGTTCGGCCAGCCTCTCCATCGCCTGCTTGCGCTCGGTGACGTCGCGGGCGCTCCCGAACCATTCGACGATCTCCCCCTCGGCGTCGTAAAGCGGCACCGCCCGCGAAAAGGTCCACCCGAGCGTGCCGTCCACCCTCACGACCCGGTGTTCCAGCTGGAAGATGCTCCTGTTCGCGATGGCCTCGTCGATGGCTGCAAGGACCTGCGGCTGGTCGGAAGGGGGGATGTACTTCCCGAGCCAGTCGCGGTCGGGGGCATCGGTGTCGGGGAGGAAATTCTGCCCGATGAGCTGCCGCATCTCGCCCCAGTCCGGGCTCATGCTGTAGATCACCTCCGAGCTCGCCGTGATCAGCGCCCGGAGGCGGTCCTTGGTCTTGCCCAGGGCGATCTCGGCTTCTTTGCGCCGGGTGATGTCGATCACGATCCCCAGGTAACGGATGGCCTCCCCGTCCGGGTCGCAGAAGGGGCGGCCGACGGCCAAAAGCCAGTGCACCGCGCCGTCCAGCCCGTTGACCCGCCATTCCGCGCAAAGCTCGCGGCGCTCCTTCGCGGTCGCCTTCACCTCCTGCGAGAGCGCCTCCCGGTCCTCGCGGTGCACCGTTTTAAGCCACTCCTCGAAGGAGGGGACGACGCTGTGGGGCTCGAGCCCGTAGAGCTTCCAAACCTCGTCGGACCAGACGTTCGTCCCGTTTTGCAGGTCCCATTCCCAGGAACCGGCGTTGGCGGCGTCCAGGGCCAATCCCAGCCGCTCCACGCTCCAGGAGAGCTCCGCGTTGACGGCGGAGAGCTGTTCCCGCTGGCGCAGCTCCCGCAGGCGGGCGGCTCGCTGCATGCCGGCCAGCAGGCTCACCCCGATGCTGGCGACCACCCAGATGAATTGCCTCATCATCGAGCCGGAGTCGTGGATGTCGAAGCGGCCGAAGACGAAATTGACCAGCAGCAGCGACGCGAAGGTCGAGAAGAGGCCGGGGCCGACCCCTCCCAGGGCGGCGGAGATGACCACCGCCGGGTAGAAGCCGAGATAGGGGGCGGGAGAAAGGGCCCAGGGGAGGAGCCAGCGGACCAGGGCCGAGAGCATAGTGGCCGCCACGGCCAGCAGGTACCCCACCGGCGGTGTCACCGGGCTCCCCTTGGGGGACTTCGGGTGATCGTCACGGGCGGTCAGGTTCAATGCTCACCTCCTCGTCCAGACCTTGCGTGTAGCGGGGGGGAAGGCCGGCCTGTGCACAGAGTTCGTTCACTTCCTTCTTGATCTGGATGACGCGGAGCTCGCGGCCGACCGAGGCGGCGTTGAAGCGCTCCAGCTCGTGGACCCGCTCGAGCACCTCGCCGGCGGCCTCGCAGTGCTCGATGGCGAGCGACCCGATGACCGAGAGCTGCTTGAGGGTCGCTTCGTCGTCCCCGGTGAAGTCGCCGCCGTTGGACTTGTCGGTGATCAGGATGACCCCCCTGGGCGCCCCGGCGGTGTCGGTGAGCCTGGCCGCCAGCAGGCCGCGCACCGGGACATGGCCGTCCGGAAGCCCCCACCAGGCGGGGTGGGCCCGCATCTCGGCGTCGTTCAGCCGCAGCGTCTCGACCTTTTCGAGCAGATCGAGATAGACCCCCCCTCTCTCCACCGCGAAAAGGTCCCACGACGGACAGCTCTCGGCATCTTCGGCCCGTGCCGTTCCGCCGGTGGAGAAGCTCCCCGCGAGGTAGCCGTGCCCGGCCACCGCGTGGCGCCCCCCGGTGAGGGAGAGGGCGGCTTGGGCGATGGCGTCGAGGGTCCCCTGCAGCTCGGCCTGGTTGGAGATCCGCAGCGAGGCCTCCAGGAGCTTTTGCTGGCGGTCGAGCAGCTCCTGCGTCGCCTGTTCGGCCCGCTTCCGGAGGAAGGCCTCCATCACGGCGGGGGCGATCGAGGCGAGGAGGTCGAGCTCCTCCTGCCGGTATCCCCCGGGACGGTTGCCGACGGCTATCATGCCGGTCACCGCTCCGTCGTTGATCAGCGGGACCCCGAGGAAGGCCTCCAGCGGAGGGTGCCCGGGAGGGAGGCCGATGCGGTCGGGGTGCTCATCGGGCCGGTTGGTGAAGAAGGCCTTGCCGTCTTTGAGCACCCGCCCGTAGATGCCGTGGACCGGGAAGTTGCCGGGGGGGCGGGGGACCCCGTTGCGGCCGGGCATGCGGCACGCTTCCCAGCCGGGGTTGCTGATGGCGATGTCGTGCAACAGGCCGTCGGCGCCGATCTCCCCGATGAAACCGATACGGCTGCCGGTGATCTTTTCGGCCACCGCCAGGCAGGTCTCACCCAGACGCTCCTCCGACAGCGAAGCCAGGGCGGCCTCGAAGATCTCGTTGATCCCCTGCACCACCGCGCTCTGCTGGCGGATCTTCTCCTCGTCGCGCCTGCGGCCGGTTATGTCGCGGGCGATCTTGGAGATCCCGATCACCCTCCCCTCGGCGTTTCTCACCGGGGAGACGGTGAGCGACACGTCGATCGCCCGCCCGTCCCGGGTGAGCCGCCGTGACTCGAAATGGTCGACCGCCTCGCCCGCCAATAGCCGCTTCAGGATATCCTCTTCCTCCGCCTGGAGATCGGGGGGGATCAGCAGGGAGATCGGCCGGCCGACCATCTCGCCGGCCCGGTAGCCGAACATCCTCTCGGCGCCGTCGTTCCAGGTCAGGATGGTGCCGTCGAGGTCCTTGGCAATGATGGCGTCATCGGAGGAGGCGACGATGGCGGCCAGCCGGGCGTGGGCCTCCTCGGTCCTCTTGCGCTCGGTGATGTCGCGGGCGACGTGGACGGTCCCGGTCATCACCCCCTCTTCGTTGAAAAGCGGGGTGGTGGAGACCAGGAAGTATCCCCCCAGGCGCTCCTCGTAGATCTCGGCCTGGTGCTCACGTCCGTCCACCAACGACAGCGCGTGCGGGCAGTTGCCCGGCGGGTGCTCGGTGCCGTGCACGGAGTGGTAGCAGACCTGGCCGATGCACTCCCTGGGGGAGACCCCGAGCCGCTCCGCCATGGCGCGGTTGGCCCGCACGATGCGGTGCCGGCCGTCCATGATGGCGATCAGGTCGGGAACGCTGTCGAAGGTCCGCTCCCATTGCTCCTTGCCGCGCCGGATGGCCTCCTCGGTCCGCTTGAGGTCGGTGAGCTCGAAGGCGTAGATGCGGGCCAGGTTGAACCGACGCGAAAGGAAGATGGTCTCCCCGAATACCCGTTCCCTGAGGGTCACCTCGCGATAATGGACGGCGTCTCCCACCCGGTCCCAGCGTTCCACGATGGCGGCGAGGTCCTCCGGCACGAAGGGGGCGAAAGCGTCCCCCATCCCGAGCGTCTCCAGGATGCGGATGGTGGCGGGGTTGGCAAAGGTGACCTGGCCGGAAAGGTCGGCCTCCAGCACCGGGTTCGGGTTGAGCTCGGGGAAGGAGGCGAGGTGAACGGTCTCCTCCTCCAGGCGCTTGTGGTCGGTGATGTCGACCAGGGTGACCACGATGCCGTCGATCCCGCCGCCGGCGCTCCGGTAGGGAAGGACCCCCATCAGGTAGGAGCGCCGGGTGGCCACCGCGGCCACCTCGCGCTCGATGGAGGTCGCGCTCTCCAGCACGGCGGCCGCGTCGGCGGGGAGCCCGGACCAGTCGATGGTGCCGGCCAGGTGCCGGAAGGGGCGGCCGATGTCGGCGGGGATGAGGTTGAAGATCTCGGCGGCGGCCTGGGTGAAGCGCTTGATGTTGAGCTCGCGGTCGAGGAAGAGGGTGGCGATTGCGGAGCTGGCGAGGAGGTTCTCCATGTCGGAGTTGGTCTGGTCGAGCTCCTCCACCTTCCCCTGCAGCTCGGCGTTGACGGTGACCAGCTCCTCGTTGAGGGCCTGCAGCTCCTCCCGCGAGGTTTCCAGCTCCTCGTTGGTGGAATGGAGCTCCTCGTTGGCCGACTGGAACTCCTCGTTGATGGACATGAGCTCCTCGTTGGCCGACATGAAGCCGTCCCGCGAGGTCTCCAGCTGTTCGGTGGTGGCCTGCAACTGCTCATGGGTGACGCGGAGCTGCTCCTCGAGCTGCCTGATCAGTTGATCCCTGGACGCCTCGTCTTCCGGGTGCCTGCGCGCTTCCCCCCCGGCCTCGACCGGGGCGGCGGGGTGGGCCGTCTCGACCACCACGAGCGCGAGCTCTTCGCCGAGGGGGGTCGAGAACGGCTTCACCAGCACGTTGACCGCGGCTTCCTCACCGCCGGTGGCCATCCTGAGGCCGCGGAAGGCCACCGGAGCCTTCTCGCTGAAGCTCTTGAACATGGCCGCACGCAGGGCGGGGCGCAGCTCCTCGCGGGCGAGCTTGAGAAGCTCCAGCGTGGCGCCGCCGACCGGAAGGTCGAGGAAGCGGTTGGCGCCGGCGCAGATGTGCACCACCTCGTACCGGCTGTTCACCACTACGGTTGGGGGGGCGTAAAGCTCGGCCAGCAGCCGGTCGGCCATTTCCCCGGTCGCCGGCAGCGGGGCCCGGGCACCCCTCCCCGTCTTGGCAACTCCCGCCACCCGGCGGACCGCGGAGGTGAGCGGAAAGGCCTGTTCGTCGCGGCGGCCGCTTTCCCGGCGCTCGTAGAGCTTCCACTTCTTGTCGAGGGGGAAGAAGAGGTCGGAACCGGTCCCCACCGTCTCCGAGGCCCCCAGAAAGAGGATCCCCCCAGGCTTCAGCACGAGGTGGAAAAGCGATATGAGGCGCTTCTGCATGTCGGGGTTGAGGTAGATGAGGAAGTTCCGGCAGACCAGGAGGTCGATGCGGGAGAAGGGGGCATCCTTGATGAGGCTGTGGTGGGCGAAGACGATCATCTCCCTGAGACGCTTGGAGACCTGCCAGCGGCCGTTGATCCTCGTGAAGAAGCGGTCGATCCGCTCCTGTCCCACCTCGCCCGCGACGTCCCGGTCGTAGACGCCGGCCCTGGCGACGCTGATGGCGGTCTCGTCGAGGTCGGTGGCGAAAAACTGCACCTTGGCGTCGAGCCTTTGCTCGTCCAGGTACTCGCGGATCAGCATGGCGGCGGAGTAGACCTCCTCGCCGGTCGCGCAGCAGGCGTGCCAGATGCGGACCGGGTCCTCGGGGTCCCGCCCCGCGAAGAGCCGCGGGATGACCTCCTTGCCCAAGACAGCGAAGGCCTCCTCGTCGCGGAAAAACCGGGTCACCCCGATCAGGATCTCCTGCCCCAGCGCCTCGGCCTCGCCTTGGTTGTTCTCGAGCAGATCGAGGTACTTCTTGACGGTGGCGACCTCGTTGATGGCCATCCGGCGCTCGATCCGGCGGGTGACGGTGTTTCTCTTGTAGGAGCTGAAGTCGTGGCCGGTCTTGGCGCGGACGATGCGGAAGACCGCCTGGAGTTCGTCTTCGAGGGTGGTGGTGTGGCAGGCCTGGGAGGGGAGCGGGCAGGCGCCGCGGGCGAGGTCGGCGATCCGTACCGGCAGCTCTTCGGCGGGAAGCACGAACTCCGCACTCCCCGAGGTGATGGCGTTTTGGGGCATGGAGGGCTTGATCGCGGAGGAGGGATCCTGGACCAGCACCACCCCGCCTCTCTCCTTGACCGCCCGCGCGCCGCTCCCGCCGTCGAGGCCGGAGCCGGAGAGCACCACGGCGACCGCCCGCTCCCCGAGATCGGCGGCCATCGACTCGAAGAAGCGGTCGACGGGGTGGCGCACCTCGCGGGTCCCCTCGGGAGCCTCCAGGCAAAGAAGCCCGTTGGAGACCGAGAGATACCTTCCGGCGGGAATGACGTAGACGGTGTCGGCCTCGAGCGCCATGTTGTTCTCGGCGGTCACTACCGCCATGGCGGTGAGCCGGCCGAGCGTCTCCGCCAGGAAGGACGGGCCGTCCGGCGGGATGTGCATGATCACCACGTAGGAGAGTTGGCAATTGTCGGGGATGGCGGCGAAGAACTGCTCAAGGGCCGGCAAACCTCCTTCGGAGGCGCCGATGGCAACCACGAGACAAGGGGGCGGGTCGGGGCGTTCTGCGGTGGCCGGACCGCACGCTTGAGGGGAAAGGTGCTGATCGGAAGTCATCGAGGCTCCGGGTGGTGGCAGGGAAGGTATGTCCAAAGCGGGAACAGCGGGGATTATAGGATTAAATACCAACAAATCAAGGAAATTGCCTTACGGCGGCAGAAAAAACCGCAGGAGTAAAAGAGTCTTTTAGTCCTTTCGTACGGTAACGACCCTGCGCAAATCGGATCTCGCTGATCCATTTATTGCACCCCTTCGGGTGAACATAAGGACGGCGCTCCCTTTCAGGTTGTTGATAGCAAAGGAGGTTTTGGAAAAAAGAGAAGTTGGCACGTCTTCTGCCTAATAACGTGTCATGTGCATATCGGAACCCTTCTGCCAACTTCAGGAGCATCTATGACGGTCACGGTTAAGATGGTACTGGACGCGAAGAGATCCCTCGGCAACGAGGCCATGATCTGCGTGAACAAGGAGGGATTCTGTTGCCTGTACCAGGATTGGAGGGCGATGCGTGAGGGGATCGCGCTCTTCAGCCTGAAGTTGAGCGAGGAAGAACAGACCTTGCTGAAGAAGAAAGCGCGGGTGATCACCCTGAACTGACGGCCGCGATGAAGTGGCAGGGTGGGGAGCCCCCTCCCCACCATGGACAAGGCACCTGGGGGTGGGAGGCCTGCTGCCCGCCGACCACCAGGCCTCGTCACGAGCAGCACTCCCCGCTCCACCCCCGGATGTTGTGCTCCCGCAACCATTCGTTGATCATCCCCGAGGCGCACCCGACCCCGGCATCGACCGCTATCGCCTCCACCGGGCAGTTCTTCGCGCAGGCCCCGCACTCCATGCAGGCATCCTTCTTTTCGATCGCGGCGGTCCGGCCGGCAAGGGAGAAGACCTGGTGGGGGCAGACCTCGAGGCACCTCCCGCATCCCACGCACTTTTCCCGGTTCAACTCCAGCGTCGCCACGTCCTTCAGGTAAGCGAAACCTTTCATGACTGTCTCCTTAAAGCAGGCGGCTTACCGCCAGTATCACCAGGCTGGCCGCGACGGCGGCGCCCATGGCCGGCAGCCCGATCCGCATCTCTTTTTTCACCCCCGAGCGGGAGGTGAAGGTGGTGCATCCGGTAAAGTTGAGGGCGTAGAACGCGCTGACCGGGGGGAGCCCGATCAGGAGCGCCGCCGTCACCAGGGGGGAGGGATGCGCCAGCAGGGTGAGGGCGACCACCCAGAGTATCCCGACGACGGTACCCTTTACCGAGAAGCTCCTTCCGGGGAGCCAGGGGAGCAGGGCCGGGGCGACCGCGACGCCGGCCAGCACGGCTCCCAGGTAGGCGGCCATGGCGACAAGCCCCGCCCGCCATCCTCCCGCCAGGGCGAAGACCCCTCCCAAAACCGCCATGATGACCGCCGTCTGCCGGGCGGCCATCACCAGCTCGACCGGCACCAGCACGAGGCGCTCGTAGAAGGTGAAGGTCAGCTCCCGCATCGCCTCGGTGCTCCTCATCCCGTGGTCCAGGTATTCGGGAAGGTCTTCGGCCCTGATGGCGGCGTAGCGGACCGAGAAGCCGGTCTGCTTCGCCACCTCGTGGGCGGCCACCCCGGGTGCCCCCAGGATCGGCAGGATCAGCTGGCGGTGATTGACCACCCGGCCGAGGCCCGAGAGCCTGATACGCCTCACCAGCTCGTCGGTGCCGAAGGTTCCCTTCCCGGCCGCACACCAGACGTTGATCCCGAAGGTCTCCAGCACGAGGAGCCAGACGTTGCGCCCGGGAAGGTTCCGGCGCACCTCGTCGAAGCTCATCTTGTAGTTGGCCGTCACCAGCACGGGATCGTCGGGGGTCGGGGTCCCGATGGCGTAGAGGCCGGGGGGGACCATGTAGTTCATGCGGTCGATCCCCCAGCGCGCCTTGCAGGCTCCCAGGTGGTCCTTCATGGTGAGGGTGGTCGCGATCCTGGGGACCCGGCCGGCCCCGCTTTGGGTCCACTCCACGAACCCCGGCACCTTTTCATCGATGCTTCCGCCGCCGGCGGAGGTGGGAGGGCCTCAGCAGGGGGGCTTGTCGGTGCCGTCACCCGGCGTCGGGGCGCAGGTGGTGCGGGGGGCACCGGACTGCTCGATCTTTCTTATGGAGTGGATCTTCATCGTGGAACCTCCCGGGAGAGGGAGGGATCCCCCTCTGCGAACATACGTTTCTGGAACCAAAATGCGACGTTGACCAGGGCGATCATCACCGGGACCTCCACCAGGGGGCCGATGACCGCCGCGAAGGCCGCGCCGGAGTTGAGACCGAAGACCGCCACCGCGACGGCGATGGCGAGCTCGAAGTTGTTGCTTGCGGCGGTGAAGGCGAGGGTGGTCGTCTTGCTGTAGTCGGCGCCCAGCCGCCGCCCCATCCAGAAGGAGATCAGGAACATGACGATGAAGTAGACGAGCATCGGGAGGGCGATCCGCACGACGTCCAGGGGGAGCTGCACGATCAGCTGCCCCTTGAGGCTGAACATCACGACGATGGTGAAGAGGAGGGCGATCAGGGTGATCGGCCCTACCCGGGGAACGAACTCCCGGTGGTAGCGCTCCTTCCCCATGAGCTTCACGCCGAGGAGCCTGGTAAGCGCACCGGCGATGCAGGGGATCCCCAGGTAGATGAAAACGCTCTGGGCGATCTGGCGGATGCTGACATCCACCACCATCCCCTTGAGGCCGAGCAGGGGAGGGAGGACGGTGATGAAGAACCAGGCGTACACGCTGTAGAAGAGGACCTGGAAGATACTGTTGAAGGCGACCAGCCCCGCCGCGTACTCGGTGTTCCCCTTGGCGAGTTCGTTCCAGACCACCACCATGGCGATACAGCGGGCGAGGCCGATCATGATGAGCCCCACCATGTACTCCGGCCGGTCGGGCAGGAAGATCACCGCGAGGATGAACATGAGCAGCGGACCGATGACCCAGTTCTGGACCAGCGACAGCCCCAGCACCTTCTTGTTGCGGAAGACCTCGGGCATCTCCTCGTAGCGGACCTTGGCGAAGGGGGGGTACATCATGAGGATAAGGCCGCAGGCGATCGGGATGTTGGTGGTGCCGACCTGGAAACGGTTCACGAAGGACTCCACGCCGGGAACCAGGCAGCCCAGGGCAACCCCCGCGGCCATGGCGGCGAAGATCCAGAGGGTCAGCCAGCGGTCCAGGAAAGAGAGTTTACGGGAAAGGTGCTCGCTCACGGGGTCCCTCCAAAGTAGTCGATGATCCACCCCTTGATCTCGTCCCGTACCCGCCTGAACTCGGGGATTACCTCCTCTTCGGTTCCGGGCAGGCGGGAGGGGTCGTCGAATCCCCGGTGGACGCGCCGGGCGCCACCGATGAAGAGGGGGCATTTGTCGTTGGCGTCCCCGCACAGGGTGACGGCATGGTCGAGGCTCTCACCGGCGAACTCGTCGAGCGTCTTGGAGCGCTGGCTGGAGATGTCGATACCGAGCTCCGCCAGTACCTTCACTGCCAGGGGATTGACCCGGGTCGCCTCGGTGCCGGCCGAGAAAGCCTCCACCCGGTCGCCCAGGTAGTGGTTGGCGAGCCCCTCGGCCATCTGGGAGCGGCAGGAATTGTGGGTGCAGAGAAAGAGGACCTTCGTTTTCGCCATCGTGGGCTCCTATATCCGTGAAAACGGATATTGCGGGGTAAATTTTTTTTAGGCGCAGTCGTTTCCGCAGCCAAAGCTCGCCAGCACCTCGCGGTCGGCGAGCGAGGTCTTGGTGGCGATCAGCTGCTGTTTCAGAAGGGGGATCATTTCCTTCTGGGGGGAGTCGTTCTCCCGGATCGAGTAGTAGATCCAGAGGCCGCGGCGGCGGTCGTTGACCCAGCCGGCCTTCCTGAGGATGGCGAGGTGCCGGGAGATGGTGGACTGGGGCTGTTTGAGCGCGGCGATGATGTCGCAGACGCAGAGCTCCCCCTCCCCGAGCAGCAGCGCCAGGATGCGGAGCCGGGTTTCGTCGGCCAGAGCTTTATAGACAGGCAAGATCGCGCGCATGCCGCCAACTATATCCGCTTTTGTGGATTTAGTCAAGGTGGGCGACGGGTGGGAACAAAAAAAAGGGTTAGCCGCTTCGGCTAACCCCTTAGTTATTGGTGGAGATGAAGGGGCTCGAACCCTCGACCTATGCGTTGCGAACGCATCGCTCTCCCCGCTGAGCTACACCCCCGGATTGATTGGTGAATGGCGAAACTTGATTAGAGGGAGCCAAAATACGAATTCTTTATACCGCAAGAGGTCCGCTTTTCAAAGAGAAAAAAATTACCAGTGCTTGGGGAGGACCACCCGGAACTCGACGCCGACCCCGGGGTTATTGTGGATGTGGATCTTGCCGCCGTGGTTGGTGATGATCCGGTTGGCGATCGGGAGCCCCAGCCCGGTCCCCCGCTCCTTGGTGGTGTAGAAGGGGGTGAAGATGCTGTTGAGCGCCTCCAGCGGGATACCCCCGCCGGTGTCGGAGATCTTCACCCAGAAGGCCTCCTTCCCTTCCAGTTCGGTGGTGCCGAGCGAGATCCCGAGCTTGCCTCCCTCCCCCATGGCGTCCAGCGCGTTGAGCAGGATGTTGATGAAGACCTGCTTCAGCTGCTGGGCATCGCCGAGCAGGACCAGCTTGTGGCGCGGGAACTTCGTACTCACCTCGATCCCCCTTTCCTCGATGGGAGGGGCCACCACCGCGAGCGACTCGCTGACGATGTCGGAGAGGTTGCAGCGGGTGTAGCAGATGGTGGTCTTCTTGGAGAAGAGGAGGATCTCGGAGAGGATCCCTTCCAGGCGGACCACCTCGCGCACGATCAGGTCGGCGTGGGCCCACTCGGCGGAGTCCTGCGGGAGCTTCTTGGTGAGCCGGCCGGCGAAGCCGCCGATGGAGACCAGCGGCCCCTTGAGCTCGTGGGCGATGCCGGCCGCCATCTCGCCGATGGTGGCCAGCCGCTCCTTCTGCAGGAGGTTGTCCTGGGCCTCGCTCAGCT
Source organism: Geomonas sp. Red276 (assembly GCF_054784495.1). Taxonomy (NCBI): domain Bacteria; kingdom Pseudomonadati; phylum Thermodesulfobacteriota; class Desulfuromonadia; order Geobacterales; family Geobacteraceae; genus Geomonas; species Geomonas sp. Red276. The sequence goes on from NZ_BLXW01000002.1 coordinate 125,114, forward strand.
GCTGGTGGGCGTCCTCGATCTGGCGGTAGAGCATGGCGTTCTCGATGGCCATCCCCGCCTGGTTGGCGAAGAGCTGGAGAAAGCGGAGCTTTTCCTGGCTCATCGGGGTCTTGGTCAGCGCGTTGTCCACCAGCACCGCCCCCACCACCTCGCCGTGGGCGATCAGCGGGGAGGCCGCCAGCGCGGGGCCGCGCGCCTGCAGAAGGTCCTTGTCTCCCAGCTCGGCCGGGACGTAGATGAGCCGTTTCTCGAGGACCGCCTGGGAGACGACGTTGAGCGAGCCGTCGAGCTCCAGCCGTTTCCCCATCACCTGCCGGCAGAACTCGGTCTCCTTCTGGGCCGCCATCTCCTCGTCCGAGATGTCCCAGCGGCTGGCCAGCAGATCGTCGCTTCCCCCCTGCGGCAAAGGAAGGCTCGCAGAGGTCTCGCTGGTCACCCCGAGCATCCCGGCCAGCATTCCCGAGCGCTGGTTGACCAGGAAGAGCATGGCGCGGTCGAAGAAGGGGGTGGGGCCGGAGGTGAGCGCGGTCAGGGTGAGATGGATCAGCTTGTTGAGCTTCAACGTGGAGAGCATGGTGTTGCTCATCCGGTACAGCAGGGAGAGCTCGTTGAGCTTTTGGTCGTTTTCCCTGACGAAGTCGGTCAGCCGGGCCGAACAGACCGCCTCGGCCAGGGCGCAGCTCAAGAGCCTGGTGACCGTCTCGGCGAGCTCCACCTCCTCGGCGGAGGTGATCTCGGGCCTCCCGAAGAAGGTGGCCGCTCCGAGGATCCGTCCGCTGAAGCAGAGCGGGGTCGAGAGCGCGGGGCCGGCCGGGTCGCACGAGTTGCTGTTGTCGCAGTAGGTAGCGCCGGCGGCCAGCGCGCGGGCGGAGAGGGTGGGCTCGGCGAGGAGCATGGCGGGAAGCGACGGGCGCTCCTCGGCACGGCAGCTCTGGAAAAGGGTCGGCCCCCCCTCCTCGTCGGTCAGGCGGACGATCGCGCACCGGGTGAAGCCGCTCCCGGTGAAGAGCTTCAGTGCCTGGGGGAGCAGGGTCTGCGGTGCGTGGGGGGCGCTGAAGAGCTCGCCCAGCGAGGAGATGAGGGTGGCGTTTCTCTGCTGCCGATCGGCCTTCTCCGCCGCGCAGAGGTCGCCAATCAAAAGCTTCAGCACCGGGGCGAGCTCGCGCGAGACCCGGGTGGCGAGGCCGGCGTCGAGCTTGAGCGGGCTTCCCAGGGTGAGGACCGCGGCGAGCCGCCGGCGGTCGAGCAGGGGGAGCGACAAGAAAAAGGAGTCGTCCTCGGCGGACGGTTCGTCGCGGTGCAGGTCGTGCCGGGAAGCGCTGTGTGCAGTGAGGGAGAAGGCAGCTTGGCCGGCGCAGCCGAAACCGAACGGAATCTGGCAGTGGAAATCGGCCGGGGGGACGAGGGTGCTCAAACGCCTGGTGAGGGCATGGGCATTATGATCGGGGAGGTACAACGAGGCGGAGGAGAGATCGAGGCTGCGCACCGCCAGACGGAGCAGCAGGGAGACCAGCGCCTGTGGTGAACGGCCGGTCCCCTGGGCTATCCGTAGCGCTTGCTCCAGGAGGTTTTGTCCCTTCCGGGCAGCCATGGAAACTCCGAAGGATGAAGCTAGCGGGAAGTCTTGGTTAGCGCAGTCTTTCCTTCTTTTCCTGCTCCATCTTGCAGTCGATGCAGAGGGTGGTCACCGGTCGAGCCTTGAGGCGGGCCTCGCTGATCTCCTCTTCGCAGACCTCACAGATCCCGAAGGTGCCGTTGTCGATGCGGGCCAGTGCCTCCTGAATCTTGTTGATCAGCTTGCGCTCGCGGTCCCTGATCCTGAGCTCGAAGGTCCGGTCCGACTCCTGGGTGGCGCGGTCGGTGGGATCGGGAAAGTTGGTGGTGTCGGAAGTCATCTCGGAGACGGTTCTGCCTGCCTCCTCGAGGAGCATGCGCTTTTCTTCCTGCAGGATACCTCTGAAATATTCGAGTTTTTCCGTATTCATGACACCTTTTCCTTTGCGGAAATCAAGTCGATATTAAAGAGGATTTTTGATCATTAGTAAAGTAAAAAAATTGACACCCTTGCGGCGACATATCTCTCAGATGGCATCGAGCGCCTCCAGGAGATTGGAGACCCCCACGATCTCGAGGCCGGGGATTTCCTTCCTCGGCGCGTTCCCCTTGGGGACGATGGCGCGGGTGAAGCCGTGCTTGGCCCCCTCCCGAAGCCGCGACTCGCCGTTGGAGACCGGGCGGATCTCCCCGGAAAGCCCGACCTCACCGAAGACGAGCAGTTCCTGGGGAAGCACGCTGTTGCGAAGCGAGGAGACGATGGCGAGCGCCACCGCCAGGTCGGCGCTGGTCTCCGGGACCCGGATCCCCCCCACCACGTTCACGAAGACGTCCTGGTCGGAGAGGACGAGGCCGCCGTGCTTGGTGATGACGGCGAGGATCATGGCGATCCGGTTGCCGTCCAGACCGATGCCGAGCCGCCGCGGAGAGCCGTACTGGGCGTCCACCACCAGCGACTGGATCTCCACCAGGAGGGGCCGGGTCCCCTCCCACAGCACGCTGATCACGCTCCCGGGGGCGGCGGTGTCGGTGCGGGAGAGGAAGATGGCGGAGGGATTCTTCACCTCGCGCAGCCCCCGCTCGGTCATGGCGAAGACCCCGAGCTCGTTGACCGGGCCGAAGCGGTTCTTGGTGGTCCTCATGAGGCGATAGCGGGCGTCCTCGGTGGAGGAGAGCATGATCTGGGTGTCCACCATGTGGGAAAGGGTCATGGGACCGGCGAGCGCCTGGTCCTTGGTGACGTGGCCTACCATGATGAGGACCACGCCGGAGGTCTTGGCGTAGCAGGTCAGGGTGGCGGCGCTCTCGCGGACCTGGGAGACGCCGCCGGGGGCCGCCTCCACGCCCGCCACCTGCATGACCTGGATGGAGTCGATGACGACCACCTGCGGGTTCTCGGCGGACGCCGCCTCCAGGACCCGCTCCACCGACGACTCGGCCAGCATCTTGACCCGGTCGAGCGGGAGCTGCAGCCGGCGCGCCCGGGCGGCGATCTGCTGCAGCGACTCCTCGCCGGAGACGTAGAGGACGCTCCGCTCCCGGGCGGCGAAGCACATGGTCTGCAGCAGGATGGTGCTCTTCCCGGCGCCGGGATCCCCCCCGATCAGGATGACCGAGCCGGGGACGAAGCCTCCCCCCAGCACGCGGTCGAACTCCTCGCTCCCGCTGGAGAAGCGGGGCTGCTCCTCCAGCTCCACCTCGGCCAGCAGGGTCACCGCGCTCTTGGCCCCGGCAAACCCCTCCCGGCGGGTGGGGGGCTCCAGGCGCACCTCCTTCACGCTGTTCCACGCGCCGCAGGCGCCGCAATGCCCCTGCCATTTCGGATAGTTCGCGCCGCACTCCGCGCAGACGAAGCCGCTCTTCACTTTTTGCTTGGCCATCATTCCCCCCGGGTGAATTCCGTGAATAGTAAGCCGTGTCAAAACCGCTGTCAACGGGAGGCTGGACGGGGGTATTCGTTTGACAACATTTCGTTCCATAAGTTAAGATCTCTTGCATCTCTCATGGGAAAAACTGGGGTTGTTTGTGACGGGTTCCGACAACAGACAGTTGCGGCTGGTGACTTCGGACAAGGGCTCCCTCCTGGGCCAGGGGCTGGTCGACCTCTACAAGGCGGTCAAGGGGGCGAGCTTCTATCCGCAGGGGCACCCCTACCGGGTCGAGCCGCTCCAGCGGGCCTACGAGGCCCTGCTCGAGCTGACCTCCGAGCGCGAGCTCGCGCTGACGGTCAACCGCCAGGGGTTCGTCCCGGGCGGGGAGGGGGTCGACGGCAACGCCAGCGTCCAACAGCTCGCCTATGAGTGCTTCATCCGCCGCATCGCCAACATCACCTTCATGAATGACCTCTCCCTCACCGACCTGGAGCACTTCGTCGACCTCTTGGCCACCGATCCGTACAAGGCGGCGGCGGCCGGCGGGGTGGCCGCCCAGCTGGAGGAGGCCGGGTCGCGCACGGTGTGGGTCAACGAAAAGGACCTGGCCGCCATCTGGGCCAAGCGCGGCGTCGCCGGCAACCCGGGCGAGGAGGGTGAGCAACGTGCCGCCGGCCCCGGCGAGGAGTCGGCGGGATGGGAAGGGATCTCCGCTTTGGCGGCGGTCGAGCAGGTGCTCGGGGCCCTCAACGAGGGGCCGGGGGTGCAGGAGATCCTCAGGATGATGGCGGTGGAGCGCCACGACCGCCGCTACCAGGAACTCGGCCGCCAGTTGGTCGAGCGTTTCCGGGCTACCCCTGACGAGGTCGCCGTGATGCTGGTGTTGCAGGAACTCCTCCGCCAGCGCCAGGACCACCGCCGGAGCCTTCCCCAGAGGGAGTACGCCCTCTTCACCCTGGAACGGATCGCCGATCTCTCCACCGACACCCTGCTCGATCACCTCGAGAGCCGGGAGTGGACCGACAAGGAGGGGCTGCAGCGGGTCTTCTCCGCCCTGGGGGTGAAAGGGGCCTACTGGATCATCCAGAGGCTTTGCCTCGCCGAGGGTGTCTACGAAAGGAAGGCACTGGCCACCGCCCTCGTGAGGCTGGGCTCCGCCGCGGTCGCGCCGGTCACCGCCATGCTCAAGGACAAACGATGGTTCGTGGTCCGCAACATGGTCACCATCCTCGGCGAGCTGCGCAACCGCGACTCGATTCCCGCCCTCAAGGGGGCGCTCTACCATCCCGACCAGCGGGTCCGCAAGGAGGCGATCAGAAGCCTCATGAAGATCGGCGGCGAACAGGCCGAGTCGATGCTCACCGTGGCGCTCGAGGCCGAGGACGACGAGGCCATCGCCCGTCACCTGATCCTCTCCCTGGGGCTCATGAAGAGCCGTCACGCGGTGCCGCTATTGCTGAGGCTTTTGGAGCGGCGCGATTTCCTGCTGAAGAGCCTGCCGGTCAAGAAGGAGGTCGCCGCCTCGCTCGGTAGGATCGGGGACCGCCGGGCGACCCAGCCCCTCATGAAGATCCTGAGGTCCCTGGGGTTTCCGGTTTTCGGGCGCTGGCAGGAGCTCAAGGTGGCCGCGGTGACGGCGCTCGGCCAGCTGGGGGACGAGGCGGCACTGCCGCTGGTGGCCGAGCTGGCCGGGAGAAGCGGTCCGGTCTCCGAGGCCGCCCGCGAGGCGGTGGACGCCATAGAAAGGGTTTCGGGAGGGGACGATGAGTAGCGACGAAGGGCTCCAGCACGCCCACCGGCTGGCCACGCTCCTCTCCGGCGGGATCCGGGGGGGCGGATACTACCCGCCCGGGCACCCGGCCTCCCGGCAGCCGTTCATCGAGATGGCCCAGCTCGCCTCCCTTTTGCACCGCGAGGAGGGGGAGATCCGGGTGGCCGTGGTGGACGGGGTGCTGGCGGTAGGGGAGCATCTCTTCTTCGCCCCGACGCCGCCGCTCCAGGAGCTCTGCCGCCGGCTGGAGGAGAAGGAACTCCTCGGGATCAACATCAAGAAGGGGGTCAGCGCCGACGACCTGACGGTACTGGCCAAGCTCCTCGGGCAGCCGGGTGGCGGGGTCGAGCAGCTCAGGGACGGGCTGAAGGCGGCCTCGGTGGCCACCATCGAGGTGCGGGAAGAGGAGGCGCTCTCCCAGACCTATGCCGAGGCGGTGGGGGCCATCGCCGAGATCTTCAACGAGATCGGCAACGGCCGCATCCCCAACAGCCGCAAGATGATCACCGTGGTGACGAGCCTGGCCGCCACCGCGGTCAAGGAGCCCGCCACCCTCATCGGCCTCACCATGATCAAGCAGTACGACAACTACACCTTCCAGCACAGCGTCAACGTCGGGGTCCTTGCCATGGCGATCTCGGCCTCCATGGGGCTTTCCCCCCAGGAGGTGGAGGTGGCGGGGATGGCCGGTTTTCTCCATGACGTCGGCAAGACCCGCATCAACAAGGGTATCCTCAACAAGCCGGGGAAGCTGAGCAGCGAGGAGTTCCGGGAGATGCAGCGCCACCCCGAGCTGGGGGCGGAGATCGTGCGCCAGATGGAAGGGGTGCCGGAGCAGGTGGCCGAAGGGGTGCTGGGGCACCACGTCCGGCATGACCGGACCGGGTACCCGGAGTGGGCGAGGTCCCTTCCCCTGGGCGTGGCCGGCGCCATCGTCGCGGTGGCCGACTGCTACGACGCGACCACGACCCTCAGGGCCTATCAGCCGCCTTTGGCTCCCAAGCAGGCGGTGGAGAGGATCCGGAGCATGACCGGCACGGGGCTCGATCCGGAGATCGTCGACCGGTTCCTGGAACTGACCGGCAAGTTCCCGACCGGGAGCCTGGTGCGCCTGGACTCCAACGAGATCGCGGTGGTGATGACCCCGAGCCGGGAGGAGCGGGGGGCCTCGGTGGTGAAGATCCTGATCGACAGCGACGGCAAGCCGCTCGCCGATCCGCTGGTGAAGAACCTGGCCCTGACCGGGGAATCGGTGGTGGATCTGGTGGATCCGCTTTTGAAGGGGATTGACGTTTCGGCTTACTTCTAGCGGGGGGGAAGGGGGAGCCGCGCCAAGGCAGTGGCGGCCGCCGCCCGGGTCTTCTCGTAGGGGGAGTCCAAAAGATTGATGATGGCTTCGGCCACGGAGGCGTCCCCCAGTTCGCCGAGGGCCAGCGCGGCCTCGGCGTCCAGCATCCCGTCCCTGGCGGAGAGAAAGGGGACCAGCCGGGGAGCCAGCGAGGGGTCCCGGTAGTGGGAAAGGGCCTCGATCGCCAGGGCGCAGACCGCCTGGGAGGGGTCCGCGAGCCGCTCCAAAAGGATGGGGAGCGCCCCCGGCAGCGCCAGTTCACCGAGCACCTTGATCGCCGCGCACCTGATGTCCTCTTCGTTTCGCCCCGCGCAGTACAAAAGTGGCGGAAGGACCTTCTCCCCGCCGATTTTCCCCAGGGCAAAGATGGCTCCCACCTTGGCACCGCGGTCTCCCCGCTTGAGGGTGGTGAGCACCTCGTCGAGACTCTGGGCGGCCTCCAGCGCCTCGAGCGCACGCGAGGCGGCCAGACGGACCTCGGGGTCGGGATCCTTGAGGAGCGGGGCGATGGCCTGCCTTCTTCTGGTGCGGTCATTTTCCATGGTCGGGAAAACTAGCAAAAAATAGGTCGTTCGACAAGTGGTAAGTTAGAATCCTCTTGGATTTCCAGGGGGTTTCCCGCCACTCGCTCCCTCAGGCGCTCGGTTGCCGAAGGCTCCCCCACCCCTGCCCCTCTCCCGGAGGCGAGGGTACTCAATCATCAAGGAGAAAACAGGAACATGGTAAGCAGACTTAAGTGCGTGGCGCTTTCGGCCCTGGTGCTTCCGGGGCTTGGGCAGCTTTTACGGGGAGAGCGGGTGAAGGGGGGAGTCATGCTCCTTTTGGACAACGTTTTTCTCCTGGGTGCCCTCTTCGTCGCCTTGAGGAGCGTCAGCAAACTGGTGGTGACCGGGAAGAGCATGGACCCCCAGCAGGTGCTGGCCGCCATCCAGACCGATGCGCCGGTCGCCCGCTGGCTTTTGGGAGCCTTCATGGTGCTCTGGGTGTACGGGGTGGTCGATGCGGCCTTCTCCCGTACCCCGCGCGAATAATTTGACAAACATTATTTTACTGTGAGATAACCGACGAGGCTTCACCCGTATACGGAATGGAAAGGGGAACGGCAGGATGCTGCAATCAGAGATATTGGGGACCGGCGGTTTCGTGCCGGCCAAGGTGGTCGGTAACGGCTTTTTTGAATACCTGGTGGAGGACGCCGACGCCTGGATCCACTCCCGCACCGGCATCCGCGAGCGCCGCTTCGTGGAGCCCGAGCAGTCCTGCTCCGATCTCGCCACCGAGGCGGCCAAGCTGGCCCTGGAAGATGCCGGGCTCACCCCGCTCGACATCGACTGCATCATCGTCGCCACCTCGACTCCGGACATGATCCTCCCGGCCACCGCCTGCATGGTCCAGAAGAACATCGGGGCCGAAAACGCCTTCGCCTTCGACATGAACGCCGTCTGCTCGAGCTTCATCTACGGGGTGGAGATCGCCGACAACCTGATCCGCTCCGGGAAGTACCGGAAGGTCCTGCTGATCGGGGCCGACACCTACTCGAAGATCCTCGACTTCCAGGACAAGGGGACCTCCCCGCTCTTCGGCGACGGCGCCGGTGCGGTCATCCTCGGGGCCGGGACCTCCGGCAAGGGAATCCTCCACTCCATGATGAAGAGCGACGGGAAGGGGTGGGAGCTCATCCAGGTCCCCTCCTCCGGTTCCCGCAAACCGGTCACCGCCGAGACCATCGCTGCCAAGGAAAACACCTTCAAGATGGCCGGCAAGAGCGTCTTCACCTTCGCCACCGACGTCATCCCCCGCATCATCACCGAGCTCTCCGAGCGGCAGGGGATCACCCCGGACCAGATCGACCACATCATCCCCCACCAGGCCAACGTGAGGATCATCGACTTCATCTCCAGGAAGACCGGCATCCCCAAGGAGAAATTCCTCCTCAACCTGGACCGCTACGGCAACACCGCGGCGGCGTCGGTCGGCCTCGCCCTGGACGAAAACCGCCGCAACGGCACCATCAAGCCGGGGCAGCTCGTGCTCATGATGGGCTTTGGCGGCGGCCTCTCCTGGGGCGGCGTCCTGATGCGGTTCTAGCACGACCAAGCGGCGGGCGGATCACCTCTTCCGCCTGCCGCCTATCCCTTCCTTCACCTCCATTAGTTCCAGCCCTTCCTTAACCAGCATCCCCTTCAGCATCTCCAAAGGCACCTGCCGACGCCATCCCGCGTGGAAGCGGTCGGCCGCGAGGAGCACTCCGCCGGGGGCGACCCGTTCGGCCAGGCCGTGAACGGCACGAGCGAGCTCGTTTTCCTCATGAAGAAGCGGCCCTCCCAGTAGCCCGTTGCAGACCACCACGTCGAACGCTCCCCGGTCGGCGAGCATCCCCACCTCCTCGAGCCTGAACTCCATGACCAGCCCGCTTTGGTTGATGATCGGGGCCACCCGGGCCCGGTACTCACGCTCCCGCTGGCGGTCGTGCGGCAGAAAACCGTGGGCCCCGGCGAAGAGCTCGAACTCTTCCAGCGTGGAGGCGGTCACCAGGGAGGCTTCCGGCCGGTACCCTGCGGCGAGCACGGCTTCGGCCAGGCAGTAGCTCCCCTCGCCGCTCCCGCATGCGCTGTCCAGCAGCCGGACTCTCCCCCCCAGCCGTCCCCGTTCCTCGCGGAGCCAGCCGGTCACCCACGCCCTCTGCAGGGGGTAGCGGTCGAAGCTCCCGCCGAAGTGGCGGGGGAGGAAGAGGGCGAAGAGGAGCTCCCGGCGGAAGTTCTCGTCCCGGACGAGCGCCGTGAGTGCCGGGGCGGGGTCGGCAGTAGGGCGGGCACCCCGTGCCCAGGCGGGTCCGGCGCCTGACGGGGGGGAGAGGGCGCCCCACCCTACGGTCTTGGCTCCCTGGTCCCTTGAGCCGGCTTCCCCCACCCCCTCGCCCCCTCCCGGAAGGGGAAAAGACGGAGCCAGACCCTCCTGGAGGAGCCCGGCCGCCGGTGCCTTCCCCTTCATGGGGAGGGTCAGGGTGAGGATGGGGTTCGCGTCGGTGATGCGCCCTAAAAGGTCCGGCCAGCTCGGCGAGCTGGCCAGGTAGGTCGCCGGGAAGAGGGGGGGAAAGCGGCACCCGCGCCTGAGCACCGCAGCAAAGAGCTGGGCCACCCCCTCCACCGGAAAATACGCCTCCCACATCGACCTCATTTCCCCGGTGATGACCAGCCCCGGCGCCCACATAGGCAGCGGAAAGGACGCGGCGAATCGCTGGAACTCCCGCTCCAGCCGCCCAATCCGCCGAAGGAGAGCCGGATCCTCTATGGGACCCGGGATCAGGAGCTTCGAAAGCCGGCGCTCGATCCCGTCCCGGTCCAGGGTGGGGCGGTAGCAAAGCTCCATGGTCAGATCACGACGCCGTGCAGGTCGCGGCGGCGGTAACGCCAGGCGAAGGCGGCGGCCCGGAAGAACCAGTCGATCAAAAAGACGCTCCAGACCATGTAGAGGGAGAGGTGGAGCGGGACGGCGGCCAGGTAGGAGAGGAAGACCCGGATCCCCCACATGGCGACCAGGGTGACCAGGAAGACGTAGTGGGTATCGCCGGTCCCCCTAAGGCTCCCGGCGTAGACGAAGGCGATGGCAAGCGGCACCTGGGAGAAGGCGACCAGCCGCAGGAAGACAGATCCCTTCTCGATGACCGCCGGGTCGGAGGTGAAGAGGGCGATCAACTGGTGGGGGATGGCGAAGAAGATCACCCCCATCACCGCCATCACCCAGACGGCGAGCCTGAGCGCCTCGGTGTGCCCCAGGTGGGCGCGGCGTATCTTGCGGGCCCCCAGCGACTGCCCCATCAGGGTGGCCGCGGCGATCCCCATCCCGGCGCCCGGCATGAAGGAGAGCGATTCGATGGAGACCCCGATCTGGTGGGCGGCGTAGGCGGCGGTGCCGAAGCCGATGATGAATTTCGAATAGAAGAGCTGTCCCGACTGCTGGGCCACCCGTTCCAGTGCCACCGGGTAGCCGACCTTCCAGACCTTCTTCAATAGCTCCAGGTCGGGGGAGCCGATCTTGAGGTAGTTGAGCCGCACGGCCTGGACCAGGAGGTAGAGGAAACCGCACGCCTCGGAGATGTTGATGGCGCAGGCGGCGCCGACCACCCCGAGCCGCGGGAAGCCGAAGTGGCCGTAGATCAGCGGGTAGGCGATCACCACGTGCAGGATGTTGACCAGGATCACCCCCTGCATCGGGGTCTTGGTGTTGCCGGTCCCCTGCATGATGGCGGACAGGATGTTCAGCCCGGCGGTGAAGGCGAAGTACTGGAAGACCAGCCGGATGTAATCGGAAGAGTAGGAGAGGACCTGGGCTTCGGCCCCGAGGAAGCGGGCAACCTCCTTGCCGAGGAGGCTCCCCACCAACGTCGCGCAGGTCGCCATCAGGGCGCAGAGGAGCAACGACGCGAAAGCCGCGCGGCGGGCATCGAGCCGGCGGCCCGCCCCCCAGAGGTGGGCGATCACCACCGTGGCGCCGGTGGAGAGCCCCCAGAAAACGGTCATGGTGACGAAGATGAGGAGCTGCCCCAGTCCGGTGGCGGCGATGGCCGCGGCCCCCAGTCCCCCGACCATGAAGATGTCGACGATGGAGACCAGCCGCTGGAAGAGCGATGAAAGGAGAACGGGCATCGAAAGCGCCGCGACGTTACGGCGGATCGATACCCGTTTCCCGGTCCTGGAAATGGTGCGTAGTCTCAACAATACATGCCTTTACCGTGTGATCTCCCCGTCAGAGCCCGAGCTCCTCTTCCATCCCGAGCGCGAAATTCTTGGCCCGCCCGGAGGGGGCGATGATGCCGTAGGCGATGGCCTCTCTCAGTTCCGCTTCGGTTGCTCCCGCTTCCTTCGCGACCGCGAAGTGTTTCTTGAGTCAGACCGGGCAGCCGACGGCTACCGCGCATCCTACCCGGATCAGCTCGCGGTATTTGGTCTCCAGCACCTCCTCGTACTCGTAATCCAGGATCTTCTTGCGAATCTTCATGGGTTCCTCCCGTTGAGGGTGGCACGTGTGGGGGAATGATGGCCGGGCGGCCACTGTCAGTAAGCTTCATAGCACAAAGCTCGGGAGGTGAAAACAGTTAACGTGAAGGAGGGAAGGGGAGCGGGGGGGGGCAACCGATATCCCCTCGCCCGGAAGGCGAGGGGAGGGGTGAGCGAGGGTGTGAAAATCCGCCCTCACCCGGGCTTCGGCCACCCTCTCCCGGATGGCGAGGGGGTCACAATAGAAAGGGGGTGGGTTCCTGGCCGGCGGCGCGCCCGGCGGTGAGCTTTTTCACCTTGGCGGTCATGCCGCGAACCTGCGTCTCGAACTCCGCGTAGGCCACCGCGATTTCGTGTTCGGCCGCCTGCACGGTGGCGTTGAGCTTGCGCTCTGCCTGTTCGAGCTCCCGGCGGTACACGTCCAGTTGCTCGTCGATCTCGAACAGCATCGACTCGAGGATCCACCGCCGGTTGGCGGGGGAGAGCGAATAGTCGCTCATGATGGCCTCGACGTCGAGGGCAAGTCCGTCGGGGTTTCTATCGGCAACCGGGGCCGGGGTCTCCGCGGCGGGGCGCCTGAACCTTGTGAATTCCAGTATCTTTGCCATGTCGCACTCCCAAAATGCCGGCCCTGAACCAGCTGGGCCGAAGGGGGCACTGCCGGCGCGGGATGAAGATGAGGTCGCCACGCCTTTTGGCGTGACCGGGTGCCATCATATATTGATCGGGAGGCGGATGTAAATGGCTAAAATAGAGGGAAAAACTAAGAAAGGCGGGGCGGGGCGGGGGCGGGATGGTGCCGTGGGGGGTGGCGCTATGACGGGCTACTCCCTTCGCGTGAAAGTCTCCCTCACCCCTGCCCCTCCGGGAGAGGGTGCCGGAGGCCGGGTGAGGGTAGATTTTAGACTGGGCGAGGGATGAGGGATGGTGGGCGGTCGCCGGGCGGCGATCAGAAGCCGATGCGGTAAAGGGAGAAGACGATGGCGGAGACGACCAGGCAGTAGTAGCCGAAGTAGTGCCAGCGCCCCTGCTCGAGCCAGCTGGAAAGCCAGCGGAGCGCCCCCAGGCCGGCCAGGAAGCTCAGCACCATCCCGGCCAGGCTGGGCCAGAAGAGCTGGACGAGGTGCCCCCCTCCCGCCGCAGCGGCCGACTGGGCCTTCATCAGCCTGAGGACCTCGCGGGCGATCACGGGAGGGGTCAACACCACCGCCAACGCGAAGCTGAACTCCTCGACCCGCTGGCGCGCGAGGCCGAGCAGCAGCCCGGCGGAGATGGTGGCGCCGGAGCGGGAGAAGCCGCGGAAGGGGAGGCAGACTCCCTGGAGGGCGCCGATCCCGCAGGCCTCCTTCATGGTGATCTCCTCCCTCTCTCCCCCCTTGCGGCGCAGGCCGGCGATGACGATGAGGATCCCCGCCGCGGCCAGGGCCGCCGAAATGAGGCCGAGATTGCCGAAGAGGAGCTCGATCTCCCCCTTGGACTTCCCGCCGAAGGCAACCCTTTCGACGACACCCTTCAGCCCGAGCCCCACTACCCCGGTCAGCGCGGTGGCCGCCACTACCTGCTTGATGGTCTCGATCAGCCGGCTACGGGAGGAGAAGAAGCTTTTCTTCCACCCCTTCCAGAAGAAGAGGATGACGGCGAACATGGTGCCGGTATGGAGCATGACCAGGAGGAGGGTCATCTCGGGCGTGGTCGGGTCGAGCCCCATGAGTTTGGCGGTGACGATGACATGGGCGGAGCTGGAAACGGGGAGAAGTTCGGCGGCGCCCTGCACGGCAGCCAGCACGATGATCTGCAGAATGGTCACGTGGGTCCTCACTGGAATATGCGTGCTGTCACTGGGGGGGAGGGGCTGACAGCCGGGTGTCGGGTGGCGACGGCGGGAGAAGGTACCATCTTTGGGGTGAGCTGCCAAGTACCTTTTGGGGAAGGGAGGAGGCGGGGAAGTGGCGAGGGGGAGGCGAGCGAGGCGGTCTGGATCATTGTGCGTCGAGGGTGCCGCGGCGGCGCCGGGGTTACCTCGTGCAGTAAGGGCGCTCCTTGACCCACTGGTCGATGGTCTGCTCAAGCCACCCCTCCAGCCCCCTGGCCAGGTAGAAGCGGGGGTGAAGGAGGTCGTCGCCCTCGGCGATAATCCCCTCCTGGCGGGCGGCCTTTTCGAGGCGGGTCCCGGGATAGATCCGGATGCCGACGGTGACCTTGAGCGCGTCGAGGTGCAGGGCGTCGGCAAAGGCAAGGCTTTCGAGGACGGTTTCCCTGGTCTCGCCCGGCCCCCCCAGCAGCAGAAATCCCATGGTACGTATGCCGTGGCCCATCAGCAGTTCCGCCGAGGTCCGCACCTCCGCCACGCTGAACTTCTTGTTGAGGTTGCCGAGGATGTCGGGGCTCCCGCTCTCGAAGCCGAGGCTGGCCTCCACGCACCCCGCCTCGGCCATCAGGCGAACGAGCTCCTGATCGATGAAACCGGGGTAGAGGATGCAGTGCCAGCTGATTCCCAATTCGGCGGAGCGGATGGCGTGGCAGAGTTCCTTGGCGTAGACGGCGGGGATGTTGAAGGTGTTGTCCACGAAGTAGAAACGGCGAAATCCGGCCGCGGCGTGGGCGGCCAGTGCCTCGAGCACCTGGTCGGTCGGGTGCTTCCGGAGCCTGATCCCTTCCAGGGTAGGGGTCGAGCAGTAACTGCACTCCATCGGGCAGCCGCGCCTGGTCTGGAAGGGGACCCACGCCTCGCCCCGTAACTCCTTCGGTACGGTCCAGAAATCCGGAGACGGGAGCGAGAGCCCCTCGAGCCTCCCCCGGACCGCGTAGCGGCTGGGGGTGCTGGCCCCGCGGATGCAGAGGCCGGCGATCCCCGACAGATCGTCTCCGCGCTCGAGGGCGGAGAGGAGGGCGGGAAAGGCCAGCTCGCCTTCGCCGCAGATCCCGAGATCGGCGTCGACGTAGCGGAGGGTGGCTTCGGGAAAGATGCTGAACCCGGCACCCCCCAGCACGACCGGCGCCTTTGAATAGCTCCGGCAGCTCGCGACGGTCTCCCGAACCGGATCCAGCAGGAAGCGGGGGTTGGCCATGCACTGGTTGTCGATATTCCTGACGGAGATCCCGATCACCGCCGGTTCAAACTGGGTGATGGCGTCACGGATAAGGAATCTATTGCCATCCTGACCCATGAGATCAAGCAAGCGCACCGCGTGTCCCGCTCTTTGGAGGGTGACCGCCATCAGGTTGAGTCCCAAGGGAAGCGGAACCATCAGGGACGTCTCAGTGTTGGCTGAAACGAGGAGCACTTTCATACAGTATCCTCCTCCCCGCAATTGAGGAACGGTCAGGATTCGGGATGCTCAGAGACAGCGCGGCGTGAAATGGCAAAGTGGAGGGAGTGCGGAATAGTATAGCGCAGGATCGACAGATAGGGGAGGGATGAAAAAGTAATCATAGGTAAAAATTTATGTCACAGCTGGTGACGACACAAAAGCAGGGCGGAGAGAGCCGCCGGCCCCTCACCCCGAAAGAGAGATGGTGAACTCCACCACGTCCGGGGATTTGAGCAGCCGCTCCTTCAGCCGTTCGATATTGGTCTTGTCGGTGGTCCGGATGGTCATCCGGCATTCCAGGTGTTCACCCCGGTCCTGCAGCGTGTAGCTGATGTTGGCCGCCGTGAAGCCGCTGGAGGCGAGGAACTCGCGGATCTCCGGCTCGGGGGGGACGTGGTCACGCTTGAATAGGAGGGTGTGGTGGGCATAAACCTGGGCCCGCATCCTGCTCTCAATCCTTCGGAAGATGGCGAGCACACCCAGCGTCAGGGTGGTGGCCATCAAGACGGCGCTGTTGAAGCCGACTCCGGCGAGGATGCCGATGGCGGCGGTGATCCAGATCGAACCGGCGGTGGTGAGCCCCCTCACGGTGAGCCCTTCCCTCATGATTACGCCGGCCCCGAGGAAACCGATGCCGGTCATGACCCCCTGGGCCATCCTGGTGGGGTCGATCCGCACGGTCTCGTGGGCGGCGACGGCGAACCACCGCTCGTGGTACACGGTCAGGAGCATGAGCACGCAGGAGGCCAGGGAGACCAGGGTGTGGGTCCGGAAACCGGCGGGCCGGCCATGGTAGCTCCTCTCCAGCCCGATGGAGCCGCCGGCGATGACCGCTACGACAAGATGTACCAATATGGCGGACCAATCACTTTCCATGGTGCTCCTCCCGATGCTGCTCGCTTCCCGCCTAACAAGTATCGTCATTTCTATCAATTTCTACAGGGTAAGGAAAGCTTCCTTTGCAGGGGGGCTCACCGGGCGGCCAAACTCAGAGCAAGGAAGAAGGGTATGTTCTGAGAGTGGACCAGCACAGAAGGTACATAGTGGAAACGGAAAGCGGGAGGAAAGTTCATCGACAGTAGGTCGGGGATCTTTACAGATTCACGCGTAATTCAGGGGCGGAAATTTTAGGTAAAACCACGTATTGCGCGCTTCTACTGAAAGGCACTGTAATTGCTAAATCATCATGCAGCGTTTTCCTATGCCATAAAGGAGGCCTCTATGAGAAAGTTTATGGTGATCCTCGCATTGGTCATCGTTGGGCTGATGACCACCCATGCCTCTGCGTCACTGATCTCAGCAGACGATCCCAGGTTCGGAGTGGGGTCCTGCACCCTCGACACGGGCACCGGGCTGGAGTGGCTGGACCTGACGCAGACCTTCGGCAAGTCGATGGACAGCATCAACGCCGATTCCGGGGTCGGTGGAACCTTTTACGGATGGCGGTACGCGACGGCGGACGAGCTGCAGACTTTCTACACCAATGCCGGCCTGTACAGCTCTCCGGGACTTTCTTCCAACCTTTTCTATGCGGAATGGAACCTTATGGGGCTGATCGGTTTTGCGCCGGGGTACTCAAACGAGACCGCCTACTATGGCAGCAGGTATGTCTGGGGCATCACCGGTACCCCCGTGCCGCCGCAAACGGGATTGCCGGCTGGGCGGCTCATCGGGTCAGCTCTCTATGCAGCGGCCGACTATCCGGTGGGAACCGGCTTTATGAGGACCTATGTCAACATCGGAGCCAACGTTGATGACGTCACCTTCCGTAGCACCGACACATGGTCGGCCGAGGGGAGCTTCCTCGTCAGGGACGACCCGTCGCCCGTCCCCGAGCCGTCGACCCTGGTGCTCCTCACGGCCGGCCTTGCCGCAGCGATGTGGTGCAGGCGCCGGAAAAGAGGATGAGAAAAAAGGTGTGAAAAAAAGGAGAGCCCGCCAAACGGGCTCTCACTCCCAACTGTTTCCCAGGTCGCTTCCTCACCACCTCGGCGCAATGATCCGGTATTCATTCACCGCACCTTTCCCTCCTGCAGCCGGTCATCTCCCGGCGCGGTACTCATTTTCCCGTGTCACCCTCCCCGTCCGGGCGGAACCGTTCAAGCCCGTCGACATCTTCGGGGTCCAATAGGCCCTGAATACCGCCTTGAAATGGTGATCCAGATCACCTCCTGCCTCGGCCTCTTTGGTGTCGATGGAGTCGGATACCCTGATCAAAAATATCCGTACCCGAGGATATTAGCTATGCTAAGGTGTGGTTAATAATAAATAATAAATAAAAAGGTGGTGATTGTGCCGATGCGGGAGTGGTGTGTCAATTCGTGACAAAAGGAGGAAGACCATGAAAAAGCACCTTCTGTTCATCGCCTTATTCCTTGTCGTGTTGACGGTATCGCCGGCCCGGGCGACCCTCATCTCGGCAGATGACGTCATCTTCGGCGCCGGTTCCTTCACCGTCGATACCTCCACCGGTCTGGAGTGGCTTGACCTCTCCCAGACCTTCGGCCAGTCCATGGACAGCATCCTCGCGGCCTCCGGCGTGGGAGAGAGGTACCAAGGATTGCGGTATGCCACGGCAGACGAGTTGCGGACCTTCTACACCGATGCCGGGCTGTATGCCCACCCGCAGTACACGGTGGAAACCTTCCAGGCCGAATACAACCTGATGAGCCTCATAGGCTATGCCCCTGGGTTCTCGAACGAAAACCAGTACTTCGTCAACCGGTACCTCTGGGGGATCACCGGCACGCTCGCGCCTCGTCCGCCGGGAGTCCTCGAGAACAGGTATATCGGCTCCGCTCTCTACGCGTCCGCCGACTATCCGCTGGGGAGCGGCTTTTTAAGGGCCTATGTCAACATCGGAGCCAACGTCGATGACGTCACCTTCCGCAGTACCGACACCTGGTCGGCCGAGGGGAGCTTCCTCGTCCGGGAAGAAGGTGGAGCTCCGTCGGTGCCCGAGCCCTCCACCTTCCTGTTGCTGACCGTTGGGCTTGCCGGCGTGGGGTGGCTGAAAAGGAAAATAAGGGGCTGACTTCGCGGCAGCCTGCGTTGACAGAGGGAGACCGCCCACCGGTCTCCCTGACATGCCGGCTAGCCCAAGCCTGTTGTCTACTGCGCGGCGATCTGACGCAGTTCGGTCTCGTAGCGGCGTGGCACCGGAGAGCCAGGTTGGATTGACGCGAGGATTTCGCAGGATTGGGCAATAATCCAGGAGAATCAGTCTACCTGCCTTTTCCAGGCCGGGATTACCATAGTCAGTAAAGGCCGACAGATCACCGCCCTTCGACAAGCTCGTGCCCTTTTTCACCACCTACCTGAAATAGCGATACCATTGAGAATCGGAAGCCAACGTCATGGCCATGACTACTACCAAATAAAGGAGCGAAAGCATGTACAAAGCCAAAGCCTATTCTGTTGCCAGCGCCACCTCCCCCTTTACCTCGACCACCATCCAGCGCCGGGAGGCGACCGAGCGCGACGTTCAGATCGAGATCCTTTACTGCGGCATCTGCCACTCCGACCTGCACACCGTACGCGACGAGTGGAAAAGCATCATGCCGACCGTCTATCCCTGCGTTCCCGGTCACGAGATCGTCGGCAGGGTCACCAAGGTAGGCCCGGCCGTCACCAAGTTCAAAGCAGGTGATGTGGTCGGGGTCGGCTGCCTGGTCGATTCCGATCACGACTGCCCGAGCTGCCGGGTAGACCTCGAGCAGTTCTGCCACAACGCGACTTTCACCTACAACTCTCCGGACAAGCACGGAGCGGGTCCCGTCACCTACGGCGGCTATTCCGAGAGCATAGTGGTCGACGAGCATTTCGTCCTTCGCGTGCCGGGGAATCTCAACCTGGCCGGCGTCGCCCCGCTCCTTTGCGCAGGGATCACCACCTATTCCCCGATCCGCCGCTGGGGCGACCTGAAAGGGAAGAAGGTCGGCATCGTCGGTCTCGGCGGGCTCGGGCACATGGGTGTCAAATTCGCCCGCGCCTTCGGCGCCCACGTGGTGGTCTTCACCACCTCGCCGAAAAAGCGGGAGGATGCCCTGCGGCTGGGAGCCCATGAGGTCATCGTATCCACCAACCAGGACGAGATGAACCAGCAGGCGGGGACCTTTAACTTCATCCTGGACACCATCGCGGCGGATCACGACATCAACGCCTACATCAACATGCTGGGGCTTGAGGGGAACATCACCCTGGTCGGTGCGCCGGAGAAACCGCTCCCGCTCCTCTCCTTTGCGCTGTTGTTCGGGCGTAAGAGCATCTCAGGCTCCCTCATCGGAGGCCTCAAGGAGACCCAGGAGATGCTCGATTTCTGCGGAGAGCACAACATCACCTCGGACGTGGAAGTGATCCCCATCCAGAAGGTCAACGAAGCCTACGAGCGGCTCGTCAAATCGGACGTGAAGTACCGCTTCTCCATCGACATGGCCTCCCTCAAAGGCTGATAACCGCAGGTGCCGGCACATTCCCACTCTGTGAAGGTGGGACAGGGGAATGTGCCGGCTTCCCCCACCCCTCGCCCCCTCCCTCCCCGGGCGAGGTAACTTACTCCGCGCGCGAAGTGAATTACTCCGGGCAAAAATTAAATTACATCACGCAAAAAGTAAATCACTCCGAGGTCGAAGTAAATTACTTCGAGCGTGAAGTAAATTACTCCGCCGCTGAAGGGGCGTGTAGGGATGTGTAAGGATTTTGTGTAAATGCCCCTTCGGCCACATCACTGGCATTCTTCATTCTCGCCCCCGGCGGTCGGCTCCCCCCCCCTTGACGTGCTGTTCAGTGGCAGGAACCTGCGGCCGTGACAGGCCCCGGCTCCTGCGATTGGTTTGACTTGGAATGGGGGATGGCTAATCACGCGCCGAACCTGGAGAAGCTATGTCAAACCCTATCGTAAAACCATTCACTATCCTTCCGGATATGCCGGAAAGGGCTCTTCAATACCCGCAACTGCGTTTCATGGGAAGCAAGTTCAGGCTCCTTCCCTGGATCCACGATATCGTTTCCCGCCTGGAGTTCGACTCGGTCGTCGACGCCTTTTCGGGAAGCGGCTGCGTGTCCTATCTCTTCAAGACGATGGGGAAGGAGATCATCAGCAACGACTTCCTTGCCTTTACCCACCAACTGGCTTTGGCAACCATCGAAAATCCCGGCGTCGCCGTAACCGACGCTGCATCGACCTCCTGCTGGAAAATACCGACAGCGGCAGGCGCTTCATCGCGGAGACCTTCTCAGGTATCTTCTTTAACCCTGATGATCTCGACTTCCTGGATCTCGTCTGGTCGAATCTCTCCCGTCTCGATAGTGCCATAAAAGGGCGGTGGTAATCTCGGCCTTGGTACGGTCGTGTGCGAAAAAGCAGCCGCGCGGCGTCTTCACCGTCTCGGGCGACCTTTCCAACTACGATGACGGCCGCCGCGACCTGCGCCTTAGCATGCAGGAGCATTTCCGGGAGTCCCTTAAGATCTACAACGGGGTAGTCTTCGACAACGGCAGGGCAAACCGCGCGATCAGGGGCGACGCGCTTGAGCTCGATGCTGCCGCCGATCTCGTTTACATGGACCCCCCTTACGTGCCGCGCGCGGACGAGATTTTCTACGCCTTCATGGTCCCCATCTTCGGTGGCCGCACCTGGACCACCCTCACCACCGCCTCACTTCTGATCCCCGCCGTTGGCATCGGCTTCGCCGTCAGAAATCCCCATACCAGCTACGCGACCATGCTGACCCTGGCGCTATTGTGCGGGCTGGGGGGCGGGAACTTCGCCTCCAGCATGTCCAACATCAGCTTCTTTTTCCCGAAATCGCAGAAGGGGACCGCCCTGGGGCTGAACGCGGGGCTCGGGAACCTGGGGGTGAGCGTCATGCAGTTCCTGGTGCCGCTGGTGATCAGCACCGGCATGTTCGGCGCGCTCTGTGGCGACCCGCAGTCCTGCGTGATCAAGGGGGCGACCCGGCCGGTCTGGATGCAGAACGCCGGCTTCGTCTGGGTCCCCTTCATCCTGGCCGCGACAATCGCCGCCTGGTTCGGCATGAACGACCTCGCCAACGTCCGCGCCTCCTTCCGGGAGCAGGCGGTGATCTTCCGCCGCAAGCACAACTGGATCATGTGCTGGCTCTACCTCGGGACCTTCGGCTCCTTCATCGGCTACTCCGCCGGACTGCCGCTCCTCATCAAGTCGGAGTTCCCGGCCCTCGATCCCGTCAAGTACGCCTTCCTCGGCCCCCTGGTGGGAGCGGCGATCCGGCCGGTGGGAGGATGGCTCGCCGACCGGTTGGGCGGGGCGCGGGTGACCTTCTGGAACTTCTTCGTCATGGCGGCGGCAGCGCTCGGGGCGCTCCACTACATGCCGCACGGCGGCTCGGCCGGTAACTTCGCCGGATTCCTGACCATGTTCATCCTGATCTTCGTCGCCACCGGGATCGGCAACGGCTCCACCTTCCGGATGATCCCCATCATCTTCCTGACCGAGCATCAGCAGGCTGCGGCCGGAAAGGGGGAAGAGGCGCAGCGCCAGGCGCAGGCAGCGGCGGGGAAGGAGGCGGCCGCGGTGCTCGGTTTCAGCTCCGCCTTCGCAGCCTACGGCGCCTTCTTCATCCCCAAGAGCTTCGGCACCTCGCTCGTGCTGACGGGAACCCCGGCGGCGGCCCTTTACGGCTTCGTAGCCTTTTACCTTAGCTGCATCGTCCTCACCTGGTGGTTCTACTCCCGCAAGAACGCCCCCATGCCCTGCTGATCGCCCCCCTGCAGTGTCCCTGCATTTTTCTTATTGCCCCGCCGGCAGGACCATGCCCATCACCTCTTGAGTCTCGCGTCGATCTCATGTACAAGGTGGGGACGAGGTGCCCATCAGGTGATTGCGGGCACAGCCGGAGCAACTTCATGACGGGAGGGGCAGGTGATTCGAAGCGTAACGAGAGACGATGCCGAGGCGATCTGCCGTATCTACAACCACTACATCTTGAACACACCCATCACCTTCGAGGAGGAGGCCCTCACCGTCTCGGAGATGGCGGCCCGCATCGATGAGTACACGCGGGAGTATCCGTGGGTGGTCTACGAGGACGAGGGGGGTATCCGTGGCTATGCCTATGCCGGCAAGTGGAAAGGGCGTTCAGCCTACCGTTTCACGGTGGAGAGCAGCATCTATCTCGATGCTTCGGCAACCGGGCGCGGCTTGGGATCGCTCCTGTACGGAGAGCTGCTGGCGCAGCTGAAATCGTCGCCGGTTCACGCCGTCATCGCCGGTATCACCGTTCCCAATCAAGCGAGCGTCGCCCTGCATGAAAAGGTCGGTTTCAAGAAGATAGGTGAGTTTCGCGAAGTTGGTTGGAAATTTGGCCGGTGGCTGGATGTAGGGTATTGGCAACTGCTGCTGCCGCGGTAGGGAACCACGGATTCATCAACAAATGTGAAAAGGCCGAGAGCTCGTGACTCTCGGCCTTTTTCGTTGAAGCGTTTCGCGTCGAGCGGCACAGCTTACGAAGCGTCACACCATCGTGGCGATGGTTTTTCGGAATCGCGCCAGGGCGAGGGAGAAGAGGACCGTCCCGATTCCCGCCAGCGCGGCGAACTGTGGCCACACCACCTCAAAACCCGCACCCCGGTAGAGGATGGCCTGTGCCAGGAGCACGAAGTGAGTGTTGGGCGCGGCGAGCATGATGAACTGGATGAACGGGGGCATGCTCTCCCGCGGAGTGACGCTCCCGGAAAGGATCTGCAGCGGCAAAAGAACCAGCATCAGCAAAAGGCCGAACTGCGGCATCGAGCGGGCGACGGTGCCGAGGAAAATCCCGAGCGCGGTGGTGGCGAAAAGGTGCAGCGCCGTTCCGGTAACGAAAAGCGGAATGGACCCTTCGATGGGCACCCCGATCACCCCGTGAACCACCAGGAGAAGCGACAGCACCGACCCAACCAGAACCACCAGGGCCATGGCCCACACCTTTCCCGCCATGATCTCGAACGGAGTCACCGGCATCACGAGGAGATGTTCCACGGTCCCGTGCTCCCGTTCCCGGATCAGCGCCGCTCCGGTCAGCACGATGGAGAGCAGGGTGATGTTGTTGATGAGCTCCATCACCGCGCTGAACCATGACTTGTTCGCCTGGGGGTTGAAGCGCACCCGCAGGGCCAGATCGACCGGATTGGGGGCCACGGATCGGTGCCGCTGCACGAAAGCCCGTATCTCGCTGTTTACGATCTCCTGGATGTAGACGCTTCCGGCAAAGGCCTGGGTCATCCGGGTGGCGTCCACGTTGAGCAGCAGAGCGGGGCTCCTCCCGGCCAGGACGTCGCGCTCGAAGTCGGGAGGAATGAGAAGCGCGAAGGTGTCCAGGCCGGCATCCATCCGGGCATCCATCTCGGCGAAGGTGGTTATCCTCGGGGGAAGAAACAGCGGCGGATAGAACGCATCGGTGAGCTCGGCGGAGAGCTGGGAACGATCTTCGTCCACGATGGCGAGGGGTGCCTTGTGCAGGGTGTCCGGCATGGCGGAGGCAAAGGCATAGATCGCCACGGTGAACATATAGACGATGAGCACGGCCATCATCGGATCGCGCATCATGCTCCGCAGCTCCTTAACCCCGAGATGTACGACGTTCGCGGCGCTCATGTCACCGGTCCTGTTTTTTGAGAAGTGCCACGCCCAAAACGATCAGCAGTGGCCCGGAGAACAACAGAGGGAGAAATGCCGCCTGCAGCTCGGTAAAGCCCAGCCCTTTGGAAAAAACGCCCCGCACTACGACGAGGAAATGCGTGGTGGGATACCACCGGCCGATAAAGGCACCGGCCCCCTCCAGCGAAGAGACCGGCTCGATCATGCCGGAGAACTGGATGGCCGGGAGGATGCTCAAAACGGCGGTCCCGAAGAGCGCGGCGACCTGGGTCCGCATGAAGGCGGAGACTACCAGGCCGAACGCGGTGGCAACGACGGCATACAGAAGGGCGGCGACGGTAAGGGTGCCGAGGCTCCCCTTGAGCGGGATCTCGAAAACAAAAACGGCGAGGGCAACCAGGAGCGTGAAGTTGAGCATGGTGATCGCGAGGTACGGGACCTGCTTGCCGAGGAGGAATTCCAGCCGGCTGACCGGCGTCACATAGAGATTGATGATGGAGCCGAGCTCCTTCTCGCGCACCACCGAGAGGGCGGTCAGCATCGCCGGAATCAGCATCAACAGGAGCGGGATCATCCCCGGTGCCATGGCGGGGAGGCTTTTGACGTCCGGGTTGTAGCGGAAGCGGGTCTCGATGACGGCCAAGGGAGAGGCCGCGGCGGCGGTCCCCTGCCGGGCCTGGGTCGCGAGCCAGTGGGCGTGCATCCCCTGCACGTAGCCGCGCACCGTTTCCCCCCGGGTCGGCATGGCGCCGTCGATCCAGGCCCCCACCGAGACGGGGGTGCCGCGCTTTAGGTCCCGGGCGAATCCGGGCGGAATCTCGATCCCCAGACTGATCTCGCCTGACCGCATGCGGCGGTCCAGGTCGGCGTAGTCCTTTATCGGGGGGTGTGCGCTGAAGTAGCGCGAGCCGCCGATGTTGTCGAGGTAGTCGCGGCTCAGCGTGGTCCGGTCCAAGTCCAGCGAGGCGAAGGCGAGCTTTTCCACGTCGAGGTTGATTCCGTATCCCATCACCAGCATCAGTATCATGCTCCCGAGCAGGGCGAGGGTGAGCCGGATAGGATCGCGGCGCAGCTCCAGCGTTTCGCGGCGGGTGTAGCCGTAGAGCCGGCGGAGGCTGAAGCTCCTTGGTGCCGGAGCGGCCTCCGCCGCGGGCTCCGGAGCCGGGGCCCATTCCCCGCCCTCACTCGCCGGTGCTCTCCCGGCGGCGGTCGCCTCTTCAAGATAGCCGATGAACGCCTGTTCCAACGTTTCGGTCCCTCGCGAGGCAATCAATGCCCGCGGCGTGTCGCTCACCAGCACGCGGCTGGCGTGCATCAGGGAGATCCGGTCGCAGCGCTCCGCTTCATTCATGAAATGGGTTGAAATGAAGATGGTGACCCGGTCCCGGCGCGCCAGGTCGATCATGATCTGCCAGAAGGCGTCCCGCGCCACCGGGTCCACCCCCGAGGTCGGCTCGTCAAGTATGAGCATCTCAGGGCCATGGATCATAGCCACCGCGAGCGACAGGCGCTGGCGCTGCCCCAGCGGAAGCGACTCGGGAAGGGCATCCATGACCCTTTCGAGGCCGAAGCGCTCGGCCATCTCCCGCACCCTCGACTTGATCCGCTCCTCGGGAATCCGGAACAGGCGGGCGTGCAGCACCAGGTTCTGGCGCACCGTGAGCTCGGTGTAGAGGGAAAAGGACTGGGACATGTAACCGACGCGGCGGCGGGTGTCGAGGTCGTGGGGATCGACCGGCCGGCCGAAGAGGGAGGCGCTCCCCTCGCTTGCTTCGAGCAGGCCGGTGAGCATCTTCATGGTGGTGGTCTTGCCGCAGCCGTTGGAGCCGAGGAAGCCGAAGATCTCCCCCCGTGCGATGCGGAAGCTGACGTGGTCGACGGCGACGAAGTCGCCGAAGCGCATGGTGAGGTCGTGCGCCTCGATGACCGTGGTGCCGCTGGGGTCCTCCGGACGGGGCGGAATGCTGAGGGGCTCGTGTCCCTCGCGCTGGGCGGCGGGCAGGAGGGCGATGAACGCCTCTTCCAGGGAGGAGGCGCCGGTCCGCTCCAGGAGCCCGCGCGGTGTCCCGGTGGCGAGGATCCCTCCTGCGTTCATCGCCACCAGCCAGTCGAAGCGGGCAGCCTCTTCCATGTACGCGGTGGCGACGACAACGCTCATACCCTGGCGCCCCCCCCGGATCCGGTCGACCAGTTCCCAGAACTGCCGACGCGAGAGCGGGTCGACGCCGGTGGTGGGCTCGTCCAGGACCAGCAGGTCGGGGGCGTGGATCAGCGCGCAGCAAAGCCCCAGTTTCTGCTTCATTCCTCCGGAGAGCTTGCCGGCCGGGCGGCCGGCGAAGGGGGCGAGCCCGGTTGCGACGAGGAGTTCGCCGATGCGCCGCTCCCGTTCCCGACGGCCCTGGCCGAAGAGCCGTGCGAAGAAATCGACGTTTTCGAAGACGGAAAGGGTCGGGTAGAGGTTCTTGCCGAGCCCCTGCGGCATGTAGGCGATCCGGGGGCATACCGAGCCTCGGTGCCGGCCGTCGGCCATATCCCCCCCGAGCACCTCGACCCGCCCCCCCTGCACCGCACGAGAGCCGGCGATAAGCGACAAGAGGGTCGACTTGCCAACCCCATCCGGCCCGATGATGCCGACCATGCAGCCGGAGGGGATCTCCAGTTCGACCGAGCCGAGGGCGACGGTATCGCCGTAGCGCAGGGAGACGCCGGCAAGGCATGCCACCAGGGGGCGCGATCTCCCCGTATCTGTGGGGGCCTCCGCGTTCATTGCGGGACCTTCACCTGCAGGCGGGCGGGCCACGGGGCGGCGGGATCGAGCTTGACGAAGGCGACTCCGGGGAGCCCGGTCTTAACCCGGGTGATGTTCTTCTGGAGGAGGTCGACGGGGATGTGGGCCCGCACCCGGAACATGAGCTTTTCGCGCTCGGAGGCGGTCTCCACGGTCTTCGGGGTGAACTGGGCGACGTCGGCCACGAAGGAGACCCGGGCCGGAATCACGTAGCCGGGGGCGGCATCGAGGGTGAGCCGCACCTCGCTGCCGAGCGGAATCCGTCCCGCCGCACTGGTGGGAAGGAAGAAGGTCATGTAGACGTCGGTCAGGTCGACCAGACTCAGCACCCGGCCTCCCGCGCCGACCACCTCGCCCGGCTGCGCTACCAGGTACTGCACCCGTCCGCTGCGGGGGGCCCTGAGGGCGCTGTCCTTGAGATCGGCCTCGATTCCCGCGACTACCGCCCGGGCCGCATCCACCTCGGACTCGACCCCGGCGATCTGGCTCTTCGCCGTAGTCACGGCCGCCTCGGCGGCGGCGACCTGGGCTCGGGCGGCAGCGACGGCCGCTTCAACGCTGGCCAGACGCGAGGCGTCGTCGTCGGCCGCCTGCCGGGATGCTGCTCCTTTCGCGGCCAGGGCTGCGGAACGGGAGGCGTGTTGGCGGGCATTCGCCAGCTCCGCCTCGCGCTGCTGGACCAGTGCCAGCACTGCATGTTTCTCGCTCTCCCTCTGGGCGAGCTGGCTCCGCGCGGTCACCACCGCATGTTCGGCAAGCTTCAGTTGCGCCTTGGCCTGGCGGAGGTGGGCCTCCAAGTTTTCGGTGTCCATGGATGCAATCACCTGCCCAGCCACGACCAGATCGCCTTCCCGGGCGACGACCTCCCGGACCCGGCCGGCGATCTTGGCTGCCACCTCGATCTCAGTCGCCTCGATCCGCCCGTTGCCGCTGACCAGGCCGTTGCTGTCGCCCCGCATGCCGAACTTCTGCCAGGCGATCCACCCGGCGAGGCAGCCGATCACCACCGCCGAGATGGCGAGCACCGTTTTCTTTTGTCGAGCAGTCATAGCGCAATCCTCCAAACAACATCCAAACCCTGCCACACCCCACCGGTCCGGTCCCCTTCAAGGGCCGGTTGAGCGCACCAGGTACCCCTCCGGAAGAGGCAGACAGACATCTGCCACCGTTACGCCGTAGGAGATGCACGGTCTCGTCGGCGATCGGGGCCATCTTCTTCAGGCTCTCTTTCAGGGCATTCTCAGCTCGATCTTCGCTGGGATGTAGTAGATGATGGCGACCGGTCCGACGACCTTCCCTGCTAGGTCAAGGAGCCGTGCCGTCTAAAAGTTGATGGGGAGGCGCCGTCGACCACTTCCTCTTCCCGCCATCCTTTGATTGACTCGGCGGCCTGGTCCACTGTCAGATGAAGCGCTCGGCGTACTCAGAAAGTCTAACTCTAACCGGATGGATTGCAGCATGAGTTTGCCCGTGAGACTGTTAAGAATGGTAAGTTCTAATCTTTTGCCTGGGCGCTGTGAGTGGAATCGAGTGGTGAGAGCAAAAAAAAGCCGCAACCTTGGCTCGGTTGCGGCTTTTCAATTTAATTGGTCTCTCCGGGTTAAAATACTTATGGTTGCCGAGAAAGTGTATAAGCGTGTGTCACTTACCCGCGAGGACAAGGAAACCTGACTGTAAAGCTTGGCAGCAGCGAGGAAAGGTCGTATCTCCACCTGGGTGGCGCGCCGAAACATGATGGAGAAAGGGCAAAGTTTCTGGAAGGAGGCCGCAGGTAACATGGGTACGTCACCCCTTACTTGGATAGCTCGTCAGACCATCATGGAATCAAGCTCCTGTGCTGTGGGTGGAGGGGCATGTTGACAGCAGACCGGCATCCCTTGTTTGGATAGCGGATCGAGATGGCATGAAAAGAGGCTCACGCGTCGCGGGTGGAGCCCACATTAACATAGCCACGTGCACCCATAACATCGTTGAGACGTCAACGTATAGCGGGAAGAGGTTCAAGTGTTGCGGGAAGAGGTTCAAGTGTTGTGGGAGGAGGTTCAAGTGTTGTGGGAGGAGGTTCACGCAAAATGTTAATGGGCACCCCTTACTTGAGCACCGCATCAGCACGTCACCAGAGGAGACTCCCGTGTCGTGGGAGTAGGCCACCTTGACATATTAACCGGCACCCTCTACTTGGTAACGCGCCAACATGCGATGGGAAGAGGCTCCACTGTTACAGGAAGGGATGCACGTTACACGGTCACGGGCACCTCTATTCAGGTGACACGTCAACATCCCATGGGAGGGAGATCCAAGTGCCGTTTTTTAGGAGGGAAGGTCCGGGTTGGCAGGCGGATTTTGCAGTTAGGTCATGGCCAACGAAAAAATAGTCGGCGTCAAGATCAACCAGGACCCCCTGTGTCAGGATAGTTGTCGCCTCTGAGGGGCCGTTTGGTTTTGGTTTTGTGACGATGTGAGGCGGTGAGCGAAGCGAGCTCGCCGGGTGGCCTGGGGGGCAAGTCTTGTTTGTTGATTCCCAGCGCGGCCTAGGGTGCCCTTTTCATCCCCAGAGCGGATATCAGGCGTAGCAACACAAAAAAAGGCCGGGAGCTTGTGACTCTCGGCCTTTTTCGTTGAAGGGTTTGCTTAGAAAGGTTATATATGTAAAAAATGTGTAAACTGTGTGTGATAGTCAAGTTATTTCGAATGGTTATCGTTGGTGTTGAGTCCGAAATTCTCATGTGTTTGTTAACTTTGCCTTTCTCCCCCTGAATTTTACCCAAAAAAGATTACATTTTTGTGGGTGGTTTGTCCAGTTAATCCACCTCTGCGCTCTCTCGACTGATCTCAAGGAGTTAATTACAACTCGCTCCAAAAAGGGTTCTCCAGGGTTTTCCGTGGGTAGTTGAGTACAGGTCCAACCTGTGAAGAGACGCCCCTTTGTGCAGCGGTCTAGCTTCTGCCCCATGTCATCCCAAGCTTTATCGCCAAAAGCCTCAATAAATGGGATTCAAAACCGCCCCGATCCGACCGCCGGGGACGAAGAACGCCATAACCCATCATTACGTCGACGGTTAAGGCGTCTCAGTGAATGCCAACATTTTAACAAAAGTTAAGATCGGGGTAGCGGGTTGCCGCTGAGGCCGCCGGCCTTAGCGGGACGGCCCAGGTGGCGCGTTGGACATCCGTTGATCAACATCTGCTTGCAACGCCTTCAGGTCTTTTAGAAGGTTCTCTTCGAGGACATTGAATATCTCAGCATGCTTTTCGTACTCCGCGTTTCGAATCCTAGTAAGGTCTTTTTTTCGCTTCCACGCCGCTTTCTTTGCCAGGAAATCCTCGCGCAAGGCCCGGTAAGCCGGATCTTCGGCTGCTAACTTTTCTTGCTCCTTGGTTCCCATGTCCCTGCCGCCTGCCCAGTTCCAGATACTGGCCCAGTTGATGGTTTCCGGATTTTGCCTGAGATGCTTCAGAAATGCATACCGCCTCATTTTTCGCTCGGCATCTTGGCATGGAAGAAAAACGGCATAAAAATCAGCGATCTTAGGATCATACTGTGTTAACAGCGCAGCCTCTTTTTTGTCGAAGGCAGTGAAGAGGGCTTCAGCTTTATCAAAGGACGCCACCTGCCAACCTTCGACGGCTTCGGAGGTGGAAGCAAAGAAGAAAAGAAGCAGAACAGCAACTGCCTTAAGTTTCATTTTCTTTCCCTGTCCAACTTGGAGATATCGAATATCAACTTTTTGGTAAAAGTTGGCATTCGACAGTGAAAGGCGCACCGCCGGAGCAAGGACCGTGTGTCGCCATTTAGTTATGGCTATTCCTTTACGAAGAATAGGAGGTAGAGCCTTACGGCAAGGGCTATAAGCGCGATTGATACTAAAATTAAAAAATAAAGTTTAGAAATAAACTTGTTTTTGCTGCTTATCATAACAGCGAATAAGCTGCCAGCAATGAAAAGATATAAGCTGGCTCTAAATGGGTGACTGGTTCTTTCTTTTAAAAGATTTACCAAAGAATCTCTAGACATAATTATCTTGTCATTTACTGCAATTTGCCAAATTTCAGAATCATTTGAACCATCAACCCATACATCTATTTGAGCACCAGGAGTCAAGCTATTTTTAATCGGCTTTATGAAATCGGCTTTATCAAAGATAAAGGTATCTCCTGTCATTAGCCTCATTGTAATCCTACGGTTATTACGGCTGTCGACTACAGAAAATTCTTTCAACCCCCCAGTAAAGTGTGTGAGTTCGGAAATTTCTGGATAATGTCTATTTGCAAATTTGGCATCAACACAGAAAAGTGCGACAGATAAGGAGTAACAAAATATTACGATCATCCACTTTTCGAAGAAAATTTGTATCGGCCCCTTCGCCCGTTGAGGCTCATTCGACACATTTTCAAAAAGTTCGCTCATTTGCCTCTCCCAAATCAGATATTTAGCGGCCACTTTAGATCAATACGCTAGGGATCGACAAGTTTAAAATCGACTCCTTCCGTGAATCCCAACAAATGGAGCAAAGACACTATGTAAGGCCCCCCTTGGGCATACGTTCTTTTGACGTATGCTGGACTTTGCGAGAACCCATTCTCCAAAGGAGGCCTTACCATGAGATTCTACACAAAACAGCACGAACACTACTGCGGAATCGACCTGCACGCCAAAAAGATGTTCCTCTGTATCCTCGATGCATCGGGCAACGTGGTTTTGCACCGCAATGTCGCCGCCTCACCCGAGGCTTTTCTCAAAGCCGTAGCCCCTTTTCGGGACGGTCTGGTAGTCGGCGTAGAATGCATGTTCGCCTGGTACTGGCTTGCGGATCTCTGCAGCAAAGAGGGAATCGACTTTGCCCTCGGCCATGCCCTCTTCATGAAAGCGATCCACGGTGGGAAAGCTAAGAACGACAAAATCGACTCTCATAAGATCGCCGTCCTTCTGCGCGGAGGGTCCTTCCCGGTGGCTTACGTATATCCTCCCAAGATGCGGGCCACACGCGATCTCTTAAGACGCAGAAACTATCTGGCGCGAAAGAGAGCTGAACTTCTGGCACATATCCAGAATACGGCGATCCAGTACAACCTCCCTGAGATCACTATCAACCTTTCCTGCGAGAGCAACCGCATAGATGCTGATCAGCACTTTCCAGACCCGCAGGTACGGAAGATCGTCCAGGTCGACCTGGCCATGATCGATGCCTACGATGACGTACTGAAAGTTTTGGAGCGGGACATCGAAAAGACCGCCCACCACCACGACTGGCACGCTCTCATGCTGCTGCGCTCGATCCGTGGTATAGGCCAGATTCTGGGCCTGGTGATGCTATATGAAATCCACGACATAAAGCGCTTTGAAACCGTCCAGGACTTCGCTTCCTATAGTCGGCTGGTGAAGTGCAGCCACGAATCTGCGGGCAAGAAACAGGGGACCGGTGGTGCCAAGATCGGCAATGCCCACCTGAAGTGGGCGTTCTCGGAGGCTGCTGCTCTCTTCGTGCTGCACAATCCCGCTGCAAGAAAGCTATTGGACGACTTGACCAAGATACATGGCAAAGGGAAGGCACTCTCGATCCTTGCCCACAAGCTGGCTCGGGCGATCTACTACATGCTAAAGAGGAACGTGCCTTTTAGCCTGGAGAAGTTCCTGGCGACGGCATAGGGCTGGAGGGGACGGGAGCAGCCTGCAAATTCCAACTGGAGCCGCCAGGGGCGAGCACCATCACGACCGCGAAAAGCATGTGCAGTGCGTGCGTCTTGGAGCGCGGGCGGCCAATATGCCAAATAGCCCCGGCTCCTGAACAGCAAAGATTAGAGCCCCGTCCTGCTCCTCATATACATGAATCGACTTTTGCCGGTATTAGCGTGTTCTGCCCCTCGCCAGAGCCCCGCTACCAACTGCGGATATCGTCAGGATAGATCGCGCCTTTAGAATGGGACGGAATGAGGGTACGGTATGGTTTCCAGGTCGCACAGGCAATGCCTGTGCAACCGCTGCAGGTGGCCTCATATCGCAGCGGTGTGAACCTCGATAAGAGTTTGGTGCAGGACCTTCCCTTCTAGGGAGGGACTTGACCCAGGTAGTTTAGAAATGAAGACGGAACAGCGACACCGCTCGGCAGATTCATCGGAAAAAGCGATTCAGGATCGCCAGGGCACTTTATTGCCTGTTGACAGACGGGGGCCTTATAAGAGTTGGCATTCACTCTCCGCAATGAGAGGTCCGCCCCCCTCGGGGGACCGGAAAAAACCTTACCCACGGAAAAACCTGGAGAGCCTGAGATGAGAGTGTCCGCTATTGACTGGACACCTCAGGGCTATGATCTACCAGGAACAAACCGAGTGGGTATCCAGCGCCGCCTTGGGCCTAATTACATTAGTGGCACTTTAGGTCGAGCCCGCCTATAAGGCAAGTAAAACATTTGGCTTATCTCCTCGACAGCACAAAGGCTCCAGGTTGAGAGAAACGTATCACCTCAGGCTGGCCTAGGTGACCCAGTATGTCGGCGCGTTGCAGAGCAATCTTAAATTATTGTGGAGTAATAACTGTTTGGCAGTAATCGTTGTAACTATCAGACCTTTAGGGTGAATTTAATATGTAGGGGCGCTCACGCCCCTCATTGGGGCAAAATTGTAAGGTGAGCTTCTGGTGTTGTCCCCCCCCTGAGGTGCGTCGCAATACCTGTTTCCCGCCGGGAAGAAGCCGGTGGCTCAATAATTGCCTTCTCGAAAGCGGAGCGGTCTCCGATGAGCACGACTTGCTCTTTTGCCCGCGTGATTGCTGTGTAGAGCAGCGTCCGGTCGAGGATCCTGCTTTGGAAAATGGGGATGACAACACGCTCAAATTGGGAACCTTGGGACTTGTGGACCGTAATTGCGTAGGCATGTTCCAAGTTCTTGACTTCAGGGTATGAAATAGCATGTTGGACACCATCGAATTCAACCAGCAGGCCATTCTCAACGCTTATGACCACTCCCAATGATCCATTGAGCAGGCCAAGTTGGTAGTCATTCACCGTCCAGATCACCGGCTCGCCTTCGGCAAAACCATGCAGAGTGGGACGGCCAACTGCCAGTAGTGAATGAAACTCCTGGTTGATCGTCCTTACGCCGGCAGCCCATCTCTTAACTGCTCCTATTACCTGACAGCCGCCTGCTATGCCAAGATCATGTACGACATCCAGCAGGGAATCGAGGATCTGGTCTCTAGGGGTGTCGATGAAGCTAACTCCCTGGCCCCTCCCGGTGTAGTTGTTTAGTTTAGGAACGATCCCATTCCGGATGTCGACACTGATCTGCGGTATACCGGTGGCCGCGGCTTGACGATGGATCTCGGTCAACTCGACAGTGGGTATTTGGGGGTAGTCAACTAATGCATGGAACGTTAATCCGAAGCCGATCGGTGGCAACTGGGCGGCATCACCAACAAGGAGGAGACGGGCTCCAGGGGGCATCCTGCGCATGATGCGGTAGCAAAGTGAGAGGTCGAGCATGGAAGCTTCGTCAATGATGAGAAGCGGCCCTCGGGTCAGATCAAGCTTTCCAGAATCGAAGGCCTGTAAAAACCCGGCAATCGTATACGCCTTGCGATTAGTAGCCTCCTCCATCCGCTTTGCGGCCCTCCCGGAGAGGGCCATTTGGTAGACGCCACCGAATCCGAGGACATCGGTGGAAAGGTGCACGGCATTGAGGACTGTGGTTTTTCCAACTCCTGCGCCACCGACGATACAGGCAATGGGGCTGGTTACGCCAACCAGGACGGATTCACGCTGCTGTTTGTTCAGGACAAGACCTGTCCTCTTGGTAAACTTCGCAAAGATACCTTCGAGCTGGTCCACCGTTGGAGTCTGTCGGATAGTATGATTTTCGGGCTGATCAAATGAGCCCGAGACCATCTCAGCAACTCTGGAAGAAATAAAGCGCTCCATTGAGAAGCAGCCCAGACCTTGGACCTCGCCCACCAACTCTATTGCCTTGGCTTGTAGACCTAATTTCGTCGCTTCTACGGCTATATTCAGAGTACAGCCGAGCAGCTTCCTGAGGCGAGTCACGAAAGTGTCGAAGGGAGTTACTGTATGGGAGTGGTTTAGGCGAAGATAGACCAAGGCGTCGACAGCTCCCACGAGCCGTCTTGGGTCATCGGCGCTTACCCCCAGACACCTTCCGACCAGGTCTGTTTGTTTCCAGGAAACGAAAGAGACAAGACGGTATGGGTTTTCTACTAGCAGGTCAACGACATCCTTCCGGTAGGTACGCAGTAGTGTCTTTGCCAGTCCGACGGGTAATCCATGATTGTCGAGCCAACGGTAGGTCTCGGCTTCCATGTCAAGCTCTTTCCAGCCATTTACCAGAACTTGTGAGAGCGCTGGACCGAGAATCTCAACGAAGGGTTCAGGCTTCCCCTCGGCAAGGTAGCCATAAAGGCTTTCTCCAAGATGCTCCCAGAGATCCTTGGCGCCTTTTTTGCCGATATCAGGGAAAAGGTTGGAACCCGAGATCGTCCTGATAATGAGACGGCCGGAAGGCTTGCACAGAATCGCTTTATCGGCGATGACTTGAGGACCGTGTGAAGCGTCAAGCCTGATGACGCCGTTTATGTCCCATATTTCGCCGGTTCTCGGTGACCTCGGCATAACTTGGGCATTTGCAACGATGCGGTGTTTTTTGCCGTCAGCTGCGGTGGCATTGAAGATGGCCCCTCCTCTGGGCCCCTCCCAGAGAATGTTTTCGATAACGACACTTTGCATCAGAAGACCCTTTTACCCTGTGCTATCAGCATCTCATCGATATATTGATATTGAGCCAGCCTCTGCCGAAGTGCACAGACCTCGGCGTAGAGCTCAGCGTTCTGGTTCTCCAGGCTGGTGACACGACGTTCAAGCGCGACCTTTTCATTATCAACCTGGTCATCACGACTTTCGACCCCACGGAGGCCTAATTCTCTCACTGCGTCCTTGAGGAGAACCTTGCTCCGTGGATGATTGTACAGGCTTTGCCGGTCCACGTTGCGTTTCATTATCTGTGAGAGCGCCGTTGCTACGGCGGTTACATTTACCTTGCCATTACGACTTGGAAGGCATTTGCCGTTCTCGCGCAGATTATTGATAAATATTTGAAGATGATCGGCAATTTTGTCGCCAGTTTCTTTACCACTTTCTTTCTTCGGTACACTCAGTTCTTCCATCCTGAAAGTCCCCACTTTTTACATGCTAGGATCAAACTGCGGCATTAAGGCGTGGATAATACTTTGAAGAACTTGTGTTCTTTGTTTTTCTTTTTTTCTTTGTTTTTTGCAGTCATAGGCTTTTCTAGCATGGCTTCAGTCATCCCATGATTTACAGCGTTGTACTGCCATAGTGCAAATTTTTCGTGAAGTAAATCGTTTTCTGTCTCTAGGTGAGAAACCTTGGCTTCCAAAGATTTAATGCGTTCGTGCAGATCTCGTTCCCTAGGCGGTAGATCCTCATCAACCATCCTCTGATACTTGCTTTTATTCTGACGAATCTGGTTTTTTTTGACATTATAGGCACTCTTGACATTAGGGTATTTTTGAAGCTGTTGTCGCGACCAAACAGCAGAAACGTTAGAGAAATTAAGCGGAGTTTGGATCTCCAGCCGAATCTCTTCCCATCCGAAATCTTTCCAAAGTGGCCACTTTAAAATCACTTCAACAATCTTCTCGGTGTCGGAATCTGATATCCATCTAGCCACGTATCGCTCCTTTCCTAAGCTACGGTCTCAGATAACATAAGGTTACGTGTCTCAATTGTAGGCCTGATACGGGAGGCTGCCGCCAAAAGGTTCCCGTCTGTGCCCCCAAGGGCTATACGGTTCACAACAGCAATGTCGAGAGATGTATCAGCACCAATATCCATTTGGATTCGAGTGCCAGTTTCCAAATTCCGATCATCGAGTAATTTGACTAATTGTTTGCGAACACTGACAGTTTTTGTCAAAAATTTATGCAATTTAGTGCCAGCTACATGCTCTCCATCAGCGATACCCTTTTCAAGGTGTTCCAAACTGTTCTCCGCAACAGAAAGTTCAGTTCTTACGCGGTCGTTTTTGGTGCACTCACCCTTTACGCAAAGATGATCAGTACATTCCAAGCATTGCATTCGCCGCTCACATGGGGTCCGGCTGTAATCATGTACGCAGTAGCCGTATTGCGTTTCGTGTACAAACTGATACTGCAATTCCAAGACGGTTCGAATGTCACCGAACAATAGACCACATTCCGGGTCGTTTACATCAAACCCGATTAACCCGAGACTTTCAGCAACATCGACACCGCCCTCTCTCAAAATTTTGGTCTTTTCAGCGGTTAAGAGGTCGCCATAATTCTTGTTTTCAGATATATTTTTTCGTCCCGACCAAAGAGCGAGTACCAATTGATCGACCCCTTTTCTCTTGGCTAGATAGCTCAGATAATGCCTGAAATCATTAGAGTCAAGGTTGATCGGAGTATCGTTGTCGTCCTCCTCGTTGTAGCCGTTTCGGGAGAAAATGCTGCTTTTGCCATGTTTCGAACCACTCCCGAGCTGGTCATTGAAAGTGTCAATATCAACTTCCTCGAACATGCATAGCCAAGGACTGCGGACACTGTGAAAAAAACTCTTTGGCACAAGAAACAACGCCTTTCCATAGGTGAGGCCGGTCTTGGCGTCGTAAACTGGAAATTTAACAGGTAGCATGCTGCAGACGACCCTTTCGATATCCTCAAATCGATAGGCGTTTGAAGGTGCTCCCTTGCCCTTATCATTCGGGACTTTGATGGCAGTCAAGCCCTTTTCGCCGGCCCAACGACAGACTTTCCCCCCATCAGCCTGCCCCAAAAGCTCGGGTAATTCTGAGGCCAAGACATATTCTTTTTCTCGCAGATGTTCAAAACCCTTTGGAAGATAAAGCTTGTCTGGATTGGCTTCGTACCACTGAGCCATTTTGCGAGCTTCCTTCGTCACCTCTCGCAATTTTTTGACAGCATCCTTACAGATGCCTTCCATGGTTTTTATGATTTTTAATATTTCTGGTGTGCCACCCTTCGAGACGTACCTTCGCAGTCCATAGATCTCAGAGCCATCCGGCCGAGTGTCTTTGTGTTCACATCGTTCTGGGAGTGCGAAGATTTCGTTGAAACGCCCAGGTGCGCAAAACAAAAGAGCCGATACCGAACTGACCAGGATATCCCGAGGGTCGCTTGCGTTGGCGAATAATTGTGGCAATGCCTTGATTGCTGCCATCGAGGGAATATTTTGGAGCCTGTAGTCATCGGCCTCTGGGCTGATCTTGTCCAGAAGCTCTTCCCTCTTACTGATCGTATTTTTCCACTGAAACGGTACACGTGTCATCTGCTGTTTGACCATCCACGTGGCAATCCGTTCCAGGTGGCATCCGGACGCGTAGCAACCGGCAGGGTTTTCTTCCTCAAGGTAGTTGGCTGCCAAATTGAGGACATGCATGTTGACATTCTCGGCTCTTGGAATCCTGTCGGAAGCACTCTCGACTAAGGCCTTTTCCAAGGCCCTAATCGCAGCCATTTTGGGATTGTGGCTTTCATTGGGTTTCTTCCCGAAATCGTAACGCATCTTCGCCTTGGCGAAGCTCAGGAAGGGCTCGGACATTGGTACCCAACTTGTCCTGCTACCAGAGGAGTCGAAATTGCTGAAGGTAAAGGTTACGCGACCGGATTTTGAGCGTTTGGTGATATATTTTGATATGTCCCACTGGTTGAGCTTGAAATCTAGGTCGCGCCCGAAGGTATGAAGCAGGCCCATGCATCCAGCTACGAATCCCTCGACGTTTTTTACGGCCTCAACCCCCTGCCGAGGAGTGAATACGAAAACTCCGCTCATTACCTACCCTCCTGACACTTTTGAATGACTGCACGGCAAGCGGCGATCGGCTCGTCCATTTCTCTCGCAACGTCAATGTTGCCGAGTTCGAGTTCCTTTTCCTTCTCGGCAAGCATCAGTTCCAGAACCTTTTCATGGGGAGCCTCCTTAAATGCGAAGAAATATGGGCAGGAATAACAGAAAATAGGTGGAACATCGCCGCATTCGCCACCACATTTGCATTTGCCTGTGTAGGTGTCCTTTTTGATGTCGAGGCCAGGGTAGGAAATGAGGTTGCCGGGGTCGGAAAGGAATCCTTTGTCAAATAGAATAATTTCCCCTCTAAAGGCTTGGGCCAACGGTGCGAGATCATCAGCTAATTCGGCGTTCAGTTCTTCGATCAGTTCATCGCTGAACTTGATATATACAAGTACATTCTGGGTGTCGCTATGGTCAAGGAGTTCTGCGACGGTGCCAGCTCCAGCTCCATGAATTACGGCACGGGTCCCTAAGGTATAGCGAAAACGCTGGGGTGTGACCTTCATGGGTTCACCAGTTCGCGGTGAGATGACAGGGTGCTTTTGGAAAAAGTAGGAAACCTCTCCGTGGAGAATTTGGGAGTCGGTATGAAATTGGAATCCAGGGTCGGCCTTTGCGGTCTTGGCCAGTCTGTCGCAAGGGAAGATAGGCAAATCCTCAGCACAAGAAATTTTGCTTCCGTATTCGCGCCTAACCTGACGGCACCATGCGTCAACGATCGTTCCGACTTTGGACTCAAGTACACGTTTTTTTAATTCTGCCCTACGTCCCTGGTTCCTTTGCTTTACTCGCGGAACGTGAAGAACATATTTCCCGCCTTCTGTTTGTAGGTCCTTAATTTTAAGGTCGGTAATTTGCGCGGAGCGAGCTCCAAGCTGCATATACAACAAAACTAAGGCACAAGAGCGGAGGCTCATGGTTCCCTCACCGAAGGACTTGGAGACTTCGCCCTGGATAAGCCGGAGTTCCACTTGCGTGAAGGGGCCTTCAGTTTCGTCCATAGTGAGGACTGCCCAGCCTTTTTTGTTTCCAGTAAGAGTGATTTCTTCCAACAGAGCAAATGCATTGGTGGTGACACCGGAATATCCCAGAGCCCCTAATTTGAGAAAAAAACCACGTAGGCTGGCTAAATACCATTCAGTGCCCTTTTCGAGGATTTCCCTGTAATTCTGAATCATATGTTCGTCGATTTCACTGATGACTAAATCAGGGGTTGATTGCATCATGGACATGAAATGTAAAAGCCGCCAGTACAAATTATAAGCATGCGGTATTGATCTGTTTTCTAAATACCAACAAATAGTTAACCAGAGGTTACTAGCAAGATCATGATTGAATCCTGCAAGAAGTCTGGAATATTCAAAGTATTTTAAGCCGCCATTGGTACTAAACTGCAGATGGTTATTGCTTTGCTCAAACGTTGTACCGTTTCTGGTAACTCTAGTTTGGCTTTGAACGGCAGGATCAAATTCATTAATCAATTTTTGTTTTGCTTGCATTTCATTCCTTATGCTCAGATTATTTTAGAAGCTTTGAAGGGTCAATAATCAAAAAGTCTTGCATGATGTCATCTTGCATTTGGATACTTAGTGCATTCGCTTTTTCTTCAATGTGGCGCCGTGTATATCTTTCAGGCATAAGCGAATCATCCATCCAGCCCTGGTGCCACCTGCGAATCCTTTTCTCATCGTCAACAGTCCATTTGCCCGAGGCGATCATCTGATCAGCCTTCTCAGAAAACATATCGTTCCAGGTATATCTTAATAGGTGGGCGGATAGATCATCAGGAAGGCCTTCAAATGTACTCAGTTCCAGAAAGATTGAATCTAATGAGCTTATTGACAGGGGCTTCCCGTCTCGGGCAACTATGAGATACCCATGGTTTTTCGCTCCGGGGATCCTGTCACGAAGCCTAGTGTAATTATTTAGTAATCTCGCAATGTTGCGACTAACTGGGAGCTGGCGTTCTTTTGTCTTGAATTGGGGGCGCACTCTTCTGGTGTCGGTGGGGTCAAACGGATGATCCCTAAGATTTAAGCGCGGATAATCGCCACCAAGGTTCCAATCAATGTCTTCCTTTTTTATGAGAAGGGTCTCCCCTCTACGAGGGCCAAAGTTAAATAAAATCTGGCAGATAAGTTGGTTGCGTAGTTTAATAAAATCGGATTTAAATGGATTGTCGTCGTATTCGGGATTAATTATCTGAAGAAACCTTGCTCTTTCCTCTCGCTTCAAGCCTCGACGAAGCTCAGCAGTACTACTGCCTGGTGAATGTGCAGCAATTGCATCGATCATGATCTTCTTGGCTTGAAGCATCGACGCGTGAGAAGATTCACGACCACTGGTTCGCAAGATAAACTCATTAGCCAACCAATCTAGATATAATCTCACATAAATGAATCTAATAGTAGTGGTGCCTTCTTTATTATTGACTACTATATTAGACTTTCTCTTCGGTCTGTTACGGCGATAGTTGGACGATGATTTTTGTATTGTTGTGGACTTACCGACGATTGATTCGAATGGATCTTCAAGATAATATTTGAAGTCGTATCTTATGTCACGATTAAGACACTCGATTTGATCTAAATTAAGAAATACTCCTTCTGCAAATGATTTTTCCAAGTGGATTTTGTTACGTTCGCACCAGACATAAAGAAAATGGATTGCGCCAAGGTGGCTTATTTGAGTGTTATATTCTGAACCTGTCAAATAAACCTGTGTAGTGAGGTACAGGGTTGGATAGAAAACAGGAAAACCAGTAATGCGTTCACAGAGCATCGCACGTCTAGAACCGTTGGACATTTTAATTGTTCTGACACGGTATCTCGAATCCATAGCCAAGGCCTTTCCTTTGATGGCGGGCATTCAGCAAAATGTTCATTTCAAAAACCCAAACCCGCCTGGAAAGAAAAAACTGGGAAACCTTATCCGAGCAACGGTTTTGGCATAGGTTCTGCCCCTGCAATGCTGGTTTTTGAACAGACCCCCGTGAATCCTGAATAGCTACTTTAGGCCACCAATGATGGGTAGCACACTTTGGTAGGGTCATAACACATGGCCATGACAGAATATGTCGCGCATCTTCGAGGCGTCTTCACCTTAGGCTACCGTCCGGTGACACGAGCGCTATACGCCCAACACATACAGGTCGCGATCTCCGCCGTTGGTTTTAAACCCAGTTTTTTCTTCCAGGAGGTTTTTAGGTTTTTCCCGCCTCTCCAAACCCAGGGAGCCTCTTCTTGGATGCGACCGATCAGCAGTGTAAAAGTTAACAAAATAAAAACATGGTATCTTAGTTAAAGCTGCTAATTAGAGGATAGCACAAAATTTAGGTTTGTAAATAAAAAAAGCCGTGAATACAGGTATTCACGGCTCAAAGTTTACAAAAACAAAAAAACCTGACTATTAGAAAGGAATCTCGTCGTCCGGGTTGAAGACGGGCTCCTCGTAGCCGCCCTGCTCCTGCTGGCCGTAGCTGCCGCGGGAGCCGGAGGAGCGCTGGCCGCCGCCCTGGCCGCCTTCGCCTTTGCCGGAGAGCATCTGCATCTTCTCGCCGACGATCTCGGTGGTGTAGCGGTCCTTGCCGTCACGGTCCTGCCACTTGCGGGTCTGCAGCCGTCCCTCGATGTAGATGGTCTTGCCTTTGGAGAGGTACTCGCCGGCGATCTCGGCGGTCCTTCCCCAGAGGGTGATGTTGTGCCACTCGGTCTTCTCTTCCCACTCGCCGCTCTTGTTCTTGATCCGGTCGGAGGTTGCCAGCGAGAAGGAGGCGACCGCGGTGCCGCTGGGGGTGTAACGGACTTCCGGATCCTTCCCGAGGTTGCCGATGAGCATCACCTTGTTGAGACTTGCCATGTGGTTGTTCTCCTTGCGTAGATATTTAAACGATAGCGTTTGAAGTGGAAGTTTTCCGGCTGCGGATCGGATAGGAAAACTACCATGAAGCTACCCTCCACGCAACAGAAATGCTGGGGAGCTGCCGGTGCGGGAGGATTAAAAGAGCCTTCATGCCCGGAATGGCATAAGGCTGACGGTGAAGGGCCACGACTGGTAGCTGTTGACTTTGCAAAGCCATCTATGTCATTAATTTGCCAAGTTTCCAGCTGGTGTCGCACCTCTCTCAGGGTATTTGCTGTGGCCGTTTTCTCAAAACGTTTCCCTTTTCAGTGTTCCGGGGCGCTCCGGTCGAAGCCGCTCCGCGTCCGGCCGGCATGGCTCAAGGGGCTTCCCCTCCTCATTTTCTCGCTTCTCCTCCTGACGGGCTTCTTCGTCGTCCCCCCTTCCGCCCTGGCCCAGGGGGGCTCCTCCCAGAAAAAAACCGTCTGCGTCGGGGGAGACTTCAACTACCCCCCTTACGAGTTCATCGACAAGGATGGCAAGCCTGCCGGTTTCAACGTCGATTTGACGCGGGCCATCGCCGACGTGATGGGGCTGAATGTGAAGATCCGCCTCGGCCACTGGAGCGACATGCGCAAAGGGCTGGAAACCGGGGAGATCGACATCGTCCAGGGGATGGCGTATTCCCCCGAGCGCACCAGCGAGGTGGACTTCTCTTCTCCGCACGCGCAGCTGTACCAGTCGATCTGGGTCAGGAAGGATCAGCGGGGGATCAGGTCGGTCGAGGACCTGCACGGCAAGACCGTGATCGTGATGCGCAACTCGATCATGCACGATTTCATGAACAGGTTCGATCCCGACGCAAGCCTCGTCCTGACCGACACCCTGGCGGAGGCGCTCAAGCTCCTCAATGACGGCAAGTACGACTGCGCGCTGGTATCCAGGCTGACCGGCAAGTACCTGCAAAAGGAGCTCGGCCTCAAGCGGATAACGCCGGTGCCGCAGCCGATCATGGTGCATCCCTACGGCTTCGCCGTGAAAAAGGGGAACCTGGAGCTGCTCGGCAAGTTCAACGAGGGGCTCGCCATCCTCAAGCGGACCGGGCAGTTCAAGGATATTCAGGCGAGATGGCTGGGGGTGCTCGAGCCCCAGCCGGTTTCCTGGCAACGGGTGGTCCGTTACGTAGCGCTGGTGGCGGGCCCGCTGCTGCTGATCCTACTGGGGACGGTGGGATGGTCGCGGACGCTGCAAAAGCGGGTGTCACAGCGGACTAACGAGCTGGCGCGCGAGGTCGCGGAGAAGCAGCGCGCGCTGGAGGAGCTCAAGCTGCAGCAGGACAAGCTGGTCCAGGCCGACAAGATGGCCTCGCTGGGGATCCTGGTGGCGGGGGTCGCGCACGAGATCAACAACCCCAACGGCCTCATCCTCCTCAACGTCCCCAGGTTCGAAGAGATCTTCGAGGGGGCGCTCCCGGTCCTGGAGGAGTATTACCGGGAGAACGGCGATTTCAGGCTCGGGCGCTACCGCTACTCGAGGCTGCGCGAGGAACTGTCGCATATGCTGGGGGAAACGCACGACGCGGCCAAGCGGATCAAGAGGATCGTCACCGAGCTGAAGGACTTCGCCCGCCCCGGCAGCGAGGAGATGTCGCAGGTGATCGACTTCAACCAGGTGGTCCAGGCAGCCGAGCGGCTGGTGGGTAAGTCCATCGAGAAGAGCTCGCACCACATCTCGGCAAGCTATGCCCCCGCGCTTCCTCCCGTCAAGGGGAACGGGCAGCGGATGGAGCAGGTGGTGGTGAATCTCCTGCTCAACGCCTTCCAGTCGCTGGAAGGGAAGGGAAAGCGGATCGCGCTCGGCACCTTCTTTGACGCGGAGCGGGGGGTGATGCTGACCGTGCAGGACGAGGGGCGGGGGATCGTTTCGGGAGATCTCCCCCGGCTGACCGACCCGTTCTTCACGACCAAGAGGGAGGAAGGGGGTACCGGCCTCGGGCTCTCGATCTCGGCCGGGATCGTAAAGGAGCACGGCGGGACGCTCGATTT
This sequence comes from Geomonas sp. Red276, assembly GCF_054784495.1. Taxonomy (NCBI): domain Bacteria; kingdom Pseudomonadati; phylum Thermodesulfobacteriota; class Desulfuromonadia; order Geobacterales; family Geobacteraceae; genus Geomonas; species Geomonas sp. Red276. The sequence goes on from NZ_BLXW01000002.1 coordinate 169,111, forward strand.
CCACTCGGAGCCCGGTCGGGGGACGACGGTGACCCTGATCCTGCCGGCTTCCGTGGCTTGAAGATAGTTCCCTCTCCCCTAAAGGGGCGAGGGGAGAATTGAGAAGGAGACAGAGGTAACGATGAAGGAAGCTCTCTACCCCGAATTCGGGGTGCTGTTGGTGGACGACGAGCCCCCCTGGCTGCGGAGCCTGAGCATGACGCTGGAGGGGCCGGGCGGCATCACCAACCTCACCCAGATCAGCGACAGCCGCGAGGTCATGCCGCGGCTCTCCCGCAAGGATATCGGCCTGGTCCTCTTGGATCTCACCATGCCGCACCTCTCCGGCGAGGAGCTCCTCTCCATGATCGCCGAGGAGCACCCTGGCATCTCGGTAGTCATCCTCTCCGGCATGAACCAGATCGAGACGGCCGTACGCTGCATGCGGGTGGGGGCCTTCGACTACCTGGTGAAGACCGACGAGGAGGACCGCATCCTCGACGCGGTGCGGCGCGCCATACGCATGCAGGAGCTCGAGCGGGAGAACAAGGAGATGCGCCGCCGCTTCCTCAACGACCGGCTGGAATGTCCCGAGGCCTTCGCCGGGATCGTCACCGAGAACAAGGCGATGCGCTCCATCTTCCAGTACATCGAGGCGGTGGCCAAGAGCACCCAGCCGATCCTGATCACCGGAGAGAGCGGCGTCGGGAAAGAGCTGGTGGCCCGTGCGGTACACCGGCTAAGCCGCGCGGACGGGCCGCTGGTCGCGGTGAACGTGGCGGGTCTTGAGGACAACGTCTTCACCGACACCCTCTTCGGGCATCGCAAGGGCGCCTTTACCGGGGCGGACGAAACCCGCAGCGGGATGGTGGAGCAGGCCGCCGAAGGGACCCTCTTCCTGGACGAGATCGGCGACCTCTCGCTCTCCTGCCAGGTGAAGCTGCTGCGCCTTCTCCAGGAGGGGGAGTACTACCCCTTGGGGAGCGACATCTCCAAACAGATGAAGGCGAGGATCGTGGTGGCGACCCACCAGGATCTCGGCGCGAAAAGGAACGCCGGGGCCTTCAGGAAGGACCTCTTCTACCGGTTGCGCGCCCACCACGTGCACATTCCCCCGCTGCGCGAGCGCAAGGACGACATCCCGTTGCTGCTCGATTACTTCCTGCAGGAAGCGGCCGACGCCTTCGGAAAGAAGGTGCCGACCTACCCGAAGGAGCTTCCGGTGCTCCTCTCCACCTACAGCTTCCCGGGGAACCTGCGGGAGCTGCGGTCGATGGTCTTCGACGCCATGAGCATCCACTCCTCGTGCATGCTCTCCATGGGCTCCTTTCTCACCGCGATGGAGTTCCAGGGGGAGGGGATTGCCGCGTCCTCGGCGGAGAAGGAGCAGAACATGTTTTTAAGCTCCCCCGACCTCCCCACCTTAAGCGACGCCGTGGAGCAGCTGATAAACGAGGCGATGCGCAGAAGCGACAACAACCAGTCCCTCGCCTCCCGTTTGCTCGGCATCTCCCAGCCAGCCCTCTGCAAGCGGCTCCAGCGCCGCAATTAGGCCGCCCAAGGGGGTATAACTTTCTTTATCGCGATAAGGAAGGTTATACCTCCAGGCAACCTCCCGTTTAACCGGCAGTTTTCCCTTGCCCCCTCCGTCCGGTCCGGACAAAAGTTATACCCCCTTCTTGCAGCCAGAACATTGTTTATTGTTTACGAGTTAGCCACTTAGCGTCCCGTACACCCCCTTGGCATCCGCCTTGCTCTTGCACCCCGTACCTGATTCCAGCCGCAGGGGAGGGGACGCTCGATGGGGAAGAAAGAAGCTAAGGTTGCCGCCACCGGTTCGACCGGCGACCGCCTGGTCGCCAAGATCGGCACCATCGTCAAAGCCGGGCGCAAACGGGCCAACGAGAACCTTGACTGGCTGCGCGGGCAGATGCACTCCTACTTCCTGCCGGCCATGCAGGAGGAACCTGCTGCCGTGGCAGCCCTCGCCGCCGGTCTGCAGGGGCTGGGGGAGAACCGCCGGCTGCTCCTCGCCGACCGGGAGAAGAGGCTGATCGTCGCCTGCCTGAATCACCCCGGCTCCTTGTATGACACGCTGAAGACCCTCCCCGAGCGGGACATCTCCTTCGCCTACTTCGCCCACTCCCACGCCAAGGTCCCGGGGCTGGAGAGGGAGCTGGAGATCCAGCGCTTCGACTTCGACCGCAAGTCGAACCAGGAGATCAAGGCGGCCGGAGCCCCCCGGATCCCGGCGTCCATCAAGGCTGCGGTGATGCGGGAGCTCAAGGAGAAGTATCCCGGCTCCCAAAAGAAGAACATGGAGCGCCTGCTCGGGATCCTCTGGCTCAACAACGAGAACTACCTCCGCCTCTCCCCGGTGCGCCGCATCGCCCAGCTCGTGTGGCTCTTCTCCCAGGGGAACGCGGGCGGCGGCCTCTTCCTCGACGTGGAGGAGCCGGACCACTCGGGGGAGTCGCGGGTGCTCTTCGCGGTGGGAAACCCTCCCCAGAAGGATTTCCTCCAGCAGACCATGGAGGTCTTCAACCGCCTGGAGATCGGCGTCAGGCGCGCCTACTGCCTGACCATCACCAACGGCACCCATCCCTATTTCCTGGGGACCTTCTTCGTGAGAAGGAGGGACGGGCTGCCGCTCAATAAGGGGGACGAGCTCTTCACCGTCCTCAAGCGGGAGCTCTACGCGACCCAGATGCTGGCGACCAACTCCCCGCTGTACCGGGAGCTGGTGACCGGTGGCCTCGCCGGTGGGGAGGAGGCCGCCCTCTTAAACGCCATGATCGGCTTTTGCCACACGAACCTCGCCCACAACCAGCCCGACCGCTTCGGGCGCGAGGACGTGCAGGGGGCCTTCCTCTCCAATCCGGAGTTCGCGCTCAGGCTGATCGAGCTCTTCCGCAGCCGCTTCGATCCCTCCCTGGAGAAGCGGGAGGAGCTGTACGGCGAGCGGCTGGCCGAGGCGTCGCGTGCCATCGAGCACTACAACACGGGACACCGCCATCTGGACGAGGTGCGCCGCGCCATCTTCAGCTGCGCGCTCCTCTTCATCCGGCACACCCTGAAGACCAACTTCTTCGTCCCGGGTAAGCAGGCGCTCGCCTTCCGGTTGGACCCGGCCTACCTGGCCGAGCTCGGGGAGGAATTCACCGCCGATCTTCCCAAGGCGGTGCCGTTTCGGATCACCTTCTTCTTCGGGCGCCACGGCGCGGGGTACCACGTCGGCTTCTCCGACATCGCCCGCGGCGGGTGGCGCACCATCATCGCGAGAAGCCGGGACGATTACACCACCTGCGCGACCACGCTTTTGCGCGAGGTGTACGTCCTGGCCAACACCCAGCACCTGAAGAACAAGGACATCTACGAGGGGGGCTCGAAGATGGTGGTGGTGCTGGACGCCTCCGACCTGAAGAGCCCGGGGCGGGAGCTGGAGACCTGGCGGCTGTACAAGCTCCAGTACGGCTTCATCAACGCCTTCCTGGACATCTTCGTCACCAGGGAGGGGCGGGCCGCCGACCCGCGGGTGGTCGACTACTACGCGGAGGACGAGCCGATCGAGCTCGGGCCGGACGAGAACATGCACGACAGCATGGTCGAGGCGGTCGCCTCCCTCTCCGTGCAGCGCGGCTACCTCTTGGGGATCGGCATCATGTCCAGCAAGAAGGTCGGCATCAACCACAAGGAGTACGGGGTCACCTCCACCGGCGTGGTCAAATTCGCCGAGATAACCATGGGGGAGATCGGCATCGACCTAAGGCGCGATCCCTTCTCGGTCAAGTTCACCGGCGGCCCCAACGGCGACGTGGCGGGTAACGCCATGCGGATCATGCTCGAGACCTGCCCGAAGGCCCAGATGCGGCTGATCCTCGACGGGACCGCGGCGCTGTACGATCCGCAGGGGGCCGACCACCGGGAGCTGGCAGGGCTGGTGATGAAAGAGGACCTCGACCGCTTCGACCCGGCGGCGCTTCACCCCGGCGGGTTCCTCCTCTACCGCAGCCAGCGGCGTACCGAAGGGCTGAGGGAGCTCTACCGCAAGCTCGTCATGGGGACCGAAGGCCTCGAGGAGCAGTGGGTCTCGCTGGACGAATTCTCCCGCGAGTACGACGAGCTGGTCTTCTCGGTGGAGGCCGATCTCTTCATCCCCGCCGGCGGGAGGCCCGAGACCATCGACCGCGACAACTGGAAACGGTTCTTCGCCGGGGACGGCAGGCCGAGCGCGCGGGTCGTCGTGGAGGGGGCGAACTCCTTCATCACCCCGGAGGCGCGCGAGCAGCTCCAGCGGCGCGGGGTGATCATCATGCGGGACGCCTCCGCCAACAAGTGCGGGGTCATCTCCTCCTCCTACGAGATCATCGCCAACCTCCTTTTGACCGAGAGGGAGTTCCTCGAGGTGAAGGAGCGGTACGTGGCGGACGTGATCGAGATCCTGGAGAAGAGGGCGGCGGACGAGGCGCGGCTCATCCTCAGAAGGCGGCAGGCGCCGGGATGCGGCCAGCTCTACACCGAGATCTCGGACAGCATCAGCGCCGAGATCAACGGGATCTATGCCCGGCTGTTCAAGTTCTTCCAGTCCAGGCCCCAGCTCTGCCTGCAGCCACCCTTCAACCGGGTGGTCATGAGCCATCTCCCCAGGCTCTTCCGGGAGAGCCCGCGCTACCAGCGGCGCCTGAAGACCCTGCCGCCCAAGTATCTCTACGCCATCCTGGCCGCCGAGATCGCTTCCTCGCTCGTCTACCGGGGCGACCAGGATGCCGACTTCGAGGAGATGGTGCGCGGCCACATAGTCAGGAATTTCTAAGAAGCGACAGCTTTAACTTGTTGCAAAGATTCACAAAGAAAAGGAGCAGCAGATGATCCAGTTTCAGGGCGTCCACAAGTGGTTCAAAAAGCTTCACGTATTAAACGGCATCGATCTCCACGTCCAGCCGGGGGAGGTGGTCGTCGTCTGCGGCCCCTCGGGGTCCGGCAAATCGACCCTGATCAGGACGATAAACCAGCTGGAGCCGATCAACGAGGGGAGCCTGGTGGTCGACGGCATGGATCTCTGCAGCAAGAAGACCGACATCAACAGGCTGAGGGCCGAGGTCGGTTTCGTGTTCCAGCAGTTCAACCTCTACCCGCACCTCTCGGTGTTGAACAACATCACCCTCGCCCCCACCAAGATCAGGAAGACCCCGAAGAAGGAGGCCGAGGAGCAGGCGATGGCCCTTCTCGAGCGGGTCGGCCTGGCGGTGAAGCGGGATGCCTACCCCACCCAGCTCTCCGGCGGACAGCAGCAGCGCGTCGCCATCGCGCGGGCGCTCGCCATGAAGCCCCGGATCATGCTGTTCGACGAGCCGACTTCGGCCCTGGACCCGGAGATGATCGGGGAGGTACTGGCGGTCATGCAGGATCTCGCCAAGACCGGCATGACCATGGTGGTGGTCACCCACGAGATGGGGTTCGCGCGCGAGGTCGCCGACCGGGTCGTCTTCATGGACCACGGTGTGATCCTCGAGGAGGCGAAACCGCTGGAATTCTTCAAAAACCCGCAGCACGACCGGGCCAAGCAGTTCCTGAAGCAGCTGCTGTCGCCGATGCACTGAGGCGGTCGAGGCCCCATCCTCACCCGGAGAAAGTCGTAGGGTGGGCCCGTACCCACGCGGGGGCTGACGAAAGGTGGGCAGAGGGCTGCCCACCCTACCGAGGGGGGCGTCTGGCCTGGATGTTCGAAAAAACGAAGCCGTTTGTTTCCGGCACTACCACCAAAGGAGATGCGATGATGAAAAGATTGGCTGCCGTAGTTTTGGGTTTGGTACTGGCTTGCACGGCCGGGAAGGCGGCGTTCGCCGCTGATACCCTGGCCGACGTGAAGAAGAAAGGGGTGCTGGTCGCCGGGGTGAAGGATTCGCTCCCCCCGTTTGGCTACGTGGATGAGAAGAGCCGCGAGATCGTCGGCTACGACGTCGACATCGTCAAGGCGATCGCCAAGAAACTGGGGGTCCGGGTGGAACTGAAGCCGGTAACCTCGGCTTCGCGCATGCCGCAGCTCATGGAAGGGAACATCGACATCATTGCGGCCACCATGACCAAGAACCCGGAGCGGGCCAAGCAGATCGGCTTCAGCCACACCTACTTCGCCACCGGCCAGAAATTCATCACCAGGAAGGGTTCGGTCAGAAGCCTGAAAGACCTGGCCGGCAAGAAGATCGGCACCGCCAAGGGGTCCACCTCCGAGCAGAACGTCAAGAAGGCGATTCCGACCGCGACCGTGCTCTCCTTCGACGATTACCCGCAGGCGTTCCTCGCCCTGCAGCAGGGTAAGGTGGCGGCGGTGACCACCGACGAGGCGATCCTGGCCGGCATCCTCGCCAAGGCTCCCAACAAGGCCAAGTTCGAGATCCCGAACGTCCAGATCTCCGACGAGCCGTACGGTCTCGGTATGCGCAAAGACGACGTGAAGTTCATCGCCTTCGTCAACAAGACCCTGCTGGAGATGGAGAAGAGCGGCGAAGCGAAGAGGATCTTCGAGAAGTGGTTCGGTCCTTCCACCGCGTTCCACCTGAAGCGTAACTTCAAGTTCAAGGCTGACTAGTTAGCTGGGCCCCTCCTCATGACTCCCCCCTCCCCTCGAGGGAGGGGGCGAGGAGGTGGGGGAGGTGTCCACGCAGGGCCGAAGCCGGCCTCCGAGGGGTACTTTTAACGACTAACTTCCCCTCCGCAAACTATCCCTCCCCTGGGCGGGGTGAGGATGGGGGGAAGGCGGGGGCTTTGGCCCTTTGATGGAGATTTATCGTGCTACATTACAATTTTGATTGGTCGGTGGTCACCTCCGGCAAATATTTCGAGTGGCTCGTATCGGGGCTGAAGGTCACCCTGGAGCTTTCCGCGATCGGCATCGTCGGCGCCTTCCTGCTCGGACTGGTCATCGCCGTGCTGAAGATGAGCCACTACCGGCCCCTGCGCTGGATGGCCTCCGCGTACCTGGAGTTTTTCCGCAACACCCCGCTGCTGGTCCAGATCTTCTTCTGGTACTTCGGCTCCTACAAGATCCTGCCGATGGCGGTCAACGACTGGCTGAACAACACCAACTTCGAATTCGCCGCCGCGGTCATCGCACTGATCATCTACACCTCAGCCTTCATCGCCGAAGACATCCGCTCGGGTATCCTCTCCATCCCCAAGGAGCAGATGGAAGCGGCCCGCAGCGCCGGGTTTTCCTACCTGCGCTCCATGCAGTACATCATCCTGCCCCAGGCGGTGCGCATCACCGTCCCGCCGCTGGTCAACCAGTTCCTGAACCTCGCCAAGAACTCGTCTTTGGCCATGACCATCGGCGTCATGGAGGTCACCTACCAGGCGCGCCAGGTGGAAAGCTACACCTTCAAGGGGTTCGAGGCGTTTACCGCGGCGACCGTGGTCTACCTGGGACTTTCGGTGACCATCACCGCGCTCATGGACCTGTACAACAAAAAGGTCCTGAACGCGCACCGGGCATGATGACCTTAGTTCCGGCCGGACCACGGCCGGCGTAACTGGAGAATTAGTATGGATTTCAACGTTATCCTCGACAATTTCACCTACTTCATGATCGGCCGCTATCCCAACGGCCCCCTGGGCGGCCTGGGCCTCACCCTTTATCTCGCGGTGGTCTCCTGCATACTGTCGTTTTTCGGCGGGCTGATCCTGGGGCTCTTGAGCCTTTCCCGTTTCGCGGTCATCCGCTACCCGGTGAACCTCGTCATCAACACGGTGCGGGGCCTGCCGCTGCTCATGGTCATCTTCTGGATGTACTTCCTGCTCCCTGCCCTGATGGGGAAGGCCGTCCCGGAGAGCCAGACCGTCATCATGGGGCTCACCATCTTCACCTCCGCCTACATGTCGCAGATCGTGCGCGCCGGCATCGAGGGGATCCCCAAGGGGCAGGTGGAGGCGGCGATCTCGACCGGGCTCAAGGGTTGGCAGGCGATGCTGTACATCGTGCTCCCGCAGGGGATGCGGAACATGATTCCCTCCTTCGTGAACCAGTTCGTCTCGCTCATCAAGGACACCTCGCTCGCCTTCATCGTCGGGGTCTCCGAGCTGACCCACGTGGCGACCCAGGTCAACAACAGGACCATGTCCTATCCCACCGAGATCTTCATCTTCATCGCGGCGGTCTACTTCGTCCTCTGCTTCAGCTTCACGACCTTCTCGCGCTGGCTGGAGGCGAGGCTCGCCTGGAGAAAGTCGATCTAGTCCGGACGGGGAGAAACTGGCGCTGCCGGATTACTTGCGAAGAGAAAGGGGGACAGGTGCTTGAACGACAAGCCGCCGGTCCCCCTTTTGTATTCCCTCTTACGGAGGCAGGGTGCCGGGGTCGTGACGGCGGGAAAGCTGCCTCTTTACAAAAAAAAGGGGGCGACCTATAGTCGAATCTTCCGCCCGCTGGAAAGGCCGGCGATGCCGGTGGGCATTCTCTCGCATCGAAAGGTACTCTGTGCGGCGTTGGTTGTTATCGAAAAAGCAGCTCTTTTCCCTCGTTCTGGCGCTCTCGCTGGTGGCCGGGAGCGTGCCGTCCTGGGCCGAGCCGGCCGCCGCGGCTCATTCCTCGACGGTAGTGGTGGTCGGGGGCGACAAGAACTTCCCTCCCTACGAATTCCTGGACAAGAACGGCCAGCCGGCCGGCTTCAACGTCGAGCTCACCCGCGCCATCGCCGAGGTGATGGGGATAAAGGTGGAGATCCGGCTCGGCAACTGGGACGACATGCGGCATGGCCTCGAAAACGGGTCGATCGACATCCTGGAGGGGATCACCAGTTCGGAGGCCCGCAGCAAGACGGTCGATTTTTCTCCCCCGCACAACATCATCCATACCTCCATCTTTGCGCGCAAGGGCGCCCAGCCGGTATCGGGACTGGAGGCGCTGCGCGGCAAGGAGGTGATCGTGCAAAAGGGGGGCAACATGCACGACTACCTCCTCACCCACGATATAGGTGCCAAACTCTTCTTCGTCGATACCCACGCCGACGCGCTGAGGCTGCTGTCGTCGGGAAAGCACGACTACGCGCTGGTGGGGAACCTCCCCGGCCTCTACCTCGGGCGGGAGTTGGGGCTGTCCAACATCGTTGCGGTCGGCCACCCCTTTGCCGGCGGCTACTACGGCTACGGCGTCAAGAAGGGGAACGCCGAGTTGCTCTCTACCTTCAGCCAGGGGCTCGCCATCGTCAAGAACACCGGGCGCTACCAAAAGATCTACGACAAGTGGCTGGGGGTCCTGGAGCCCCAGCAGCCTTCCCTGGGGAAGATCCTCCGGTATCTGGCCATGGTGGTGGTTCCTCTGCTGCTCATCCTCGGCGGCACGGTGATCTGGTCGAGGACCCTCCAGCGGCGGGTGGCGCAGGCGACGGCGGAGCTCCAGCAGCACCAGCAGCAGCTTATCCAGGCGGACAAGATGGCTTCCCTCGGGATCCTGGTTTCCGGTGTCGCCCATGAGATAAATAACCCCACCGGTCTCATCCTCTTCAACATCCCGGTCCTCAAGAAGCTTTTCCAGTCGGCCCAGTCCAGCCTCGAGGAGCGCTTTGAGGAGCACGGGGATTTCATGATCGGCGGGATACGGTATTCGCAGGTGCGCGAGGAGGCCCCGCGGATGTTCGACGAGATGCACGACGGCGCCCGGCGGATAAAGCGGATCGTGGATGACCTCAAGGATTTTGCCAGGAAGGACGATTCCGACCTGAACGAGTCGGTCGATCTCAATGTGGTGGTGGCGGCCTCGGTCCGGCTGGTGGAGAACTCCATCAAGAAGGCGACCCATCGGTTCGAGGTCAGCTGCGCCGAAGGGCTTCCTCGCTGCCGGGGGAACGCGCAGAGGATCGAGCAGGTGGTGGTCAATCTGATCCTCAACGCCTGCCAGGCGCTTCCCTCGCCTGATAAGGGGATACGGGTGGCGACCTCGTTCGATCAGGAAGCAGGGGAGGTGCTGGTCTCGGTCAGCGACGAAGGGGTCGGCATTCCGGCGGAGCACGTGTCCCATCTCACCGATCCCTTCTTCACCACCAAAAGGGACCAGGGAGGCACAGGGCTCGGGCTGTCGGTTTCGGCGGGGATCGTCAAGGACCACCAGGGGCGGCTGATGTTCGCTTCGGCGGTCGGGGAAGGGACGACGGTGACGGTGGCGCTGCCGGCGGAGGCGTAAAACCTCCCGCACCCGGCCCCTTGTATAGTCATCCCCTCTCCCGGAGGGCGAGGGGATACTATTCCACCCGGCCCTTGTGTCCTTTATCCCCTCGCCCCCATTGGGGGAGAGGGTGCCCGTAGGGCGGGTGAGGGAAGGTTCTCAAATCACCCTCACCCCTCCCCCTCTCCCGGAGGGCAAGGGAATTGGAGTATAGAAAGGGCGAGGGGGATAGCACTCTCTCAGCTTTGAGTCGGTAAAGGAGACGGAGCTTGATGATGGATGAACTCTATCCTTCTTTCGGGATTTTACTGGTGGATGACGAGGAGGCGTGGCTGAGAAGCCTCAGCATGACGCTGGGACTGTCGGCGGGGATCAGCAACCTCGTGCGCTGCAGCGACAGCCGCGACGTGATGGGCATCCTCGCCAAGGGCGGTATCGGGCTGGTGCTCCTCGACCTCAACATGCCCTATCTCTCGGGAGACGAGCTCCTCGCCACCATCGTGGAGGAGCATCCGGACATCCCGGTGATCGTCATCTCGGGGCTCAACCAGGTGGAAACCGCGGTGGAGTGCATGAAGCGCGGCGGCTTCGACTTCTTCGTGAAGACGGTCGAGGAGGAGCGCCTGATCCAGGGGGTGCAGCGCGCCATCCGCATGATCGAACTCCAGCGGGAAAACCGCGAGATGCAGTCGCGCCTTCTCACCGACAAGCTGGAGCATCCGGAGGCGTTCGCCGAGATCGTCTCGGGGGACCCGGCCATGCGCTCCATTTTCCGCTACATCGAGGCGGTCTCCAGGAGTAGCCAGCCGGTCCTTGTCACCGGGGAGAGCGGGGTAGGGAAGGAGCTGGTAGCCAGGACCATCCATCGCCTCAGCCGCGCACCGAAGAAACTGGTCTCGGTCAACGTGGCGGGGCTGGACGATAACGTCTTCAGCGATACCCTCTTCGGCCATACCAGGGGTGCCTTCACCGGCGCCGACGTCACCCGCCGCGGCATGATCGAGCAGGCGGCCGACGGTACTCTCTTTCTCGACGAGATCGGCGATCTCAGCACGCCGTCGCAGGTGAAGCTTCTCCGTCTTCTCCAGGAGGGGGAATACTTCCCGCTGGGTAGCGACCTCCCCAAGCGGATGAACGCCCGGGTGGTGGTCGCCACCCACCACGACCTCGGGGCCAAGCAGGCCCGCGGGGAGTTCAGAAAGGACCTCTACTACCGTCTCTGCGCCCACCACGTCCACATCCCGGCGCTGCGTGAGCGCCCGGGCGACATCGCGCCGCTTTTGGACCACTTCCTGGAGGAGGCCGCCAGCGAGCTCGGCAAGAGGAAGCCGACGGTCCCGAAGGAGCTTCCCATCCTTCTCTCCACCTACCCCTTCCCCGGCAATGTCCGTGAGCTCAGGTCGATGGTCTATGACGCCATGAGCCTTCACGAGAACCGGATGCTCTCCATGGACTCCTTCAAGCGCGCCATGGACAAGCAGGGATTCAGTCCGGCCGAGCGGAGCGCCGCGCTCTCGGCGGCGGGGTCGGTTTTCCTTCCGTCGGCACCGCTCCCCTCCGCCCGTGAGGTCATGGATCTGCTGATCGCCGAGGCCATGACCCGTGCCTCGGGGAACCAGTCCATCGCCGCCCGCCTGATCGGCATCTCCCAGCCCGCACTCAGCAAGCGGCTCAAGAAGCAGAGCTGACATCCTCCGCATCCCGGCCTTCCCCGTGAAGTCTTCGCAGGGGCCACCTTGGATAAATCCCCCCTGTCCCCCCTTTGCAAAGGGGAAGACGTCTGGCCGCCGTTTTCCCCAAGCGCCATACCTAGTCGAACCCTTATGAAATCCAGATCGGTGATAACTTTCGTGAAGTTGCCGGTCTGTAAGGGGTTTTTTCGCCATTCGGTCATCGTTGCCGCGTTCTCCCCTCCCGAAAGTTATAACCCTTTCTATCCCCAACAATGCCGGAAATCTTAACGAAACCGGCGCCTTGCCCCCGTCTCGCCCTTTGGCATCTCCCTTGCTCAAAAAGCGTGGCCCGAATTGAGCCCCCACGCCTGCCCGGCCTGATCCTCCCGGCCGAGGATGCCCTGTGAAGCCCCTGGACCAGCGGTAACCAGCCGCGCTGGCCAGCCCCATTCCATGCACGAGGAGAAGGAGAAGCACCGATGAAAAAGAACAAACTGACACTATGTATCATGGCCGGGATGGTGCTCGGTATCGCGGTAGGCTACGCCTGTAATGTGAGCGTCAACGCGGCTGACGCGAAGGAACTCGCGGGGTACTTCTCCATGGTGACCGACATCTTCCTGCGGCTGATCAAGATGATCATCGGCCCGCTGGTGTTCGCCACCCTGGTCTCCGGCATCGCCGGGATGGGCGACTCCAAGGCGGTCGGCCGCATCGGCGTCAAGGCGCTCGGCTGGTTCCTCTGCGCCTCCCTCGCCTCGCTTTTCATCGGTATGTTCTTCGTCAACGTCCTGCAGCCGGGACACGCCATGAACCTGGCGCTCCCCGCCGCCGGCGCCGCCACCAACCTGAAGACCTCGTCGCTCAACTTGAAGGATTTCGTCACCCACGTCTTCCCGAAGAGCTTCTTCGAGGCGATGTCGCAGAACGAGATCCTGCAGATCCTCGTCTTCTCGGTCTTCTTCGGGTTCGCCATCGGCTCTTTGAAAAAGGAGCAGAACCGCACCATCCTCAAGTTCGTGAGCGAGCTGGGGCATGTCATGCTGAAGGTGACCGACTACGTCATGTGGGTCGCGCCCTTGGGGGTCTTCGCCGCGGTCGCGTCGGTCATCACCGTGCAGGGGCTCGGTGTACTCCTCACCTACGGGAAGTTCATCTCAGGCTTCTACCTTTCCCTGGCGGCCCTCTGGATGGTCCTCATCGCCGGCGGTGCAGTGGTCCTCAGGGGGCGCACCATCTCGCTTCTCAAGATGATCCAGGAGCCGATGCTGATCGCCTTCTCCACCGCGAGCTCCGAGGCCGCCTACCCTAAAACCCTCGAGCAGTTGAAGCGTTTCGGCGTCTCCGACAAGATCGCCGGTTTCGTGCTGCCGCTCGGTTACTCCTTCAACCTCGACGGCTCCATGATCTACCAGGCCTTCGCCATGATCTTCATCGCCCAGGCTTTCAACGTCGAGCTCTCGATCTCCAAGCAGATCACCATCCTCCTGGTTCTCATGGTGACCAGCAAGGGGATGGCCGGGGTCGCCCGTGCCTCCCTCGTCGTGGTGGCGGCGACCCTCCCGATGTTCAACCTTCCCGAGGCGGGCCTTTTGCTCATCATGGGGATCGACCAGTTCCTCGACATGGGGCGCACCGCCACCAACGTGATCGGTAACTCCATCGCCACCGCGGTGGTCGCCAAGTGGGAGGGGGGCCTCGCCGAAGCAGGTGCCGCCGAAGAGGAGGCCGCCGAGGCCGACGAGGATCTCTTTGCCATTCCCGACCCGGTGGCCGACTAGCCGGCGGGATCGTCGTCTCACTTAAACTGAAGTGGCTTACCGAGAGGGGGTGTCTGAAAAGGCGCCCCCTTTCTGCATCTGGCGTGCCCTGACTCCCGCCATTTCACCGGCGAATGGTGGTTGGCTGAGCCTGACTTGAGGCGGGATCGTATTGGGGCCCTTTAAGCATTTAGTTGTAATCAGGATAGGAGAAAAGTAATGAGCTTGTAAGGCGATAGAGCATAACTGTTAACAAATTATAAATTATCAATCTTTTGTTTATTCACTTAATTTAACAGCCGAAAATGCCGATCTATTTAAACGGATTCGAACCAGGTAGGCACCGATAACTCCGGTCACTGTACCCAGAGCTATGACAGAGGAGGCAGTATGTTCACCCGCATGAAGATTGCTGTTCGGCTTTCGCTAGGATTCGGCCTGTTATTGTTATTGACCATCGTGGTCGCCGCCACCGGATACTGGGGCGCCAGCAGCATCAATCACGAGGTCGCCAAAGATCTCGACAGCGACGGTGTCATCGCGCAGCACGCGGGCCGGGCACGGGCCAACATCCTGGGGCTTCGCCGTTACGAAAAGGACGTCATCCTCAACTGCGCTTCCCCTGAGAAGGTGCAGGAATATTACAAGAAGTGGAAAGAAGAGGAGGAGAAGGTCGAGCAGCGGATGCAGGCGCTGGAGAAGGTGGCGGTGGATCCGAAAGACCGAGAGACGGTCAAGGCCCTCCGTGCCGACCTCACCACCTACCGTGCCGGCTTTCCCAAGGTTTACCAGGCCATCGTGCAAGGGAAGATAACCACCCCTGCCGCGGGCAACCAGGCAATGGGCGAGTACAAGGACGCGATCCACAGCATGGAAACGACGGCCGCCGATTTCGCGGTGGACGGATACAAACGGCTCGATGGACTCAAGGGGACCATCGGGAAGAAGGTATCGAGCGTGGTGATGACCTTGGCCATCCTGGTCCTCGTCGTGATGGCCGCCGGCGTGGCCACGGCGCTCATCCTCTCCCGCAAGATCGGGGCGATCCTCAAGTCCCTCGTCCAGGAGGTGGACCATCTTTCCGAGGCAGCCATCAACGGTCAATTGACCGTCCGCGGCGATACCGAGAAGATCGACTTCGAGTTCCGCGGTATCGTCGAGGGGATGAACCGGACCCTCGATGCGGTGATCGGCCCCCTGCACATGGCGGCCGGCTACGTGGACCGGATCTCCAGGGGAGACATGCCCCCGAAGATCACCGACCAGTACAAGGGAGACTTCAACGAGATCAAGAACAACCTCAACAGCGCCATCGACAACATCAACCTCCTCATCGAGGATGCCAACATGCTGGCCGACGCGGCCTTGAGGGGAAATCTCGCGGTCCGGGCGGACGCCACCCGCCATAGCGGCGACTACCGCAAGATCGTCGAGGGGGTGAACAGTACCCTCGATGCGGTCATCACCCCGCTCAAGATGGCAGCCGACTACGTGGAGAAGATCTCCAAGGGGATCATCCCTCCCGCCATCACCGAAAATTACCAGGGGGATTTCAACCACATCAAGAACAACCTCAACGTGCTGATCGGGGCGACCAACGGTATCACCGCCGCCGCCAAGGAGATCGCCGACGGAAACCTGATGGTGGAACTGAAGGAGCGCTCGCCCCAGGACGAGCTGATGCAGGCGCTGGCTGCCATGGTTGCCAAGCTGGTCGAGGTGGTGGGGGAGGTCAAGGCATCCTCCAACAACGTCGCTTCCGGCAGCGACCAACTCTCGGCCGGCGCCCAGCAGCTGTCCCAGGGAGCCTCCGAGCAGGCGGCCTCTGCGGAAGAGGTCTCCTCCTCCATGGAGGAGATGACCGCCAACATCAGGCAGAATGCGGATAACGCACAGCAGACCGAAAAGATCGCTGTGAAGCTGGCCGTCGACGCCCGCGAGGGGGGTAAGGCGGTCAACGAGACGGTCAAGGCCATGAACGACATCGCCGCCAAGATCTCCATCGTCGAGGAGATCGCCCGGCAGACCAACCTCCTGGCGCTCAATGCCGCCATCGAGGCGGCCCGGGCCGGGGAGCACGGCAAGGGATTCGCGGTGGTTGCCTCCGAAGTGAGAAAGCTCGCCGAAAGGAGCCAGAAAGCGGCGGCGGAGATCTCGGAACTGTCCATCTCCAGCGTCCAGGTCGCCGAGCACGCCGGCACGCTTTTGGCCAACATCCTCCCCGATGTCCAGAAAACGGCGGAACTGGTGCAGGAGATCAGCGCCTCGAGCCGGGAGCAGGACTCCGGCGCCGAACAGATCAACAAGGCGATTCAGCAGCTCGACCAGGTCATCCAGCAAAACGCAGGCTCCTCGGAGGAGATGGCCTCCACGGCGGAGGAGTTGTCCTCGCAGTCGGAGAAACTGCAGGCGATGATCGAATTCTTCAGGATCGACGAATTCCGGGTCGCCCAGCGGGCCCGGCGGCCGCTCCCCAGGGAAGCCCAGCCCGAGCCCAAGCTGACCATGTCGGCCAGGCGCGAGAAGCCCCAGGTGAGAAAGCCGCAGGCGGCCTCCGGTGGCGGCCATCACCTGGTGCTGGAGGACGAGGAAGACCAGGGATTCGAGAAGTTCTGACCGGCCAGGAGCCATCGATGCTGTCAAAGAGGGGTGCTCACCTTAAGGGGGCACCCCTCTCTTCGTCTCCCGGCAGAGGGGATGGCAGAGAGGAGCTGCGGTATACGCACCACTGTCACATCAATTTGGTTTGACTCTGTTAGTAAAAAAAAGTAACGTAGCCGGGATTATCTGAAGGAGTGTATGCATGTTACGAGCGCGGCTCTACCTCCTTTTCATGGTCCCGTTCACCCTTTTCTGCTCCATGATCGCTGTCATCGGCGGTCTCTTCGACGGCAGCGGGAAAGTGGCTCACGCGGTGGCCAAGTTCTGGAGTCGCGGGATGCTCACGGTGGCCCGCATCAAACTTGAGGTGGACGGCCTCGAAAACGTTCCCACTGACGGCCCGGTGATCTACATGGGGAACCACCAGGGGAACTTCGATATCAACGCCCTTTCCCTCGCCATTCCGCGCCTCTTCTCCTGGGTCGCCAAGGAAGAGCTCTTCCGGATCCCGCTCTTCGGGGCCGCCATGAGTCGCGCCGGCTACATCCCCCTGGACCGCAGCGACGGCCGGAAGGCGCTCAAGAGCATGAAAAAGGCGGCCGAGAGGATCGCGGCCGGCGCCAGCGTGGTGATCTTCCCGGAGGGGACCAGGACCAAGGACGGACACCTGCTCCCCTTCAAGAGGGGGGCCTTCATGCTGGCGACCCGGGCCGGCGTCCCGGTGGTGCCCTTCACCATCAACGGAAGCCGGGCGATCAACCCCGCCAACCGCATCGAGCTCTATCCGGGGACCATCAGGATCAGCTTCGCCGCGCCGCTTGCTTCGGCCGGGGTGCCGGAGGGGGAGCTCTTGGAAAAGGTGCGCGAGGCGATCGCCGCGAGGCTGGAGGTTTAGTGCAATGACGATACTGTATCTGGCTATGGTGGCGGCGGGGATCGGGATGATCTGCTGGGGCCTCCCGGCGTCGCACCGGATGAAGGCTCCCTATGACGCGTTGGCGGCCCTGGCCGTCCTGGTGGGGGTGGTGGTCGGCCTCCTCGGGGCTCTCCTGACCGCCGATCCTGGATTTTTCAAGAGCTAGGGGGATTCCCCCGGGAAACGATATGGAAAACGCTAAGACGATAGCAGTGAACGTGGTGGCCGGCCTGGTCATCGGCCTGGTGATGACCTCGGGAGCGGTACTGTACCGGCAAAACGCCCTCTTCGCCAAGGGTGAACGGGCGGCGACCGGCGGTTACGGCGGCTGGGACTTCCCCTCCGCGGTGGCGGGGTACGAAGCCGCCATCCACATGTACGTCCCCGGCTCTCCGCTGGTGGAGAAGAGCGCCGCCAAGCTCTGGGAGATGGGGCAGCTCTGCGAGCAAAACGGCGACGTGACCCGGGCGCTCATCGCCTACCGCTCGCTGAGGAGCTCATTCTACGCCGTCACCTGGCTGACCACGCCGGGCAAGGATTACATCGACCGCTGCGACGCCCGCATTGCCCAACTGGTCAAGCAGCAGGGCGGCCGCTAAGGGCGAAACGGGAATAATCCCCGGTTCACTCCTCCCCCTTCCTGCATGCTCCCCCTCCCCTTCAAGGAGAGGGCTGGGGTGAGGATGGGGGTGGAGTCAGAGGAAGTAACTTGGAAGAAGAACTAACCAACACAGCCACGGCAAGCGGCCTCAAGTTCGTAGCCCTCGGGGGCTTGGGCGAGATCGGCCTCAACATGGCCGCCTTCGAGTACGGCGACGACATCGTCATCGTCGACTGCGGCCTGATGTTCCCCGAACCGTACATGCTCGGGATCGACGTGGTGATCCCCGACATCTCCTACCTCCTGGAGCGGGCCGACAAGGTGCGGGCCATCCTCCTCACCCACGGCCACGAGGACCACATCGGGGCGCTCCCCTACGTGCTCCGGGACCTCAATCCTCCCATCTTCGGCACCGCGCTCACCTTGGGCCTCGTCAAGGAGAAGCTCAAGGAGTTCGACCTCGACCAGAAGGTGGACCTGCGGGTGGTCCGGCCGCGCGAGAAGGTGATCCTCGGCGAGTTCTGCGTCGAGTTCATCCGGGTGGCCCACTCCATCGTGGACGGCTGCGCGCTGGCCATCAGGTCGCCGGAAGGGGTGGTGATCCACTCGGGCGATTTCAAGCTCGACCAGACCCCGGTGGACGGGGAGCTGACCGACCTGGCCACCTTCTCCCGCTACGGAGAGGAGGGGGTGCTGGCCCTCTTCGCCGACTCCACCAACGTGGAGCGCGAGGGGTACACCCTTTCCGAACGGCTGGTGGGCGAGGCCTTCGCCGAGATCTTCCCGCGCTGCTCGGGGAGGGTCATCGTGGCGGCCTTCTCGAGCAACATCCATCGCGTGCAGCAGGTGGTGGAGGCGGCCCAGAAGACCGGGAGAAAGGTCCTCTTGAACGGCCGCTCCATGATCGCCAACGTGCAGATCGCCCGCGAGCTCGGCTACCTGAGGATCCCCGACGACATCCTGATCGATTTGAAGGAGATGCCGCGGCTTCCCAAGGAGGAAGTCTGCATGATCACCACCGGGAGCCAGGGGGAGCCGATGAGCGCCCTGACCCGGATCGCGATGGACGATCACAAGCAGATCAAGGTCGAGGAGGGAGACACCGTGATCCTCTCCTCCCGCTTCATCCCGGGGAACGAGAAGACCATCTCGGACCTGATCAACCACCTCTACCGCCGGGGCGCCGAGGTGATCCACGAGAAGGTCTCCGAGGTCCACGTCTCCGGCCACGCAAGCCAGGAAGAGCTGAAGCTTCTGCACAACCTGGTGCGGCCGCGCTTCTTCGTCCCGGTGCACGGCGAGTACCGCCACCTGGTCAAGCATGGCCAGCTTGCCCAGCGGGTCGGGACCCCGAAGGAGCGGACCATCCTGGCGGTCAACGGGGACGTCATCCTCTTCGACCGCGGCGAGGCGCTGATCGCCGACCACGTGGAGACCGGCCGGGTCTTCGTGGACGGCAAGGGGGTGGGCGACGTCGGCAACGTGGTGCTGAAGGACCGCAAGCACCTCTCCGAGGACGGCATGGTGGTGGTGATCATCGGGATCAACCAGACTTCCGGCGAGATCATCTACGGCCCCGACATCGTCTCGCGCGGCTTCGTCTTCGAGGACGAGAGCCAGCAGTACCTCGACGAGGCGAAGAAAGTGGTGCTCGACACCCTGGCCCTGGTCAACACCGAGGTACTGACCGACTGGAGCGAAGTAAAGCTGGAGGTCCGCCGGGTGCTGCGGCGCTTCTTCAACAAGACCATCGAGCGCCGCCCGGTCATCCTCCCGCTGGTACTGGAAATGTGACGTGAACCAAGTTCTAGGTTCTATGTTCTACGTTCTAGGTTAGAGACAAAAGAGGACGTAGATAAGGCCATAGTGGTTTTCAACGTAGAACCTAGAACGCAGAACATAGAACTGGTTTAGTTATGGCAACGACGGACGAACAAAAAATCGAAAAGAAGGACAAGGTAACCAAGGAGATGAAGGGGATGGCCCTCGGGGCCGCCGGCATCTTCCTCCTGGTGGCGCTTCTCTCGTTCAACGGCGAGGACCTCTCCTTCAACAGCGCCTCCAACGCGGCCGCCATCCACAACCTGGGTGGCTCCTTCGGGGCGCAGGTGGCCGACCTCCTCCTGCAGCTTTTGGGGCTCGCCTCCTATCTCTTCCCGATCACCCTCGTCTACCACGCCTACCGCTCCTTCACTTCGGACCCCATCCGCTTCCGTCCCTACAAGGCGGTGGGTTATAGCCTGTTGGTGCTGTCCGTCTCGGGGCTCTTCGCCTTCAACCTCCAGTTCACCGAACTGCTGAGCCAGCGGGTTCCGACCGGCGGCTTCATCGGCTACCAGTTCGCCTCCTTGCTGAAGAGCGCGGTCGGCAAGGTCGGGGCCATCCTGGTGCTCCTCCCGATGCTGGCGGCGGCCGCCATGCTGCTGTCCCGTTTCTCCTTCGTCCTTTTCGCCAGCTGGTGGGGGACCGCGCTCAGGGACCGCTGGGCCCGCTACCAGGAGCGAAAAGCCATCAACCGCGAGCTGATGGAGAAGGAGGCGCCCAAAGGGGAGAAGCCCAAGCCGCAGTCGGCGCCGGTCATCAAGCCCGCGGCGGCAGCGCCCCCGGTCAACGCGGTGGCGGCCAAGAAGGAGAAGAAGAAGGACGACAAGAAGGCCGCTCCCATCCAGGAGGCCTTCGAGTTCATCAAGGCGGACGGTAACTACCGTACGCCCCCCCTGTCGCTGCTCGATCCTCCACCCGAGACCACCAAGCGCCAGGACCGCGAGACCCTGACCATGAACGCCCGCCTGGTGGAGAAGAAGCTCCGCGACTTCGGCGTGGAAGGGGAGGTGGTGGAGATCTGCCCCGGCCCGGTCATCACCATGTACGAGTTCGCTCCCGGCCCCGGCATCAAGGTGAGCCGCATCGCCGGCCTCTCCGACGACCTCTCCATGGCGCTGCAGGCCCACTCCATCCGCATCGTGGCCCCGATCCCCGGCAAGGGTGTGGTCGGTATCGAGCTTCCTAACCGCGAACGCGAGATGGTTTCCCTGAAGGAGATCTTCAACTCCGAGGAGTTCCACAAGGGGAAGATGAAGCTCCCGATGGCGCTCGGCAAGGATATCGCCGGCAACCCGCTGGTGACCGACCTCGCCAAGATGCCGCACCTCCTCGTGGCCGGCGCCACCGGCTCCGGTAAATCGGTCGCCATCAACACCATGATCCTGTCGCTTCTCTACACCTCCACCCCCAACGACGTCAGGATCATCATGGTGGACCCGAAGATGCTGGAGCTCTCGGTCTACGAGGGGATCCCGCACCTGCTTTTGCCGGTCGTCACCAACCCGAAGAAGGCCTCCCTCGCTTTGAAGTGGGCGGTCGAGGAGATGGGGCGGCGCTACCGGCTCATGAGCGATAAGGGGGTCAGGAACATCGACTCCTACAACCGCGAGCTGGAGAAGAGCGAGAAGGAGCAGGCCGAGCGGGAGGCGGAACGGGAAGCCGAGCGGGCCAAGGGGGTGGTGGTCCTCGAGGAGGCCGACGAGGTCGACGATACCGAGGACATGGAGGCGCGCGAGGCGGCCATCCAGGCCTTCCTGGAGAAGGAAGACCAACTGGAGCACGGCCATCTTCCCTACATCGTGGTGATCGTCGACGAGCTCGCCGACCTCATGATGGTGGCCGGACGCGAGATCGAGGAGTCCATCGCCCGTCTGGCCCAGATGGCCCGCGCCGCCGGTATCCACCTGATCCTGGCCACCCAGCGCCCCTCCGTCGACGTCATCACCGGTCTCATCAAGGCGAACTTCCCGGCCAGGATCTCCTTCCAGGTCTCCTCCAAGATCGACTCCCGGACCATCCTGGACGGCAACGGCGCCGAGTCCCTCTTGGGGATGGGGGACATGCTCTTCCTCCCGCCGGGGACCTCGAAGATGCTCCGCTCCCACGGCGCCTTCGTTTCCGACACCGAGGTGGGAAGGGTGGTGGAGTTCCTGAAGAAGCAGGGGAAGCCGGTCTACGAGAAGTCGATCCTGGAGATGAAGTCCTCCGACGAAAAGGAGGAGGGGGGCGACGAAGACGAGATCGACGAGCGTTACGACGACGCACTCGCCCTGGTGGCCGAGACCAAGCAGGCCTCCATCTCCATGATCCAGCGGAGGCTTCGGATCGGCTACAACCGGGCCGCCCGCATCATCGAGAAGATGGAGCAGGAAGGTGTGGTTGGTCCCTCCGACGGCACCAGCAAACCCCGTGAAGTTTTTATCAACAAGATCTAGCCACCCTCAGGAGGAGCAATGACCCCCAAATGTCGCAGTGGCAACCTGGCCCACTTCGCGGTTACCATCATCGGCAAGGACCGTCCCGGCATTGTGGCCGACACCGCCGAGGTCCTCTACACCCTCGGGTGCAACGTGGAGGACTCGAGCTGCACCATGCTCGGCGGCGAGTTCGCCATGATCCTGATCGTCTCCCACACCAAGCCCTTCGCCAAGAAGCAGCTGGAGGGGGAATTCGCGGCCAAGGTCCACGACCGCGGGCTCTCGACCTTTGTCCGGTCCTTGAAGGATGACGAGGTCTGCTACCAGAAGCCGAGCGGCGAGCTCTGCCTGATCTCGGTCTATGGCAGCGACCAGCCGGGGATCGTGTACCGGGTCACCCGCGAGCTGGCCGACCGCGGTGTGAACATCAACGACCTCAACACCAAGCTGGTGGGGACCCCTGCCGAGCCGGTGTACGTGATGATGATCGAGGCGGCCCTTCCGGAGGAGATGTCGGTGGACGACGCCTCCCTGCTGCTGGAAAAATTGAAAAAGGAGTTGAGCGTGGAGATTTCGGTGCGTCTCATCACACCGGTCTCCCTCTGATATGGCTGTACAACCCATCCTCATCTATCCGAATCCCATCCTGAAGATGCAGGCGTGGACGGTGGAGCACTTCGACGATGAGCTCAGGCAGCTGATCGCGGACCTGGTCGACACCATGCACGCAGGTCCGGGCTCCGTCGGCGTTGCCGCTCCCCAGATCGGTGTCTCCTCCCGGGTCTGCGTAATCGACGTCTCCAACAACCGTCACGGCAAGGACAACAACCACGGCCTCTTGCTGATGGTCAACCCGGAGATCGTGGCCAGAAGCGGCGCCGCCGTCATGCGGGAGGGGTGCATGAGCGTCCCCGACTACACCGGCGACGTCGAGCGCGCCACCGAGGTTACCGTCCGCTTCACCGAGCCCGACGGCAATGTCCGCGAGTTCACCGCCACCGGCTTCGAGGCGGTCGCCATCCAGCACGAGATGGACCACCTGGACGGCTTCCTCTTCCTGGACCGCATCACCTCGCTGAAGACCGGCCTCTTCAGGAGAAAGAGCTACAAGTAACCCCGAAGGCACCCTCACCCGCCCTTCGGGCACCCTCTCCCGGTGGGAGAGGGCATCAACAGCATCCCCTCGCCCTCCGGGAGAGGGGCAGGGGGGAGGGAGGTTTTCGGGTGTCGAGGCACATGTCATGAAATGGTTGCTAATGCTGTCCGCCGGTCTTTACCTCATCTCCTACCGGCGCATCCTCTTCGCCGCGGCCACCGCCGGCGAGCTCGTCTACCTCGCCAGCCGGGGCCTCACCCTCGGGCGTCTTCCGCTTATCGGCCCTCAGGACACCCTGGCCTTCCTCGCCTGCTCCGTAGGCCTCATGGCGCTCCCCTTCATCTTCTCCAAGCAGTTAAGGGACGACAGCGTCTTCTGCTGGAGTTGCGGCGGCCTGGCAGCGCTCTTCTCGCTCCTCGCGCTCCCCTTCCCGACCCTCAACATGCCGCTTCCCCCGGTCTTGAACACCATGTGGTTCGAGCTGCACGTAGCACTCGCCTTCTTCTCCTACGCCCTTTTCGGCGTGGCGGCCATCCTCGGGGGCTTCTTCCTCTCGCGCGGCAGCCGCAACCTTCTCGATCTCCAGTACCGCGCCGCCCTGGTCGGCTACTCCTTCTTCTCCTTCTCCATGGTCTCCGGGGGGATCTGGGGCTACTACGCCTGGGGGACCTACTGGCTCTGGACTCCGAAGGAGCTCTGGACTTCCATCCTCTGGCTCTTCTACTCCATGTACCTCCACCTGAGGGTGAAGGGGCAGGAGTGCGACCGGATGTTCGCCTGGCTCGGGATCGTCGGCTTCCTGATCTCCATCTTTACCTACCTGGGCGTCAGCATGCTCATGCGTAGCTCGCACAGCTTCTAGGGGGAGGGTGCCATGCTGAAGACGATCTACCAACGCCTTACCTCGCTCAACCTCGGGCTCTGGCTCTTAACCGCCCTGATGGTCGCTCTGGCCCTCGGCTCCTTCTCTCCGGGAGGAGGGGAGGAATCCCGCCTCAACGACCTCCCGCTCCTCATCTGGCTCCGCCATGCCCCGCTCTCCTACAGCTGGTGGCTCTGGCTGGCGGTCGCCCTGGTGGCGGTCCTCTCCCTGAACGCCATCCTCTGCTCGATCGAGGCGCTCAGGAGGAAGGGTCGGAGCATCGCCCCCCACCTCATGCACCTGGGCTTTCTCCTCATCGCGGTGGCGCACCTCGTTTCGGCCTACGGCGGGATGAAGGACGTCCTGCAGGTCGGGGAGGGAACGGTGATCGGCTTTCCCGACCGCGAGCAGGTCCGGGTGGAGAGGATCAGCGGCGAGACCGGAGAGATGGGGATGCCCATCTCCTACCGCGCCGAGCTTCGCTTCGCCAACGGGGAGGTCGGGACCACCTCGCCCAATCATCCCTGTTTCCACAAGGGGTTCGGTATCTACGTGAAGCAGGTGGATCTCGGGCCGATGCCGATGGCCCTGATGGAGATCCACCGGGAGCCGGGGGCGCTTCCCGCCCTGGCCGGAGGCCTCCTCTTCACGCTGGGGAACCTGATGCTCCTCGCCTAGCGCAGAAAAAGGGAATAAAAAAAGGGCGCCCGATGAGGCGCCCTTTTTCGTTCCAGCAACCCGTAGGTCGCGTTGAGGTACGAAACGCGACACTTTCCGGCGGTCATGGCAATCGTTGCGTTTCACGATGAAGCAGTTCAACGCAACCTACCTTCTCTCTACACCCCGACCCTCACCCGGCCTGCGGCCACCCTCTCCCCCAATGGGGGCGAGGGAAAAACTTAGGTTCCCTCCCCTTCAAGCTTGCCCGCCGCAGCCTTGGCGAAGGAGGGGGGGGGCAGGGTGAGGATGGGGGCCGACATAAAAAAAGGGCGCCCGATGAGGCGCCCTTTCTCGTTGCTGGCCGGCGGATCCTACTCCTACTTGAGGATCTTCACCGCCTTGATCACGATCGGGGTGGCCGGGACGTCGGCCATGCCGCGGCTGTAGCCGGTGCGGGTGGCGGCGATCTTGTCCACCACGTCCATGCCGGATATCACCTTGCCGAAGACGGCGTAGCCGTACCCCATCATGTTGTCCCTATGGTTGAGGAAGTCGTTGTTCGCCACGTTGATGAAGAACTGCGAGGTCGCCGAGTCGACGATCATGGTGCGGGCCATGGCGAGGGTGCCGCGATCGTTCTTGAGCCCGTTGGTGGCCTCGTTCTTGATCGGCGGATCGGTCGGCTTGGGCGTGAGGTTCGCGTCCATGCCGCCACCCTGGATCATGAAGTTGGGGATGACGCGGTGGAAGACGGTCCCGTTGTAGAAACCTTTTTTGGCGTAATCGAGGAAGTTTTTGACCGAGATCGGCGCTTCTTTCTGGAAGAGCTCGACCTTGACGTCCCCCATGTTCGTCTCGATGACCGCCATCGGGTTGTGGTCGGCAGCCCCGGCGGTACCGGCGAAGCAAAGGAGCAGGGTAAGGAGGCACATCAGTTTTTTCAGCATGTTACGGTTCCCCTTTCTGGTTGGTTTGCGTGCCTTTAAATTTATAAGGCAATCCTCACTGGCGGTCAACCCCTAGCTTGGTCTCCCGTTAACAAATGGTTGACATATCAGTTGTCGCCGTGGAAAATGCCGTCACATAAAATCCCGGGGAGGTGGGTGGACTTGCAGATTCAATTTGGAACCGACGGCTGGCGAGGCGTCATTGCCGATACTTTTACCTTCGAAAACCTGTCGCTGGTGGCCCAGGCGACCATGGATTACCTGCACGCCGAGAAGCTGGCCGACAAGGGGCTGGTGATCGGCTACGACCGCCGTTTCCTCTCCAAGGAGTTCGCCGAATGCGTGGCCGGCATCGCGGCCGGTAACGGCATCAAGACCTGGCTTTGCGACGGCTACGCGCCGACCCCCGCCGTCTCCTGGGCGGTCTTCGAGAGGGGTGCCGGGGCCGGGATCATGATCACGGCCAGCCACAATCCCCCCCGCTACAACGGCTTCAAGGTCAAGGAATCCTTCGGCGGATCGGCCCGCCCTGCCACCACCAAGGTGCTCGAGCGGATGGTGGCCGACAACCAGGCCAAGGGGCGCAAGGTGGTCTCGGTGAGCCTCGCCGACGCCAAGGCCTCCGGCGTGCTGCAGTCCTTCGACGCCGAAAAGGCCTACCTCGCCCAGCTCGGCAAGTACGTCGACCTGGAGCTCATCAACAACTCCGGGATCAAGGCGGTGGTAGACCCGATGTTCGGCGCCGGCTGCGGGTACCTGCCGCGCCTGGTTCCCGGCATCACCGAGATCCACGGCACCGAGAATCCGAGCTTCGGCGGCCATCCCCCCGAGCCGATCGCCGAGCACCTCGAAGAGCTCGCCTCCCTGGTCCGCGAGGGCAAGTTCCAGGTGGGTCTCGCCCTCGACGGCGATGCCGACCGGATCGGTGCCGTCGACGAGACCGGCGAATTCTTCTCCTCCCACCGCATCTTCACCGTTCTTCTCCGTCACCTTTACGAGCGCAAAGGGGTGCGGGGGGGCGTGGTCAAGACCGTCTCCACCACCCGCATGATCGATCTCCTGGCGGACAAGTACGGCCTCAAGATCTTCGAGACCCCGATCGGCTTCAAGCACATCTGCGAGATGATGCTGGCCAACGACATCCTGATGGGGGGCGAGGAGTCCGGCGGACTCGGCGTCAAGGGGCACATCCCCGAGCGCGACGGCATCCTGATGGGGCTTCTCCTCCTGGAGGCCATGGCCATGAGCGGCAAGGGGCTCCGGGCGCTGCTCGACGAGACCATGGACGAGATCGGGCACTTCCACTACGCCCGCATCGACATGCCGATCGACAACACCTCCAAGCAGAAGCTGGTCAGCGACCTCTCCGCCGGGGGGATCTCCACCATCGCCGGCCACGCCGTGGTCGACACCAACTTTTCCGACGGCTTCAAGTACATCTTCGCCGACGGCGCCTGGCTGCTGATCCGTCCCTCCGGGACCGAGCCGGTCCTGAGGCTGTACAGCGAGGCGGGGGACCCTGCCAAGGTGGAGCAGCTTCTCCAGGCCGCCCGTGGGATCGCCGGCGTGTAGCCGGATATCTCCACGGCATATTCCTTGAAATGGCAGGTGAGTTCTGCTATAGAGTATAATCCGCGTCAAAAGACGGCTAAAGTCAGCACCCGTTAAGGAGTCCTTCATGTCGAATCCTCAGTTGATCATGTACGATGAGGAATTCAAACAGATAAATGTGGTCATCGAGAAACTCCTGAGGGAAGCGAACGCCAAGGTGATCTTTCTGGTGGACAAAAACGGCCAGCTGATTACGGGGTGCGGGGAAACCGAGCGTTTCGACACCACCTCGCTGGCTTCGCTCACCGCAGGTAACATCGCCGCCACCGGCGGTCTCGCCAAGCTGATCGGCGAGAAGGAATTCTCCATCCTCTTCCACGAGGGGGAGAAGGACAACCTCCACATCTCCATCGTGGCCGGACGCGTCATCCTGGTCGTCCTCTTCGATACCCGGTCATCTCTGGGCCTTGTCCGTCTCAGGGTGAAGAAGGCCTCCGAGGAGCTGGCGGTCATCTTCGGCCGGCTGGTGCAGAAGAGCGAGGAGAAGGAGAAGACCGGCGACAGCGACTTCCCATTCGCCGAGATCACCGACGACGATATCGACAATCTCTTCAGCTAGCGGCCCTCCGGGACGCCCGGGAGATTCACGAAGCGAATACCTCTCCTGACTGCCTGACGGGGGAGAGTTAAAGAAAGAGGTAAACCCCGATGTCCTTCATCAACTACGCTTCCCGCGAGATAAACTGCAAGATCGTCTACTACGGCCCGGGCCTCTGCGGGAAGACGACCAACCTGCAGTTCGTTTACCAAAAGACTGCCCCGGAAGCGAAGGGGAAGATGATCAGCCTTGCCACCGAGACCGAGCGGACCCTGTTTTTCGACTTCCTCCCGCTGGCGCTCGGCGAAATCCGAGGCTTCAAGACCCGCTTCCACCTCTACACCGTTCCCGGCCAGGTCTTCTACGACGCCTCCCGAAAGCTGATCCTCAAAGGGGTAGACGGGGTGGTGTTCGTGGCCGACTCCCAGGAGGAGCGGATGGACGCCAACATCGAGAGCGTCGAGAACCTCCGGATCAACCTGGCCGAGCAGGGGTACGATCTCGACAAGATCCCCTACGTCGTCCAGTACAACAAGCGCGACCTCCCCAATGCGCTCTCGGTCGACGAGCTCCGCAAGGAGCTGAACCCGACCAACGTCCCCGACTTCGAGGCCTGCGCCACCACCGGCGAAGGTGTCTTCGAGACGCTGAAAGCGATCGCCAAGTTGATCCTGTTCGACCTCAAGAAGGGGCACTAAGACAGCGCCTCATCTTTCTTAAAAAAATCCCCCTGGACCACATGGCCCAGGGGGATTTTTCGTTTTTGCCGGGAAAGGCTTCCCTCACCCCCGCCCCTCTCCCGGAGGGAGAGGGTATATGGACTTGAAGAGATGCCCTCTCCCTCCGGGAGAGGGTGGCCGAAGGCCGGGTGAGGGAGGTTCTTGAGGGGGGAGTGACGATGAGGTTAGCCCTCCTTCTGCTCCTCGTGCAGATGCTCCCACACCGCCCGCGCCGCGGCCTCGCTCATCCCCGGGGTGGAGGCGAGCTGCTCCTGAGTTGCCTCCTTGATCCCCTTCAAACTCCCGAACCGAATCAGCAGCAGCCGCTTCCTCTTCGGCCCGATACCCGGGATCCCCTCCAGCTCCGACGACGTCAGCTCTTTGCTCCTTACGCTCTTGTGGTAGGTCACCGCGAACCGGTGCGCCTCGTCGCGTATGCGGGCGAGAAGCAGCAGCGGCGCCGAGTTCTGCCTGAGGGTGATCGGGTTCTTTCTCCCCGGCCTGAAGACCCGCTCGTCGCTCTTGCTGATCTCCGGGCTCTCCATGTCGCGGAAGGTCCGGCTCTTGGCGAGACCCGCCGCCTCCACCCCTTCCACCCCCAGGTCGTCCAGCACCGCATTCAAGACTCCTAGCTGCCCGAGCCCGCCGTCCACCACGATCAGGTCCGGCTTATCCTCCTCGCTCTCCGGCTTGAACCGGCGCGAGAGCACCTCCCGCATCATGGCGAAGTCGTCGGACTGCATCACCTCGCGGATCCGGTAGCGGCGGTAGAGCGAGCGGTCGGCCTTGCCGTCGATGAAGACCACCCGGCTTCCCACCGCCATCTGCCCCTGGATGTTGGAGATGTCGTAGCACTCGATCCTGCGCGGCGGCGCCGGGAGGTGCAGGCGCTCGGCCAGGTCCTTGAGGAGGTTCTCGGCCGAGCTTTCCTTGGCGAGCCGCTCCTCGGCGGCGGTCTGCGCGTTCTTCTGGGCCAGCATGACCATCTCGAGCTTCGGTCCGCGCTGGGGAACATTGATCGAGACCTTCTTCCCCGCCTTCTCGGTGAGAAGCTCCTCCAGGGCGCCCGGCTCCGGGATAGGGAGCGGAAGGAGGACCGAGGGTGGGATCGGGTTGTCGAGGTCGTAGTATTCGTTGAGAAACGACGCCAGGCCTTCCTCGGTCTCCATCTCCCACACGAAGCGGAAGCTGCGGCTCCCGGTGAGGGCCCCCCCGCGGATGTGGAGGAGGGCGATCTGCAGCTCTTCTCCGGCGCGGTGCAGACCGAAGACGTCGCTGTCGCCGCCGCGGGAGACCACCTTCTGGCGTTCCACCGTCACCTCGATGGCTTTCAAGAGGTCGCGGTAACGGGCGGCGTCCTCGTAACGCATGTCCTCGGAGGCGAGGTTCATCTTGGCGCGATAGATGCGGGCGATCTCGGTGTTCTTTCCCTCCAGGAAGAGGGCGGCCCCTTCGGCGAGCGCTGCGTATTCGGCCTCGGAGATGAGCCCGCAGCAGGGGGCGGAGCATTGCTTGATCTGGTAGTAGAGGCAGGGGCGCTTCCTCGCCAGGCAGGTGGCGAGCGGGTAGTGGCGCAGCGGGAAGACCTTGTAGAGCTGCTTGAGCACTTCCTTGGCGGAGGTCGCCGAGGAGTAGGGGCCGAAGTAGCGGGCGCCGTCGGAAGGGACCTTGCGTACCAGTGAGAGCCGAGGAAAGCGCTCCTTCATGTCCATCCGGAGCGAGAAGTACGTTTTGTCGTCCCGAAGGTTGATGTTGTACTTCGGATGGTGCCGCTTGATCAGGGTGTTCTCGAGGATCAGGGCCTCTTTTTCGGTATCGGTGACGATGAACTCGACGGACTCCACCAACTGCACCATGAAGCGGATGTGGATGCGCGCGTCGCCGGAGCCGAGCACGTACTGGCGGACCCGTTTCTTGAGGCTGCGAGCCTTACCGATGTAGAGGATGGTCCCGTCCGCCGACTTCATCAGGTAAACCCCGGGCGACGACGGGAAGTTGTCGATCATGGATAGGGCAATCATGGCGGGTAGTATAGACGGATGAGTTTAAGAAGGGAAGGGGGGGGAGGAGCTAAAGGCTCTCACTGTCACGGATAGCTTGGTGTTGTTCAGTGACAACCGTCCTGGAAGTATCGATGGCGGTCGATGGTCCCGTCAAGGCGACGGTTGGTCCTTGGAAACATTGCCATGACGTGAGGTGGCGGCTGTTCTGGTGCTGAGATCGGGACGCCCGATCCCGCTGACGGGATGGACGCCTCGAGGGTTCGTGCATGTATCACCAAGGTGATGGGGATTGGTCCATTCAAGGGGAGCTTCCAAGCCCAGCAACGAGGTGCGTAGCCTGCAATGGGAATCGATACTCTCTAACTGGTGGATGCTTGGTCCTGCGGCAGTGATGCATGGTCCTGAGAGAGGGATGGATAGTGCTGGGACAGGGATGCATGGTCCTGTGAAAGGAATGCCTGAGGCTGCGAGAGCGATGCCGCGGCCTGTGATGGCAGCGAGCGGACTGATGATGGTTGTCATTGGTACAAAGGCAGCCGTGGTGCCCCTCGCGAAAGTGACGCTTGGTTGTGGTGATCGTCATCACAAAGCATGTCCTGTCCTCTTCATCAGTCTTGAGACGCTCTTCAGAGGACTGAGTATGGTCATCAAAGGACCAACTGGGCACCCTTCGAAACCCCTTTGCGCCGGCGCAGCTTGAAGAGACGGTTTGAAACTAAAATTTCGGTGCGGAGCTGGAGAAAGCCGGGGGCAAAATCCCTCCTGTCCCCCCTTCGCAAAGGGGGGAATGATGGGCAGGGTTAACCTTTGCGCGGGGCGCGCTTGGAGGAGGCGGGTTTGACGCCGGATTTGGGGGCGGCGCCGGCGGTTGCGGTGCCTTTGCCTGCCCCTTTGGGAGCGGCTTTCTTGGCGGCGGAGCGTGCCCCCGTTCCGGTAGCACCGGCACCCGCTGGCTTCTTCCCCTTGTAGCCTCCCTGGTTCTTCTGCTTCTGCGGGTTGGCGATGGAAACAGTGATCGGCTTCGTGTGGAGGAGCGCGCCGTCCAGCGAAAGGATGGCGTCCTTGGCCTCGGCATCCGTGGACATCCTCACGTAACCGCAGCCCATGAAGCGGCCGGTCTGGGTGTCCCTGATGAGATGGACGGAGGTCACCCGCCCGGAGACGGAGAAGAGTTTTTCGAGGTCGTATTCGGTGGTTTCGTAGGAAAGGCTCCCAACGTAGAGCTCTTTGGCCATGTATCGGTTCTCCTTGAATTCTGTGGAGCGGCACTGTAGCACAGGAAAAGGTCGGCGGCAAACCTTTCCCGGGTGAAGAGATCTCGTAGGGTGGGCAGCCCTCCGCCCACCGATCCGTGCACCTGACCGCGTGGGCACGCGGTGCCCACCCTAAAGGCCGGTCCGCCCGCCTTACGCCTGGCCTTTTTCGCGGAAGATGGCGGTGAACATCGGGTCGCGGTCGGTCTGGGAGGCGGTGAGCACCATCTCCACCTCGACGGCGCGGCCAAGCTTGAGCACCCGCTGGATCGAGGTCGCTTCGGCCGGCACCTCGCCGCGGGCGAGTTTCTCCTTCAATGCCGGTCCTCCTTCGAGATAGTCGAAGATGTTGTCCCCGAGGAGATCCTGGCGGGAGCGCCCAAGGAGCGTCTCGGCCTTGTGGTTGGCGATGACGATGCGCCCGTCCTTGAGGAAGGTGACGATGGCGGAGGCGGCGACCTCGATGAACTTCCGGTACCGTTCCTCGGATTCGTGCGACTGAACGGTGCGGCGGGTGAGCTCCTCCATCATTTCGTTGAAGGCCCCGATGAGCACGCCGATTTCATCGTTGGACCGTCTGGGGAGCTTTTCGCGGAAGTCGCCGGTGCGGGTGACGCGGGTGATGGTCTCGGAGAGCATCCTGACCGGAGCGACGATCTCCCGGCTCATGATGAGCCCCATGACGGTCACGACGATCAAAAAGATCGCGGTACGGGCAGCCATGTCGAGGGCGAAGTTGACCCCGAGCTGGGCGTACAGGTCCTTGAGGGGGATGCTGACCGACACGGCCCCGATGACCTCGCCGATGTGGTAGTTGTACGAATAGTGACCGGGAGGGAAGCGCTTCCTGACGAAGTCGGGTGCGGTTTCGAAGGGGCCGTGGCAGTTGAGGCAGGAGGCGGTGGCGAGCATCGGCTGCATGTACCGGAAGAGCTCTGAACCTCCGGAACTGACGATGTCGTACACCTCGCGGGGCGGGTTGTGCTGGAATTTCTTGAGTTGCGCGGTTTCGTAG
The DNA here is from genome assembly GCF_054784495.1 of Geomonas sp. Red276. Lineage (NCBI taxonomy): Bacteria > Pseudomonadati > Thermodesulfobacteriota > Desulfuromonadia > Geobacterales > Geobacteraceae > Geomonas > Geomonas sp. Red276. Next base: position 201,742 of record NZ_BLXW01000002.1, read on the forward strand.
GGGTCCGGACTGTTCTGAGGGTTCCGGTAGCGAAGGGAGACCTGGCGGACGTAGAACTTGCTGTTCTGGGTGACCCGCCTGGCCACCTGGGTGGCGACCACCTGCGGGACCAGGTTGTAGTTGTGCTCCGGCTCGTCCTTAACCACCGACGACATGTACTCGCGCGTCTCGATCAGTTCCCTGGCGAAGGTGCGGGCGTTGTCGATGGCAAACTGGATGATGAGGCTTTGCTGACGCTGATAGGTAAAGATCCCGGTGACCACCAGCAACACCAGCAAGAGCAGTGACATCAGACCGAAGAACTTGATCCGTAACGGTAGGTCGGACAAGCGAGACATGGGGGCTCCGGCTTTTAATGATTTACAGCCGGAAGTATACCGAATGAGGGGTGAAGCGCAAATGAGAGGGCGTACGGTAGGAGAGGGTGGCCGAAGGCCGGGTGAGGGCAGATTTTGTAAACTCCCTCACCCCTGCCTCTCTCCCCTAAAGGCGCGAGGGAATAGATAGGTACTGCCCCTCTTCGCTCAAGGGGGCTTGGGGATATGGCTTCCTGCCCCTCAACCATGGGGCGAGCGATGTTACGACTTCTTCTTGTGGCACTCCACGCACATCGGGTCGGTCTGGCTGCGTCGCAACTGGGCGGACTTGTCCTTGGGGACTGCTTTACCCATCAACTTCTCGCCGATCTTGTGGCAGTCGAAGCAGTTTCTCCCTTCCAGCGCCTTGTGCATCTTCACCATTGCCGGGTTCTTGCTGTGGCATTCGTGGCACTCAAAGGCATAGGCGCTCTGGGAGACTAATAGAAGGGCGACGAGAGTGAGGACTTTTTTCATGCTGTTCTCCTGGTGGCTTTTCTGCCCGGCCGGGTTCTGAGTGACCGCGATCCGCGGCGAAAATTCTGCTAACTTGCGGCGGCATAGTATCAATCCCGCGCTGTTTTACCCTTGACCAAAGTCAAAACCAGTGCGAAGCAAGGGAAGAAAAAAACTTTCCATACCAGCGGCAGTGTGGTAGTTATCGATCTTTTCAGGTGGGGCGGCTCCCCCTTGTTCGAGCGGAATACCCTCTAGGACGGTAGATATGGCAAAGATCATCTGTGTGGCAAATCAGAAGGGTGGGGTCGGCAAGACGACCACCGCGGTAAACCTTTCCGCCTCCCTGGCGGTTGCCGAACGGCGGGTGCTTCTGGTGGACATGGATCCGCAGGGGAACGCGGGAAGCGGGGTCGGGACCGACAAGAGCCTCATCGAGGAGAGCATCTACGATGCCCTCATCAACGACATTCCCCCCGCCAGCCTGGTGGTGAAGACCGAGTTGCCGTTCCTGCATCTCCTTCCCGCTACCGCCGACCTGGCCGGCGCCGAGCTTGAGCTGGCCGGCCTGGAAGGGCGCGAGCGGCGGCTGAGAAGGATCCTCACCCTCCTTTCCGACAGCTACGATTACATCTTCATCGATTGTCCCCCCTCCTTGAGCCTTCTCACCGTCAACGCCATGACCGCCGCCGACTCCGTGCTGATCCCGCTTCAGTGCGAGTTCTACGCGATGGAAGGGCTCTCCCAGATCCTCAAGACCATCAACCTGGTGCAGCAGGGGCTCAATCGCTCGCTCTACATCGAGGGGATACTCCTCACCATGTACGACGCGAGGAACAACCTGTCGCGCCAGGTGGCCGACGAGATCCGCGCGCACTTCCCGAAGGAGACCTTCGAGACCGTCATACCGAGAAACGTCAGGCTCTCGGAGGCCCCGTCCCACGGCAAGCCGATCTGCCTCTACGACATCACGTCAAGGGGGGCAACGAGCTACATGGATCTGGCCAAGGAGATGATCGGACGGGAGGTGAAGCATGGCAGTTAAAAAGATGGGACTCGGAAAAGGGATGGGGGCGCTGTTGCCGGTGGTCGAGGATCACGGCAAGAAGTACTTCTCCTGCCCGATCGAGGACATCCGCCCCAATAAAGAGCAGCCGCGCAAGACCTTCGTGAACGAGAAACTGGAGGAGCTGGCCGCCTCCATCCGCGAGAAGGGGATCATCCAGCCGCTGGTGGTCCTGAAAAAGGCGGGGCACTACGAGATCATCGCCGGCGAGCGCCGCTGGCGGGCGGCCCAGAAGGCAGGGCTTCGCGAGGTGCCGGTGGTCATCCAGGACGTCTCCGAGGAGACCGCCCTCGAGATGGCGCTCATCGAGAACATCCAGCGCGAGGACTTGAACGCCGTGGAGGAGGCCGAGGCCTACCACTCCCTCCTCGAGCGCTTCTCGCTCTCCCAGGAGGAGCTGGCCAAAAGGGTCGGCAAGGAACGCTCCACCATCGCCAACTCGCTCCGTCTTTTGAGGCTCCCCAACGACATCAAGCGCGACGTCGCCGAGGACCGGCTGACCATGGGGCACGCCCGGGCCCTGTTGACCCTGGAGGACCCCGATGAGCAGCGGGCGGCCCGCGACGAGATCGTCAAGGGACACCTCTCGGTCCGCGAGACCGAGGCACTGGTGAAAAGGAAAAAAGGTCCGGCGGCTCCCCCCAAGACCAAGAAACAGGCCGAAGACGCCGACCAGCGCGACCTGGTGGAAAGGATGCAGCGCTTCTTCGGCGCCAAGGTGGCCGTCAAGCGTTCCGGCAAGGGGGGCAAGCTCGAGATCACCTTCTCCGACCAGAACGAGCTCGCCAGGATCGTGGAGATGCTGAACCTCTAACCTTCCCTCACCCCTCCCCCTCTCCCCTAAAGGGGCGAGGAGAGAGGTTAGCAGGGGAGAGGAAGCCGAAGAAAGGTAGGTCGCGTTGAGGAACGAAACGCGACATCACCGCCGGGCCCGGCAAAAAAACGTCGCGTTTCACAACGAAGCCGTTCAACGCGACCTACGTGTCATATCTGCTGTCCTTCCTCTCATTGCTGCGCGGAAGCCTGTGTCATAGCGTAGACATTAATGACAGACGACCCCGTTTACGGAGCCGCGCCCAGTCACAATCTGTATACAATCTTTAGTTTCATTAGATAAATCGCTTGACAGGTAAAGGAGTTATGTGGTAGCTATCACCTGTTTTGCGCTCTCCCTGCGATATCGATTCTAACAGATCGTTTTAAAACTGTTTTACAAGAGGTGGATGGGTGATCAATCTAGATTTGGCATTTGTGTTCCAGTTGGTCAACTTCCTGGTGCTCGTGCTGCTGCTGAACGTCTTCCTGTACAAGCCGATCAGGAAGCAGCTGGCCGACCGTGCCGGCGAGCTCAGCGGCGCGAAGCAGAAGAGCGCCGAGGTTGACCGGGAAGTGCAGGAGAAGCTCGCTGCTTACGAGGCTCGCATGCGCGAGATCCGCGCCAGCGCCGCCGACGAGCGTGGTGTTCTGAAGAAGGAGGCCGCCGGTCAGGAGGCCGCCATCCTCGACAAGGCCCGCGCCGAGGCTACCCAGTCTCTCGCCTCCATCAAGGCCAAGGTGGCCAAGGAGACCGAGGAGGCTCGTCAGTTGCTGAAGCAGAGCGCAGAGGCCCTCTCCGCCGATATCTGCGAAAAAGTTCTCGGGAGGAGCCTGTAAGCATGAGCAAGAACACCAAACGCATCGTCTTCTCCCTCGCCCTGATAGGCCTGGTCCTCGGCCTCGCCGCCATGGGCTTCGCCGCCGAAGAGGCCGCCCAGCACGCCGGTGCCGCCCATGAGGCTGCCGAGGGTGCCCACGAAGCCGGTCATGCCGCCGCCCAGATGAAGGACTTCATGTGGCGCTGCATCGACTTCGCCGGTCTGGCTGCCATCGTGATCTGGGCCCTCAAGAAGGCCGACGTGAAAGGCTCGCTGGCCGCCCGCCGCGCCGGCATCGAGAGTGCCCTGAAGGAAGCGGTGGAGGCCAAGGCCGCCGCCGAGAAGAAATTCCAGGAGTACTCCCAGCGTCTCGACGCCGCAAACCAGGAGATCGAGACCATCTCGGCCAACATGAAGAAGGAAGGCGAGGCCGAGAAGGCACGGATCATCGCCGAGGCCGAAGAGGCTGCCAAGCGCATCCGCGCCCAGGCCGAGGCCGCCGCCGAGCAGGAAGTCCTCAAGGCCCGCGCCGAGCTCCGCGCCGAGGCCGCCAAGCTCGCCGTCGAGCTGGCCGAGCAGAAGATCGTAAAGAATATCGCCAAAGACGACCAGGACAAGCTGGTAGGTGAATACATCTCCAAGGTGGTGACGCTACATTGAGTACGAACGCAATAGCAAAACGTTACGCCAAGGCGCTTGTGCAGCTTGGCTCGGAAGCAGGGAGTGTGGAAAGCTTCAACACTGAGCTCTCCTCCTTCGGTGCGCTCCTCTCCTCCAACCGCGAACTGAGCGCGGTGTTCGGGAACCCGGCCTACGGCATGGAAGCCAAGGCCGAGATCCTGAAGGAGCTGATCGCGATGCAGAAGCTCTCCCCGTACGTCTCCAACCTCCTGATGCTCCTTCTGGAGCGCGGCCGCCTCTCCGTGCTGCCGCAGATCGCCGACAGCTACTCCAAGTACGCTGACGAGCTCTCCGGCGTCATCAGGCCGACCCTCACTTCCGGCCTGCCGCTGGAAGCGGGGCAGATCAACGAGATCAAAGCCGCTCTCGAGAAATCCACCGGCAAGAAGGTCGAGCTGAAAGTGGAAGTGGACCCCACCCTGATCGGTGGTGTGGTCACCAAGATCGGCGACAAGGTATTCGACGGTAGCGTAAGGACACAGTTAGCCAGAATTCAAGATACATTACAGAAGGGGTGAGACGGTTCTATGGAAATCAAAGCGGAAGAAATTAGCGAGATTATCAAGAAGCAGATCAAGGATTACGGCAAAGAGGTAGCGGTTGCCGAAACCGGCACCATCATCTCCATCGGTGACGGTATTGCCCGTATCCACGGTCTCGACAAGGCGATGGCTGGCGAGCTCCTCGAGTTCCCCGGCGGCACCACCGGCATGACCCTCAACCTCGAGGAAGACAACGTCGGCGCCGCCATCCTCGGCGAGTTCTCCCACATCAAGGAAGGCGACCAGGTCAAGCTGACCGGCAAGATCGTCGAGGTTCCGGTAGGCGAGGCCCTCATCGGCCGCGTCGTCAACGCGATCGGCGAGCCGATCGACGGCCTCGGCCCGATCAACACCAAGACCTTCGGCAAGGTCGAAGTGAAGGCCCCCGGCATCGTCGCCCGTAAGTCCGTCCACGAGCCGATGCAGACCGGCCTCAAGGCGATCGACTCCATGGTTCCGATCGGGCGCGGTCAGCGCGAGCTGATCATCGGCGACCGTCAGACCGGCAAGACCGCCGTCGCCATCGACACCATCATCAACCAGAAGGGCGGCGACCTGATCTGCATCTACGTTGCGATCGGCCAGAAGCGCTCCACGGTTGCCCAGGTCGTTTCCAAGCTGAAAGAGCACGGCGCCATGGACTACACCATCGTCGTCGCCGCTTCCGCTTCCGAGCCGGCCCCCATGCAGTTCATCGCTCCCTACACCGGCGTCACCATGGGCGAGTACTTCCGCGACAACAAGAAGCACGCCCTGATCATCTACGACGACCTTTCCAAGCAGGCCGTGGCCTACCGCCAGCTCTCCCTGCTGCTCCGCCGTCCGCCGGGGCGTGAAGCTTACCCGGGCGACGTCTTCTACCTCCACAGCCGCCTCCTCGAGCGCGCCTGCAAGGTATCCGACGCCCTGGGCGCCGGTTCGCTCACCGCGCTGCCGGTCATCGAGACCCAGGCGGGCGACGTTTCGGCCTACATCCCGACCAACGTCATCTCCATCACCGACGGCCAGATCTACCTGGAATCCGACCTGTTCTACTCCGGCGTCCGTCCGGCCATCAACGTCGGTCTCTCGGTTTCCCGCGTCGGCGGTTCCGCCCAGGTTAAGGCGATGAAGCAGGTTGCCGGTACCCTGCGTCTGGCACTTGCCCAGTACCGCGAGATGGCCGCCTTCGCCCAGTTCGGCTCCGACCTCGACAAGGCCACCCAGATGCAGCTTGCCCGTGGTGCCCGTCTGGTCGAGATCCTCAAGCAGCCGCAGTACCGCCCGCTGGCCAACGAGAAGCAGGTCCTCGTCATCTTCGCCGCCAACAACGGCTACGTCGACGACTACCCGGTCGGCGTGCTGGGGCGTTACGAGCAGGAACTCCTCGCTTTCTTCGACTCCAGGAAGGCGGATGTCCTCACCGAGCTCCGCGACAAGAAGGCCATCGACGACGGGCTGAAAGCCAAAATCGTCGCTGCCCTCGACGAGTTCAAGAAGGAATTTACTGCCTAATCCAAGGACGGGAAGAGAATGGCGAACCTCAAAAGCATCAAGAAGCGGATCGTATCCGTAAAAAATACCCGGCAGATCACCAAGGCCATGAAAATGGTCTCGGCTGCGAAACTGCGCCGGGCACAGGAAAACGTGGTCGCCGCCCGCCCCTACGCCGCGAAGCTCGCGGAGGTGCTGGAGCGCCTGGCCAAGAGCCAGGACACCGATGCCAGCCCTCTCATGGTGAAAAGGGACGGCGGTCGCGCCCTGCTGATGGTCGTTACCTCGGACAGGGGTCTTTGCGGCGGCTTCAACGCCAACCTCTGCAAGGCCGCCGAGCGCTTCCTTCGTGAAAGGAAGGGTGACTTCACCGAGGTCTCCCTGATGACGCTGGGCCGCAAGGGGTACGAGTTCTTAAGGAACCGTCACAAGGTGCGGAAAAACCACGGCAACATCTTCTCCACCCTCTCCTACCAGACCGCATCGCTGATCGCGGCCGAGGTGATCGAGGGGTATCTGGCCGAGGAATACGACGAAGTCTACATCATCTTCAACGCCTTCAAGTCCGTCATGAGCCAGGACATCACCATTCAGCAGCTTTTGCCGGTGGTTCCCCAGGAAACGGGTGAGGAAGAGGTGCAGACCCAGTACATCTATGAGCCTTCCAAAGGGGCGCTCCTGGATGAGCTTCTTCCCAAGCACATCGACGTGCAGGTCTTCAAGGCTCTGCTGGAGTCCGTCGCTTCCGAGCACGGCGCCAGGATGACCGCTATGGACAGCGCCTCCAAGAACGCCACCGAGATGATCGGCAAGCTGACCCTGATCTACAACCGGGCCCGCCAGGCCGCCATTACCACGGAGCTGATGGAAATCATCTCCGGTGCGGAATCGATTAAAGGTTAACACTTTAAAAATAGTGGCCTCTCGGGGCCGCAGGAGGAAGAGGGTAACATGAGCAACTTCGGAAAAATTTCGCAGGTCATCGGCGCCGTTATCGACGTCGAGTTCGAGCCGGGGCAGCTGCCCCCGATCTACAACGCCCTTCGCGTGACCAACCCGGCCATCGACGACCAGGAATGGAACCTGGTTCTCGAAGTCGCCCAGCACCTCGGTGAGAACTCCGTGCGTACCATCGCGATGGACTCCACCGACGGTCTGATCCGTGGCCAGCAGGTCAAGGACATGGGCAAGCAGATCTCCGTCCCGGTCGGCCGCAAGACCCTGGGCCGCATCCTGAACGTCATCGGCGAGCCGGTGGACGAGATGGGTCCGGTTGGTAACGACAAAGAGTACGGCATCCACCGCCACGCTCCCGAGTTCGTCGACCAGTCCACCAAGGTCGAGTCCTTCACCACCGGCATCAAGGTCGTCGACCTCCTCGCACCGTACGCCAGGGGCGGTAAGATCGGCCTCTTCGGCGGCGCAGGCGTCGGCAAGACCGTTCTCATCATGGAGCTCATCAACAACATCGCCAAGCAGCACGGCGGCTTCTCCGTCTTCGCCGGCGTCGGCGAGCGTACCCGTGAAGGGAACGACCTCTGGATGGAGATGAAAGAGTCGGGCGTTCTCGACAAGGCCTCCCTCGTGTACGGCCAGATGAACGAGCCGCCGGGGGCCCGTGCCCGCGTCGCCCTCTCCGCGCTCTCCATCGCCGAGTACTTCCGTGACGAGGAAGGCCAGGACGTGCTCCTCTTCATCGACAACATCTTCCGCTTCACCCAGGCGGGTTCCGAGGTTTCCGCACTCCTCGGCCGTATCCCTTCCGCCGTCGGTTACCAGCCGACCCTGGCCACCGAGATGGGCGAGCTCCAGGAGCGCATCACCTCGACCAAGAAAGGTTCCATCACCTCGGTCCAGGCGATCTACGTACCGGCCGACGACCTTACCGACCCGGCTCCGGCAACCGCCTTCGCCCACCTCGACGCGACCACCGTTCTTTCCCGTCAGATCGCCGAGCTCGGCATCTACCCGGCAGTGGACCCGCTCGACTCGACCTCCAGGATTCTCGATCCGCAGGTCATCGGCGAGGAGCACTACCAGACCGCGCGTAGCGTCCAGTACGTCCTCCAGAAGTACAAGGACCTCCAGGACATCATCGCCATTCTCGGTATGGACGAGCTCTCCGAGGAAGACAAGCTGGTTGTTGCCCGCGCCAGGAAGATCCAGCGTTTCCTCTCCCAGCCGTTCCACGTCGCCGAGGCCTTCACCGGCGCCCCGGGCAAGTACGTCGAACTGAAGGACACCATCAAGGGCTTCCAGGAAATCGTCGCCGGCAAGCACGACGACCTCCCGGAGCAGGCCTTCTACATGGTCGGCACCATCGAGGAAGCCATCGAGAAAGCTAAGTCGCTGGCTGTCTAAATAAAATCAGGTGAGGCTCGTGGGCGGTTGATCCCGCCTGCGAGCCGCAGCCTTTCGCCCCAAGAGGTTTTCCATGGCTGAAAAACTGAAGGTTGAACTGGTAACCCCCTACAAGAAGGTCCTCTCCGAAGAGGTGGACGAGATCACCGCTACCGGTGCTCTCGGTGAGTTCGGCGTGCTGCCGGGCCACGCCCCCTTCCTGACCTCCTTGAAGATCGGCGAGCTCGCCTACAAGCAGGACGGTGTCCTTCACCACCTGGCCCTCAACTGGGGGTACTTCGAGGTGGAGAACGACAAGGTTACCGTGCTGGTCGAAACCGCCGAGAGGTCCGACGAGATCGACCTGGAGCGCGCCAAGGCCGCCATGAGCAGGGCCGAGACCCAGCTCAAGTCCCTTACCCCGGAAGACAAGAGCTTCCGCGTCTACGAGGCCGCCCTCGAGCGCGCCCTCGTCAGGGTGCAGGTGGCCGGCAAAGCCAGGCGTTAAGCGGTACCGAAAATAGAGTTACGAAGAAAGAGCGGCGCATGCCGCTCTTTTTTTGTACCCGCCGTGCGTCGTGCGCCATCCCCGACCTTTACCACATCCCCTCACCTTTTTTGGGGAGAGGGGGATGGGGGAGGGAGAAGAATTAAAAGCACGGGGCTCTTCGGCACGTTAAAATTAACAGGAACGCCGACCACGGGTACCCTCCCCTTCAAGGGGAGGGACAGGCTGAGGATGGGGGCGCTGCCGGCAGGTTTCTAAAGGCCGGCCTCACACACTCCTTCGCCCCTCCCTCTGCGGAGGGGCCATCCGCTCGAGACAGACGAGGCATACCGTCATGCAAGGAACCGGTCACGACCTGGTCAACCAGCCGATTCCGCTTCTGATCCGGAAGCTGGCGGTGCCGACCAGCATCGGCTATCTCTTCAACACCATGTTCAACGTGGTGGACACCTTCTACGGCGGCAAGGTATCTACCGACGCCCTGGCCGCCCTTTCCCTCTCCTTCCCCGTCTTTTTTCTGATCATCGCCATCGGTGCCGGTATCTCCACCGCCGCCACCTCGCTCATCGGTCACGATCTCGGCGCCGGCAACCGTGTGGCCGCCCGCCACATGTCCATCCAGACCGTCTCCTTCGGCATCGTGCACGGGCTTCTCGTCGGGGTCATCGGGTGGTATCTCTCTCCTGTTCTCTTCGAGATCATGGGGGCGCGGGGAAACGTACTTCAGCTGGCCCTCCACTACATGCATACCATCTTCACCGGTAGTATCTTCTTCATACTGAACTGGGCCCTCAACGCCATACTCAGCGCGGCCGGGGACACCAGAAGCTTCCGAAATTTTCTGGTCGCCGGGTTCTTCCTCAACCTCATCTTCGACCCGTGGCTTCTCTATGGGGGGCTCGGGATCGAGCCGATGGGATTGCCTGGAATCGGCTGGGGGACCGTCATTATCCAGGCCGTGGGGAACATCTACCTGGTCATGCGGGTAAGGTCGGCGGGAATGCTGTCGGAGTTTAAGTGGAAGGAGCTATTACCCGGCCGGCACTGCTACTGGGAACTCGCCAAGCTCGGCTTTCCCTCGAGCCTCAACATGATGACCGTCGCCATAGGGATCTTCATCATCACCGGCTTCGTCGCGAGGTTCGGTTCGGGGGCGGTGGCCGCCTACGGTATCGCCACCAGGATCGAACAGGTGGCGCTGCTTCCCGTCATGGGGCTCAACATGGCGACCCTGGCCCTGGTCGCCCAGAACAGCGGCGCGCGCCGGTGGGAACGGGTGGTGGAGGTCATCAAAACCGCTCTGCGGGCCGGGATCGCCCTGATGCTCGCGGGTACCCTCACCGTCCTCTTCGGTGCCCGTCTACTGATGTCGTTTTTCACCAAGGACGCGAACGTAGTGGCGATCGGAGCCGGCTTCCTGCATATCGAGGCCTTCGTCTTCATCGCCTATGTCATCCTGTACACCTCAGTATCGGTCCTGCAGGGACTGAAGCGGCCGGTGTTTCCCCTGGTGATCGGTCTGCTGAGGCAGATCGTGCTGCCGATTCCGGTCTTTTACCTTCTGGCCGTCCTCCTGGAGTGGGGGATCAAGGGAATCTGGTGGGGGATCCTGCTGGTCACCTGGTCGGCCGCGCTCGCCTCTCTTTACTACATGGCGCACCTCGCCTCCCGCATCGCCACCAGTGACAGAGAACATCTGGTGGAAAAGGACGGGGAAGGGGTTCTGCGTTAGAATGTCCTTACCGATCTGACGAAAGCCCATCCAAATTGCTGTCAGCAGTCTTTCGCACCCGCGGAGGTAAGGTCGTGGACCTCGGTTACGTCTGCTCAGAGATAGAAGAGCGTGTCGGGCGGGAGCTCCGAGAGAGTAGCGACCCTGAAAAACGGGTCGAGATACTTACGTCCGCGCTCTATGAGGCGGGCCGCACCGTACTTCCCGCACTCGGGCTCCCCAAGAAGTCGGTGGAGTACCATCACGCACAGGAAACGGCGCTTAAACTCTTCAGCACCATCTCCATCGCCCTGGTACGGTCCGGAAGCGAGGGGAAAAAGGCGGTATCGGTACTGGCTGAGCTTGCCGAGGGATGTCACGACCCGCTCATAAAGAAAAAACTTTCCGTGTACGCCCAGGAAATCCTCGCCAAGTCCCACCTGCGGAAAGCCCCCAAGGCAAAGGTCGGGAAGGGAGTCACCCTGGCCGCGGTCGCTTCCCTCGCCCTTTCCCTGGCCGGTCATCACTATTTTCCGCTCCATACCGCTTCCCAGGTGACGACAAGCGGTGTAGTATCGGGGCCGCCCGCGCAACCCCGGGGCGAGCCGGTCCAGCAGCCGACCCCCTCAAGGCCGAACCCGGTGGAGGGAGGGAGACCGCAGGAGCTGGCCGCCAGCCAGCCGAACCGGGAAGAAAAGGCGGTCGCCGCGAGGTCGCTCGTCAGAGAGGGAGAAGTGACACCGGTGCGGGTGGTCAACAACCAGGTACTGGTGCCGGTGGTCCTGAAGCAGGGCGGGGTGGCGGTTAAACTCGAGCTCCTGCTGGACACGGGGGCCACCCGGACCGGCGTGCACGAAAACGCCATCGGCCGGTTGCCTCTGGACTTGCGACAGGCGCGGGCGATCAGCGTGGAACTAGCCGACGGCAGGAGTGTCCGCTCCCGCCTCACCAGGATCGACCTGGTGACGGTCGGTCCCTTCACCCATCCCGGGCTGGAGATCGAAGTGATCTCTTTCTCGGGGGCCGGTGCGCTGCATGACGGCCTGCTCGGAATGGATATCCTGGGGCGGCACCGCTACCAGTTGGACATGGAAAAAGAGGTCATCCGCTGGTATTGAACCGGCGGGACGGAGGCGTGGTTATCAAGAAGATCTACCTGAAGTTGCTGCTCACTACCTTCTTCTGGGGGGGGACCTTCGTCGCTGCCCGTATCGCAGTGCGGGAAGCCCCGCCGTTCACCGCGGCCACCGTGCGTTTCCTGATCGCCGGCGCGGTCCTGGTGGCCCTGGCGGTACGGCAGGCACGCCAGGAAGGGAGCCCCTTGCCGCTGCCGAAAACGATCGGCCAGACCGCTCTCCTCTTCTCCCTGGGGCTCACCGGCGTCTTTCTCTACACCGCCTGCTTCTTCACCGGGCTCAAGCTCACCACGGCGACCAACGGCTCGCTGATCGTGGCGATCAACCCGCTGATCACCGCCGTCATCTCGGCCAAATGGCTGGGCGAACGGGTGACCCGGCCTCAGACTGCGGGTCTGCTGATCTCGGTGGCAGGGGTCGCCGTGATCATATCCAAGGGGTCGCTGGCGGTCATCTCCGGTCTCTCCCTCAATCCGGGAGATCTCTTCATGCTGGGGGCTCCGCTTTGCTGGGCGCTCTATTCGGTCCTTGGGAAGAAGGCCCTGGCCAACTTCGCCCCGCTGACCGCGACCGCCTACGCGGCGGTGTTCGGCGCCGCCTGCCTTCTGCCGGCCGCGATTGCCGAGTCCATTCACCTGGGAAAGGGACTGCCGCACTTCTCGGCGATGGGGTGGCTGGCCGAGCTGCAGCTGGCCCTGCTGGGGACGGTGGTAGGCTTCGTCTGGTGGTACCAGGGGATCGGCGTCATCGGCGCCTCCAAGGCCGCCTCCTTCGTCAACCTGGTCCCGCTTTTCGGTACCGTTCTGGCCGCCCTGATCCTGAGCGAACGGATCACCGGAGCCCAGCTGGCAGGGGGAGGGCTGGTGGTACTGGGAGTCTACCTGGGAAGCGGGCAAGGCTTTCCCGCCGGAAAGGGGGTGGCGGTGAGGCTTCAACCCCAGCCGGCTTCCCGCGAGGAGGAAGGATGATCAAACCGAGCCTTGTGCCTACCCTGCAGTTGATGTTCAGGGCGCTCTTCCCTTCCAAAAGAGACCCCATGCCGATGAACCGGCGCAGGGATGGTGTCTCCATCTTATATCCTCCCGACTTCGGTAAGACCATGGATCCCCTGCTGGACGAGGCAGGTAATTTCAGGGTACTTTTCCCCGGCTGCAGCGAAGCGGCGGCACCGCTCGTTCTCTTCCGGCTGAAGCGCCAGGGGTACTCGCGCTGCCGGGTGAAAGCGAGCGAGGAAGGGCTCTACCTGGAAGGGAGCCGGTAAAAAAGGGGAGGGGGAGTTGGTGGGAGCTGAAGACCAGCATCCCTTGTGAAAAGGGGGCCGGGGGGATTTCACCAGCCGAACGAAGCGCAAACAGAAAGGGGAAGGCCACGCGGCCTTCCCCTTTTTAAGGTGAGCGGTGCCGGATGCCTATCCGGCGTCAGCTCCCGATCTTCCCGATCTCGAACCCGATCTGGTCCAGCGGCAGGACGACGTCCGCCACCTTTCCCTCGATGCAGGCGCGCGGCATCCCGTAGATGGTCGAGGTCGCCTCGTTCTGCACCAGGGTCACCCCACCTTTCCCCTTCAGGTGCTGCATCCCCTTGAACCCGTCGTTCCCCATCCCGGTCAGGATCACCCCGAGCATGGCGCCGCCGCTCGCGTCGCAGAGGCTCGTGAGCATATGGTCCACCGACGGGATGTAGATGTACTGGGGGAACTCCGAGGTGGGGTAGGTCTTCACCACGATGTTGCTCCCCTGCTTGACCAGCGAGGTGTGCACGCCGCCGGGGGCGATCAGCACCTGGCCCCCCTTCACGATGTCGCCGTCCTTGGCCTCCTTGATGGAGAGCGAGCATTTGGCGTTGAGGCGGTCGGCGTAGGGACCGGTGAAGGCCTTGGGCATGTGGATGGCGACCACGATGCCGTGGGGGAAGTTGACCGGAACCCGGGAAAGCACCTCCTGGAGCGCGACCGGCCCCCCGGTGGAGGCGCCGATACCGACGTAGGAGATCTTGCGGTGGGTGAAGTGGGAGGGGCGCACCACCTGCTGCGGACGGACCAGCCGGGGGGCCATCCCCGCCCTCAGCGGGACCGGCGCCAGCGACGCCTCCGCCACCTTGGCGAGCAGCGCCTGCTGGAAGACGGACTGGGCATCCTTGCTGTCGGTGACGTTCTTGGGAACGTAGTCGATCGCCCCGGCATCGAGCGCCTCGAAGGTGGCCTTGGCCCCTTCGCAGGTGAGGGTGGAAACCATCAGCACCCGGGTCGGCTGCTTCGCCATGATCTGCTTGAGCGCACCGATACCGTCCAGGCGGGGCATCTCGACATCCATGGTGATCAGGTCGGGCTTCAGGGCCAGCGCCTTCTCCACTCCCTCGACGCCGTCGGCGGCGATGCCGACGATCTCCACCTTCGGCGCCCGGGAGAGGATCCCGCGGATGGCCATCCTCATGAACGATGAGTCGTCAACGATAAGCACCCTCAATTTGGCTTGCTGTGCCGGATACATGGTTGGTCAGGCTCCTATCCCCTGGAAAATGGACCTGACCATGTCCTCGATCTCGGGGACGCGGTCGTCCAGTTCGTAGCAGAAGCGTTCCACGTCGAGATCGGCCAGGTGAGGTGCGTAGGACTTGAGGATCGACCAGGCTTTTTCTTCGGCGAGATTGAAAGTGACCCACGATTTCCCGCCGTAGTCGAGCTGACGGACGCAGCAGAAGAGGTCGGCCAGGTTCACGATGGCGCAGAGGGTGGGATCCAGGGTGGCCTCCTCGGGGGCATGGTGAAGGGCGATCACCTCGCAGTAATCGGGGGGGAAGTTCCACTTCTGGGCGATGCAGAGCCCCACCTCGTTGTGGGAGGTCCCCAGGAACTCGATCTCCTTCTCCACCAGCCGGAAGGGGTGGCCGTGGGTCGAGTCCAATAGCGCCCGGAAGGCGTCCTGGCGGTAGTAGCTCAGGAAGACCTCGCCGATGTCGTGCACGATCCCGACCAGGTAGGCCTTCTCGGTGTCCGGATAGCGGACCCGCTGGGCGATGATCTTGGAGACCACGCCGACACCGAAGGAGTGCTCCCAGAAGCTCTTGATGTCGAGGATGCCGTCACGCCCCTCGAAGACGTCCACGAAGGAGCAGGTGAAGGCCAGTTCCCGGATGTGGCGGAACCCCAGGTAGATGAGGGCACGCTTGACCGACTTTATCTCGTGGGCCGGCTTGTAGAGCGGCGAGTTTACCATCTTGATGACACGAGCCGCCAGGACCTGGTCGGACAGGATCATGTCCGCCACCTCGTCGAGCTCGACGCCGGGTCGATCCAGGAGCTCGATGACCCTGGTAGCAACCTGCGGTATGGTGGGGAGATCAACGAAGCTTTCCACCATCTCCTGAGCCGTCTGCATCATGGCTGCTTTTTCCATACCATCGTCCTCACTTGTTGTAGGTGAACCCGCCCGGGAAGTGCACGGTTTTGAACTTGTCATTCACCCCGTGGAGCGATTCAGACTGGCCGACGAAGAAGTACCCGTACGGCTGAAGGTTGTTGTAGAAGTGCTGCACGACTTTGCTCTTGGAGGCGGTGTCGAAGTAGATCAGGACGTTCGCACAGAAAATGAAGTCGAAGCTCTTCATAAAAAGCATCTTGTTGTCGTCGTAGAGGTTCAGGTGGTTGAAACTGGCGAGCTTCTTCACCTCCGGTGACAATACGAATCTTCCCGGGCTCTCCTCCCTGAAATACTTCTTCAGGTAGTAGTCCGGGGTGTTGCGTACCGAGTAGCTGCCGTAGACACCCTCCTTGGCCTGGGCCAGCACCGTCTCGTTGATGTCGGTGCCGACGATCTCGATGATCCAGTCCTTCAGGAGGGCGTTGCGCTTTTCCAGGAGGATCATCGCCATGGTGTAGGCTTCCTCGCCGGAGGAGGAACCGGCACTCCAGATCCGGAGCTTGCGGAAACCGATCTTGGACTTGGCCGCCACGATCTCGGGGAGGAACTTGTTCTCCAGGGCGTTTAGCTGCGGCATGTTCCTGAAGAAGCAGGTCTCGTTGGTGGTGATCTCGTCGAGCAGTTTCTTCAATTCGGTGCTGCCGGTCATGCCGGAGCGGACGTACTGGTAGTAGTCGCCGTGGCTCTTGCACCCGGTCGCTTCCAGTCTGCGGGCCAGTCTGCTTTCCAGGAAGTATTTCTTGCTGCTGTGAAAGTAGATCCCGCAGACGTTATATATATAGTCCCTGAGCTGCTCGAAATCCTTGTCGGATATCTTCAGGGCCGCTTTCACGTCGATGGGTTTGGTCTCTAGTGCCATTATCATCCCCTCAGGCCGATTTCCTCACGCCGGCGGACTCCCCGCCTCCGATAAGCCCCATCGGGTCTACAATGAGCGCCACCCTGCCGTCTCCCATGATGGTCGATCCGCCGATGCCGGGGAGGTTGGCCAGGAATTTGCCGAGCGACTTGATGGCCACCTCCTGCTGGCCGAGCAGCCGGGAGACCACCAGCCCGACCCGTTTCTCCGCCACCCCGACGATGACGACGTAGCAGGTTTCCCGGTCTTCGCCGGTGTGGGCGCAGTTGAAGGTCTGCTGGAGCCTCAAAAGCGGAAGCACGGAATCCCTGAGCTTGAGCACCTCCTGGCCGCCGACCACGTGGAAATCGCGGGTGGAAACCCGGAGGGTCTCGATGACCGAGGAGAGAGGAATCGAGTAGATCTCCTTCTCGACCTCGACCAGAAGCGACTGGATGATGGCCAGGGTGAGCGGCAGTTTAAGGATGAACTCGCTCCCGTGGCCGAGGTCGTTCTTGATCTCGATGATCCCGTTGAGCTTCCTGATATTGGTCCTCACCACGTCCATGCCGACGCCGCGGCCGGAGAGGTCGGTGGTCTGCTCCTTGGTGGAGAAACCGGGGAGGAAGATCAGTTCGAGGATCTCGCGCTGCCCCATGGAGGCGAGCTGGTCCTCGGTCACGAGCCCCTTGTCGAGGGCCTTCTTGGAGACCCGCTCGGGATCGATCCCGCGGCCGTCGTCCTTGATGCTGATGACGATCTGGTTCCCCTCGTGGGCCGCCGAGAGGATGACGGTCCCGACCCGCCCCTTGCCGGCGGCCAGCCGCTCGTCGGGGGTCTCGAGGCCGTGGTCGAGGGCGTTGCGGATCAGGTGGATCAAGGGATCCCCGATCTCGTCGACCACCGAGCGGTCGAGCTCGGTCTCCTCGCCGAAGACCTGGAGGTCGACTTCCTTGCCGAGGTCGCGCGCGAGGTTTCTGACGATGCGGGGGAACTTCTTGAAGACCTTCTCGACCGGCAGCATCCTCATCTTAAGGACCTGCATCTGGAGCTCGCTGGTCACGAAGTTGAGGCGCTTGGAGAGCTTGCCGAAATCGTCGGCGAAGCCGGAGACGTCGAGGCCGGCCTGGAAATCGCTGTGCAGCTGGATCATCCGGTTACGCTCGAGCACGAGCTCGCCCACCTGGTTCATGAGGTCGTCGAGCCTTTTCACGTCCACCCGGACCGTGGTGTTGTCGGCCAGTTCGTCCCCCTTGGCGGCGGCTGCCTGTTTCGGGGGCTCCTTGGAGGCGGCGGCCGCCTTCGGCTGGGGCGGGGGAGCCGCTTTGGCGGCCGGCTCTTCCTTGGCCGCGGCGGATTCCCGGGCGGCGGAGGCCGCCTCTTCGAGCGCCTCGGCGGCCTCCTTGAGGGCGGTTTCCTGGGTGACCGGGGCCTCGGCCGCCGGAGCCGGCTCCTTCTTGGGCGCGGACGCGGCCGGAGAGAGTACCGACGCCTCGCCGGCCCCCTCCGAAAGGTAGGGGATCAGCTTGCTGATCACCGTTTCGATGTCCCGCTCGACGATCTCGCCGTCCTTGATGTCGGCCACCAGGGTCTTCACCAGGTCGACGGCCTCAAGGATCACGTCCATGATCTCCGAATTCAGGGAGAGCTCTACCTTCCTGAGCCGGTTGAGGACGTCCTCGGTCTTGTGGGTCACCTTGACCAGGAAATCGAACCCGAGGAAGCTGGAGGCCCCCTTGACCGTATGGATCGAGCGGAAGATCCGGTTCATCAGCTCGGAGTCTTCGGGGCTCTTTTCCAGGCTGATCAGGTCGTCGTCCAGCTTTTCCAAAAGCTCGGTGGTTTCTGCCAGGAAACCTTCTAATAGTTCCTGATCCTCGCAGTCTATAGCCATGACAATGCTCCAGAAAAAGGGGAGTCCACACCCCTGTGCGGTTTACGAAACGGTGCTGAAGAACCTTCGCTCGTCGGCGGTGAACATCTTCTCCAGGTCAAGAAGGACCAAGAGGCGCTCGGCCTGGTTGATCACCCCGGCCATGCATTCCTGTTCGATCCCCCCGGAGACCACCGGCGGAGGAGGCTGGATCTCCTTGTCGGAAATCCTGATCACCTCGGAGACCTCGTCGACGATGAAGCCCATCATCTCGCCGACCACCTCCATCACCATGATGCGGGTCCTTTTGTCGTATTCGGCCTCCATGAGGTCGAACTTCTTGCGGAGCGAGATGATCGGGATCACCTTGCCGCGCAGGTTGATGACTCCCTCCACGTAGTGGGGGGTGTTGGGGACCCTCGTGATGTTGAGCATACGGATGATCTCGCGCACCATCAGCACGTTGATGCCGTATTCTTCCTTCTCCAGGTTGAAACTGACCAGCTGGATCAGTTCCCCCCCGACTTCCTCGCTTTTAAGCTTCAGTGCGGTCGTCTGCATGTCTGCTCCTCCGTGTGCTCGTGGCGGCCCCTGGCGGGACCCCGGGCTGGGCCCTCTTCAATGTCTAATCGGCGCTATCGTGCAAAGGTTAAATGATTTTTTTGCGCTGGAAAGGGCGCCGAGCCCCCCCTGCGGGAGCCGGTCCGGAAAGGGCGGCGCGGCCCACCCCGCCCGGGACAAAAAATTGACGAAATTTAATGTTAAAGGAAAAGAATTTGACCGCCGGATTCCTCCAAGTCATTTTATTGACATGGAGAGATAATGAAGCTATAGTTTCCGAGCGGTACGGTTTTTTTATCGGTGCTGGGACCGGCAACTTTAGTGGAAATCGGGGAGACAATGGAATCACCCAAGATACTCATTGCGGATGACGACAAGAAAACCAGGGACTTCGTTGCCGCCTTTTTAAGCTACAAGGGGTACCAGGTCTTTCAGGCCTTCGACGGGCAGGACGCCCTGCAGAAGGTGGATCTTCACGACGTGCAGATGGTGATTACCGACATCATGATGCCCCGCGTGAACGGCCTGGAGTTCATCAAGCAGCTGAAGTCGATCCGCCCCGATATCGTCACCATCGCCTACAGCGCCTTCGCCAATTTCGAGATGACCGCCAATCTTTTGAAGGCCGGCGCCTTCTTCTACCTGGAGAAGCCGTTCAACCTCGAAGAGCTGGAAACCCACGTAAAACGGGGACTTGAGCACCGGGCGCTGCAGAGCAAGAGTTTTCGGTCCAAACCGTGCATCAAGAACCGTGCGCTGCTCAACAACATCATCGGGGAGAGCGAGAAGATGCTCTCTCTCTTCGAGATGGTCGAGAAGGTGGCGGGCTCCGACTCCACCGTGCTGATCCAGGGAGAGTCGGGGACCGGGAAGGAGCTGGTGGCCCGCGCCATCCACGACCTCTCCACCCGGGTGGACAAGAACTTCGTGGCCGTCAACTGCGCGGCCATCCCGGACGAGCTCCTGGAGAGCGAGCTCTTCGGCCACGTCAAGGGCTCCTTCACCGGGGCGGTCGCCACCCGCATCGGGCGCTTCGAGATGGCCGACAAGGGTACCCTCTTCCTCGACGAGATCGGCGACATGAAAGCCAACCTCCAGGTGAAGCTTTTGCGGGTGCTGCAAAACCGCGAGGTGGAGCCGGTCGGTGCCACCCGGGCCAAGAAGGTCGACGTCAGGATCATCGCCGCCACCAACCAGAACCTCGAGCAGATGGTCTCCTCGAAGAGCTTCCGCGAGGACCTCTACTACCGGCTCTCGGTGATCCCCATCACCCTCCCCCCCCTGAGGGAGCGGGGGACCGACATCGGGCTCCTTTTGAACCACTTCCTGGAGCGTTTCAACAAGGGGAAGCAGAGCAAGGTCCAGGGGTTCGACCGCCAGGTGATGGAGATCCTCACCCACTACGACTGGCCCGGCAACGTCCGCGAGCTGGAGAACCTGGTCGAGCGGATGGTGATCATCAAGGGCTCCGGCATCCTCACCGCCAACGACCTTCCCGAGAAGTACCGCAGCGGCAAGGCGACCTCGACGCTCCGCAGCGACGAGATCACCCTCCCGGACGACGGCTTCTGCCTGAACAGCGCCGTCGAAGAGTTCGAGAACAAGCTGATACTCCAGGCCCTGCAGAAGAGCCGGGGGAATAAGAAGGAGGCCGCCGAGCTCCTCAATCTCAAGCGGACCACCCTGATCGAGAAGTTGAAGAAAAAGAAACTGGTGTACGATGGAGTGCTCAACCAGTAAACGAGGCACCACGCAATGTCGATTGACCCGGTAGCGGCAGCGCAGCAGGGTTTGACCCCCACCAGGAATTCCAACCCCCCCCAGGGCACCACGCCCGGGACCAACTTCCAGCAGCTGCTGGAGGGGACCGGGAAGGGAGAGCCCGTTTCTCCGGCCACCGCCGCCGAGATCCTCCGCCTCAAGATGCTGAACTCGGCGATGAACCTCGGGGACGACAACTCCCGCCAGGGAAACGCGGTCAGCGCCGGTGTCCAGGGGCTTCTCGATCGCTTCCTCGAACAGCTTCCCAAGGAGAGCCCGCCGGCCGCCTGGGGGGCGCCCCCGGGAACCGAACAGCAGGTCGGCGACGCCCTGGAAGGGGACGGTGGCGGTTCGGCCGCCGCCCCGGTCTCCGGCGACCTGGAAGGGATCATCCAGAAGGCCTCCCAGCGTTACGGGGTGGAGAGCGGCCTCATCAAGGCGGTCATCAAGGCCGAAAGCGACTTCAACCCCCGCGCCGTTTCCCCGGTAGGCGCCCAGGGGCTCATGCAGCTCATGCCCTCCACCGCGAGGGGACTCGGCGTCACCGACTCCTTCGACCCCGAGCAAAATGTCATGGCGGGTACCCGTTTCCTCAAGGATCTCCTCAGCCGTTACCGCGGAAACGTCGACGAGGCGCTGGCCGCCTATAACTGGGGTCCGGCCAAGGTCGACCGCCACGGCACCGACCGCCTCCCGAAGGAGACCAGGCTCTACCTCGCCAAGGTCAAGAGCTACTACTCGCAGTACGTCGCCTAGTGGGCAGAAAACCAAAGGGCAACCCCATCCTCACCCTGTCCTCCCCTTGAAGGGGAGGTGCTTGGGAAATAAAAAAAGCCTCCGTATCTCGAAAGTACGGAGGCTTTTTCCCTTTCCTGTCGACCCCTTTCACTCCCTTACGTAGATGTCCTGGTCCGAACTGCTCACCATCGTCATCACGCGCATGTACTCGTCCTCGATCAGGTCGTGATGCTTCTGGGTCTCGCAGATGACCGTCTCGAAAACCTGTTTCACGTGCTGGTCGGCCATCTCCGAGGCCAGCACGGTGTAGAGGTCAATGGTGGCTTTCTCCTCCTGCAGGGCGATCTCCAGGGCCTTTTGCTCGTGGACGTCGGCCGCCAGCACCTCCTCGAGGGCCTGGTGGATGGCGGAGACCTCCTCGACCGGTGTGTCGAGGTAGCTGTTCAAGTCACCGAGGTCCCCGCCGACGTAGTGGTCGAAGAAGGCCTTCAGGTGCCCGATCTCCTCGTTGGCAAGGAGAGTGAATACCTTTTTGGAACGGTCGTCCTCCGTGATGGCCGCAGCCTTGCGGTAGAACTCCATGCTCTCCTTCTCGGTCTTGATGGCCAGTTTCAGGGCCTCCTGCAGCGTGTACTGTTTTCCCATGAATTCACCTCCTCCCAAGTCATGATAATCGAGACAAAGTATATCCAAGGCTGCCCGGAGGTCAAATCGGGGTCGGAAAAGTTCTAATGATAACTAAAACTTAAGTCGTTGATGCGGGGAGCCCGAAGAGGCGGCGGGCATTGGCGGAGGTGGCCCGGGCGAGCTCGTCGACGGGGATGCCCTTGAGGGAGGCGACCTTGCGGGCGATGAGCGGGAGGAAGGAGGGGCGGTTGGCGAGCCCGCGGTGAGGCTCCGGGGCGAGGTCGGGGGCGTCGGTCTCCAGGAGGAGGCGGTCGAGCGGGACGGCGGCGGCCACCTGGGCGGGCCTTACCGCGTTGGCGAAGGTGACCGGTCCGGCGAGCGAGATGTAAAGCCCGGCCCGGAGGCAGTCGCGGGCGGTCTCGGGGCTTCCCGAGAAGGCGTGCATGACCCCCTTCACGTTACTGCCGGCCGCCTCGGCCATGATGGCCAAGAGGTCCGCGAAGGCCTTGCGGCAGTGGATGAGGACCGGAAGCCCGAATTCGCAGGCGAGCGAGAGCTGGGCGCGGAAGGCGGCGCGCTGGAGCTCGCGGCTGGGGGACGCGATGAGGTAATCGAGACCGATCTCCCCCACGGCGGCGGCGTTGCGGCAATAGTTACTGAGGGTGGCGCGGAGCTGGCCGTCCCAGAGGGCGGCGTGCATGGGATGGAGGCCGAAGGCGGGGATCAGCCGGGGGTGGCCGGCGGCCAACGATGCGATGACCGGCCAGCCGTCGGGGTGGACGCCGGGAACCAGCATACCTCCCACCCCCGCCCCCTCCGCCTCCGCCAGCACCTCGGGAAGGGAGGCGAGGAGCAGGGGATCGTCGAGGTGGCAGTGGCTGTCGAACAGCATCGGCTAGCCGCGCTTGATGCCGGGGTGGTCTTTCAGTTCCTTGATGATCTCGACCTGGCGGCGGAAGAGGTACTGGGAGATGCTGATCTCGGTGGCGAGGGTGAGCTCGATCTGGAAGACGAGACGGAACCCGCTCTGGAGGGACAAGACCTTCAAGAGCGAGGCGGGGACGGTGATGGTGCCGATGGGAAGGGTGACGGTGAGTTCCCCCTGCGTGGTGAGGGGGAGGGTCGGTTCGTCGACCACGTTGATGGTGATGCCGGTCAGCGACATGTCGTGGAGCCTTCCCCCCACGGTCCCTTCCGGATAGGTGAAGGTCGCGTAGATGGGATCGGAGAGCTCGACCCGCACCGACATCCTCCGCTCCGCCCGCACCAGGGCGTAGGAAAAGCTGGAGAGAATGACTTTGGACTTCTCGACGTTGGCGTAGTTGGCGTTGGCGATGACGTCCCGGGGGAAGTGGCTGCTCTTGAGGATGACCACCTTCTCCAGCGAGATCACCAGCGCCTGTACTTGGTGGACCTGCAGCTCCGCGTGGGCCTCTTCCACCGTGACGATATCGGCCTCGTAGCTGACCGGGATCTCGCGGTAGAAGTTCAAGAGCTTCAGGTCGTTTTTGAGTTTTCCTGCCCGTATGGCTGCCAGGGTGGCCAGGATCTCCGCCTGGTCCTCTTTCTCCCCTGCGAGTTGGAGCTTCTGGTATTGGTCTTTCATCCGCCCACCTGGAAAAACTGAAAAAAATGTTGCCCTTTACCCGGTCGCACCAATATAATACGACTCGGTTCGGCGAAGATACCCTCTTCGCCTTTATTTTGTCCAGAGTTTTAATAACGGGAGTCAGTTTAATGCGGTACAACGAGCAGGAGATCGAGAAGAGGCGTACCTTCGCCATCATCAGCCACCCCGACGCCGGTAAAACGACCATCACCGAAAAGCTCCTTCTGTTCGGCGGCGCCATCCAGCAGGCCGGGGAGGTGCGGGCCAGGAAGTCCGCCCGTCATGCCACGAGCGACTGGATGGAGATGGAAAAGCAGCGCGGGATCTCGGTCACCTCGTCCGTCATGAAGTTTACCTACCGTGACTTCGAGATCAACCTCCTCGATACCCCCGGCCACAACGATTTTTCCGAAGACACCTACCGGACGCTCACCGCCGTCGACTCGGTGCTCATGGTGATCGACTCGGTGAAAGGGGTCGAGAGCCAGACCAAGAAGCTCCTCGAGGTCTGCCGCCTGCGCCACACCCCGATCATGACCTTCATCAACAAGCTCGACCGGGAGGGGCGCGAACCGCTCGACCTCTTGGACGACATCGAGAGCACCTTGAACATCCAGTGCGCCCCGATGACCTGGCCGATCGGCATGGGTAAGCGCTTTAGGGGGACCTACCACCTCTACACCAAGGAGATCTCCTTCTTCGACCCGACCGCCGACCACGGGGTAGGGGAGGTGGTGACCGTCAAGGGGCTCGACGATCCGAAGCTGGACGAGCTTTTGGGGAGCCAGGTCGAGGAGCTGCGGGCCGACGTGGAGCTCCTGGAAGGTGCCGCCCATCCCTTCGACCTCGAGGCCTACCTGGCCGGGAAACAGACCCCGGTCTTCTTCGGGAGCGCCATCAACACCTTCGGGGTGCAGCAGCTTTTGGACTCCTTCGTGGAGAACGCCCCGGGGCCCCTGCCGCGCGAGACCCTCACCCGCACCGTCTCCCCCTACGAGGAGCCCTTCACCGGCTTCACCTTCAAGATCCAGGCGAACATGGACCCCGCCCACCGCGACCGCATCGCCTTTTTCAGGATCTGCTCCGGGAAGTTCGTGCGCGGCATGAAGGTCAGGCACCTCCGCCTGGGGCGCGAGGTCCAGATCGCCAACGCCACCATCTTCATGGCCCAGGACCGGACCAACGTCGACGAGGCCTACGCCGGGGACATCATCGGTATCCATAACCACGGGACCATCAAGATCGGCGATACCTTCACCCAGGGGGAGGACTTGAAGTACACCGGGATCCCGAACTTCGCGCCCGAGCACTTCAAAAAGATCCGCATCCTGAACCCGCTGAAGTCCAAGGCACTCGAGAAGGGACTCGTGCAGCTGGCCGAGGAGGGGACCACCCAGGTCTTCAGGCCGCTCATGGGGGCCGACTGGATCGTCGGTGCGGTCGGCATGCTGCAGTTCGACGTGGTCATGCACCGGCTGGAGCACGAGTACGGGGTGAAGTCGGCCTACGAGCCGGTTTCCTACGTGACCGCGCGCTGGGTGACCGGGGACCGTAAGACGCTCGACGAGTTCCAGAAGAAGGAAGCGATGAACCTCTACACCGACGGGGAAGGGAACCTCGCCTACCTTGCCGGCAGCCAGTGGCGCCTCGACAACACCATGGAGAACTGGAAAGAGCTCACCTTCCACGCCACCCGCGAGCACAGCTGACCTGCTTTAGTTCCCGCATCCCCCCCGGGAAGGAGGTCAAGGTTTCCCGCCATACCCTCGCCCCTTTAGGGGAGAGGGTGGCCGACAGGCCGGGCGAGAGAGATTTTTTCACTCACCCTTGCCCTTTTAACGCGGGGCGAGGGGACAAGGAACCTGCCATGTCATCATCCCCCGATTCGTCTACCGCCCAAGCCGCCACGGGGTCTCAAGCCGCCTCCCTGACCGCCGACGCCCTCATGGTGCTGGCCGCCGGCATCCTCTGGGGAACGACCGGCACCACCCAGGCCCTGGCCCCGGGCGGGGCAACCCCGGTCAGCATTGGCGGCATGCGGCTCGTCGTGGGCGGCCTCACCCTGCTTCTGCTGGCCCTGGCCCGCGGGGGACTGGGGAGGCAGCGCTGGCCGCTTCTTCCGACCCTGTTGGCGGGAGCCTTCGTCGCCTCCTACCAGCTCTGCTTCTTCGCGGCGGTCAGCCGGACCGGTGTCGCGGCCGGCACCCTGGTCGGCATCGGCAGTTCCCCGATCATGGCGGGCGTTCTGGGATTCGTGGTACGTGGTGAGCGGCCGGGGAGGCGATGGGTGGTGGCGACCGTGCTGGCCCTGGCGGGATGCGCGCTTTTGGCGGCGGGAGGCGGGGGGATAGCGGTGAACCCCCTCGGCATGCTCCTGGCCGTGGCGGCCGGGGCTTCCTACGCGAGCTACACCATCGCGATCAAGGGGCTTCTTCCGGGGCGTTCAGCCGAGGCGGTGATGGCGGTGGTCTTCTGTATCGGGGCCCTGCTGCTTTCCCCCTTGCTCCTCTCCTCCAACCTGCAGTGGATCGCGACCCCGAAAGGGGCGACCCTGGTTCTCTATCTCGGCGTGATGGTCACCGCGCTCTCCTACTGGCTTTTCGTCCGCGGTCTGCGGACCGTCCCCGTCGCCACCGCCGTGACCCTTTCCCTTGCCGAACCGCTCACCGCCGCCCTGTTGGGAATCTTCTTCCTGGGCGAGCGCCTTTCCATGATGTCCATGAGCGGCATTCCCCTCCTCTTCGCCGGCCTCGTCGTCCTCGCCGGCTCAGTCACCGAAGGAAAATAATACCGCGCCACCCCGCGGTCACGTGCGGTGGCGTCAAGGTCGGAGCGGCAGAGGTACAGGAGCAAAGCTTCAAGGAAAAGCTGAGGTACGCCCGTGAGTACACCATTGGGCTCCTAAAGAAGATTTGGCCCTATGTTATAGTAGGTATCGGACTAGGAGCTTTCATTCATGGGTACGCGCCGGAAGAATTTCTTGTCAGGTACGCAGGTCGAGACAACCCCTTGGCCGTGCCGCTTGCCGTAATCATCGGCGTCCCGCTTTACAGTAACTCCGCTGGGATAATTCCCGTTGTTCACGCCCTGATGGAGAAGGGGCTCCCCATCGGCACCGTGCTTGCCTTCATGATGGCGGTAACTGCGCTTTCCTTTCCCGAGGCCGTCATCCTCAAGAATGTCCTCAAGACGAAACTCCTGGCCACGTTTTTTGGGATTGTCGCCGCTGCAATCGTAGTTGTTGGGTATCAGTTCAACGCGATTTTGTAAGGAAAGGAGGAACGAGCCATGCCAGGAAAAAAGGGATTCATATTGTGCGTCTGTCAGGGAACCTGCCCCAGCTTTGGCAAGATGGACATCTTCGGTGTTTTGTCAGATGTGCGCCGGGAGAAAATCTTTGATTATGTCTGTTTACACCCGCAGCTCTGCGTTGCCGACGGCGAGGAGTTTCTGAAGGTGCTCCTCTCCGGCGGCGAAACGGAGAAAATCTATATCGCGGCCTGTGACCCACAGATGCAGTGCAAGATGTACCGCGATGCCTTTGAGGCGATTGGATTTGACAAGGCAAACCACGTCGCGCTAGACATCCGCAACAAGACAACCGAGGAAGCCGTGGCCGCCATCAAGGAAATGGTCACCAACACACTCTGACAGGAGGCCCATCATGAGCGAATGGCGGGGTATCCCACGAGAGGAAATTCCCTGGTTTCCAACGGTTGATGCTGAGAAGTGCATCGGCTGTCGGGAGTGTATCACCATCTGTAAAAACGGCGTACTTGCATTCGATGAAGAAACTCAAAAATCGATGGTAGTGAATCCTTATAACTGCGTGGTTGAATGCCGGACCTGCGCTAAGCTTTGTCCGGCTGAGGCCATCAGCTTCCCGGATGTGGCCGCCTTCAGTGCCTTTATCAAGGAGAAATTGGCTGCGAAGGAACCTCGTTAGTTGAAAATACCCTTGAAGGAGGGGACCGATGAAAATCGAAGTGCTGGGAACCGGCTGTGCAAAATGCAAGACCCTTTACGAGAACACGAAGAAGGCCCTGGAGGAAAGCGGCACGGTTGCTGAGGTCATTAAAATTGAGGACATCTCTTCCATTATGAAGTACGGCGTCATGAGTACTCCGGCGCTGGTCATTGACGGCCAGGTCAAGTTTTCTGGGAAGGTAGCTTCAATCGGAGAAATTATGGGTATGTTGCCGTGAGGGGGCTTATAGTCGCAGTTATTCTGCTGATAACCGCCGCTGCCCAGGCGGAACTTCCCTCCGCCACAGACTCCGCAGTACGCAATGCCCTCCGTTCAGGCAAACCTACTGTCATCGACCTGGGTGCCCGGACCTGTATTCCCTGCAAAAAGATGGCCCCCATCCTTGAAGGGGTGGCATCTGAATGTCGCGGCAAGGCATCGGTTCTTTTTATTGACGTGCATGAGGACAATGCTGCTGCCGAGCGATTCAAAGTCCAGATGATTCCGACCCAGATTTTTTTTGACGCGAAGGGCCGCGAGGTGAAGAGGCATGTGGGGGCGATGGAGAAAACGGATATCGTCAAGGAACTGAAGGCGGCGGGCCTTCGGTGACATTCCTCGATAATACAGAGCATATTATTGCGGCCTACCCTGTAATTGCATTCGGGGCGGTGTTCTTGGCAGGAGTTTTGTCCTCTGCCTCTCCTTGCGTTCTGGCAACTATTCCGTTGGTTGTAGGATTTGTCGGTGGCTATGCCGATGGAGACCGCCGTTGGGCCTTTAGGTACTCTTTGGCTTTCGTGCTGGGACTGTCACTGACGTTCACGGCCTTTGGCGCGGCGGCAGGGTTGTTCGGCACCATGTTCGGCACATTGGGAGGGCGATGGTACATAGCAGCCGGGATAGTCGCCCTGGTCATGGGTGGGCAGCTGATGGGTTTATATGCATTGCGGCTCCCAATACATTTAGAATACAGGCCAAAGCAGGGAGGAATCATTGGTTCCTTCCTCCTTGGCCTTTTCTTCGGTGTCGTGTCCTCCCCTTGCGCCACGCCGGTTCTGGTAGTCCTGTTGACGGTGGTGGCTACCAAGGGTGAGGTCCTGTACGGAGTGGCGCTGCTATTCACCTATGCCATCGGTCATTGTTTGCTGATGTTGGTGGCTGGAACGTTCACAGGTTTCGTGGAGTCGTTGGCAAGGGCAAGGGGAATTCTTAGCTTCTCTACCTGGACGAAACGGGCCGGAGGGTTGCTTGTCGCCGTTGTAGGATTCTACCTGCTTTTGCAGGCATTCTGAAATGTACTCAAATATGGATGACCAACGC
This sequence comes from Geomonas sp. Red276, assembly GCF_054784495.1. Classification (NCBI taxonomy): domain Bacteria; kingdom Pseudomonadati; phylum Thermodesulfobacteriota; class Desulfuromonadia; order Geobacterales; family Geobacteraceae; genus Geomonas; species Geomonas sp. Red276. Next base: position 230,361 of record NZ_BLXW01000002.1, read on the forward strand.
ATCATTGCACTTATCAATGATGGCGATACCCGCCACTTCCAGAATCTGTTCAACAGATATCAAGACAGAATCTACAACCTGTGCCGGTATATGCTGGAAAACCCGCAGGATGCCGAGGATGCCGCTCAGGATACCTTCATAAAGGCGTTCCAAGGGCTTAAAAGCTATACTCCAACCTCGAATTTTTATACCTGGCTCTACCGAATCGCCGTCAACACCTGCCTCGACTACAAACGAAAGTTCTCTATTTATTCTCTTTTCTTTTCAACCGATAACGAAGACCTGATACATAATTTCCCCTCGCCGAGCCCCTCTCCTGAAACCTCCTATGCCACCAGGCAGTCGATGCAAACCCTACAGTCAGCGCTTAACCTCCTTTCCAAAAAATTGCGGGTGATAATCATCCTGAAAGAACTGGAAAGACTGTCTTATGAAGAAATTGCAGAGGTACTTGACGTATCTGTGGGCACCGTGAAATCAAGGATTTCCAGGGCACGGGAAGAGCTGCAGAAAAAAATGAAAAAAATTACGGAACAAAAATGAGCGTGGACCGTTTAAGTCATAGGAGACCAGATATGAAATGCTCCGAAGCTGTAAAATACCTGTCGCCTTATGTTGATGGGGAACTGCAGGCGAAAGACCGGGCACGGATGGAAAACCATTTGGCCCAATGCCCTCATTGTACGGCAGAGTTTGCACAAATAAGAGCGTTGAGCCGCATGTTTGCCCAGGCCGAGCGATTTGGGGCTCCAGTTGCCTTAAACGCAAAGGTCATGGAGAAAATCGAGAGTAGAACGTCAGTCGGCTTTGCATTCTGGCCGGTGCTCACTCGTTTTGCGGGAGTTGCCGTGATACTGCTGGCAATCACCGGTGGCGTAATCTCTGGCGGCGTTCTGTTTAACCCCGTGTCAGCACACCGAAAGGGTGTCACTGTTGCATCAGCTCTTTCTCTGGAAAGCCTCGATGTCCTGCCGCCCGACTCGTTGGGACGAGCATATTTGACTGTCGCGGAGGAGAGGCGATGAAAATCAGCTTTCTGAAGATTGCGTTGGTTGTATCGCTGATATTTAACCTTTCTGTCCTCGGTACCGCAGGTTATTTCTACTACAAGAAAGACAGCTATTGGGTATCTCCTCTCGGAATCAGGATGCAAAAAGGCAAATTCTTGTTCGAGGAGCTATCCTTGCGTCCCGAACAGATAAAGAGCATGCGAGAGGAAGCCATTCCTTGCCGTGCCGAAATTGACAAAAGAAGGCAGGAAGTAGCGGCCAAAAGGGACCATCTCTTCAGCTTGATGCGTGCCGAAACACCTGACGGCGATGCCATTAAAAAAACCGTAGCTGAAATCACCGGAATCCAGGGTGAAGTGGAAAGCATGGTGGCGATGCATATTCTGAAAATTAAAGCGACACTGAATAAAGAGCAACAGAAGAAATTCCTCGATTTGATTGAGAATGCCATGTTGAAAGGAAGGCAACCCGGATGTCCGCCGATAATGCAGAATCAGTAGAACTGCACCAGCAATCCCGAACGATTGGATACCGGGTACTTGCGAGTAAGGTCGCAGTAATAGCGGTTTTTTTGGTGTCAAGCAGGGGCTATGCCTCTGAACTGCTCACCCTTGATGAGGCTGTGACGACCTCATTAAAGAATCACCCTCAAGTGGTCGAAGCCAAGGCAAACCTTCAAGGTGCCGAAGCAAGAACCGGCCAAGCGCTCGCCAGCTATTATCCCCAAATCAATATCTCTTCAGACTGGAGCAAAGGTCGTTCCTTTTTCACAGTGAAAGAAAGCGTCATGAATGCCGACGTGACGACCGACGCCTTGTACCTGAAGCAGACCATCTACGATTTCGGCAGGACCGCCGGTGCCGTGGAAGCAGCACGGTGGAATCGCTCAGCTGCTGCCGATTCCCTTGCCATAACCCGGCAGGATATCGCCTTCAGGGTAAGGAACGACTTTTATCTGCTGCTGGCCGCTGAGAAAGAGGTTCTTGCCGTCAAGGAGACGGTACAGGCCAGGGAAGCGGTATTTCGTCAGGCCCAAGAGTTTTTTAAGGAGGGAATCAGGGCAAAGGTAGATGTGGCTAGGGCTGAATCTAACCTCTACGCCGCCAGGACAGCTCTGATTCGAGCAGAAAATAACAGGGACATCGCAAGGGTGGAACTTGCCAATGCCTTGGGTATCCCTTCTTTGGGGGACCGTACTCTTGCGGAACCATCTTCCCCGTCTGTAACGCTACCAGAACGACTTCAGGTACAGAAAGATGCCATTGCCAACAGGGCAGAACTGAAACGTCTCGCTGCCTTGGAAAGCTCTGCTGCCGCTTCCCTGAAAACCGCCAAAAGCGGGTATCTTCCCATTCTGTCAGGCACAGCGAGTGTTGGCTATGCGGACAAAGACTTTCCTCCTGGAAGCAACGTGTGGGCAGTGGGTTTGAATCTGACGGTACCGCTGTTCTCAGGCTTTTCTACTGTTGAGCAGGTAAAGGAGGCCGTTGCACTCCAGAGTGTCGTTGAGGCACAGCAAAACAATCAGCGACTGCAAATCGTCAAAGAAGTGGAGTCGGCTTGGTTGGGAGTCGGGGAGGCAAGCGCCCGCATGTTATCGACAGAAAAGGAAGTTGTCGCCGCCGATGAGAACAGGACTTTGGCTGAGGGGCGCTATCATGAGGGTGTAGGCAGCATCATTGAAGTAACGGATGCTCAGTCCCAGTCCCTCGACGCCAAGACGGCTCACATTCAGGCAGTCTATGATTACCGTACCGCTTTGGCGCGGTTGGATAGAGCTGTAGGTAAAGATTAAGAGGTATTCCGGAAGGAGTGATACATGGAGCTGTTTAAATCCCTGGCTAGAAAGAAAAAATACGGCATTTGGCTCTTAGTCCTTGTGGCCGCTGTCGCATTGGTAAAGCTGACTCTTCTAGCGCCGCAGAAAGTGAAGGCCGTGACACTGGAAAAGCGTGACTTGACCGCACAGGTCTATGGCAACGGCACGGTTGAGGCTAAGGTGGTCGTGGGGGTGTCCAGCAAGATAACCGGCAAGATAGTCGAGCTTTATGCCGACCAAGGGGACCATGTTAAACGTGGGCAACTCCTCGCCAAACTGGAAAACGACGACTTTATCCAGCAGCAGCACCAGTCAGAGGCAGGTGTGAAAAGGTCGATAGCAAGCTTTGATGTGGAACAGGCCAACCTGCAGAAGGCCAAAGCGAACTTTGTACTGGCCGAGCGGAATGCTCAGCGGTATAGGACGCTTGCAGACAAGAATCTGGTATCAAAGCTGGAGGCCGAACAGTACGAGAATACGTACCAGGTTGCCAAGGAGGAGGTTGCCCGAAGCAACGCCGCCCTAGAATCTATCCGGATGGAACAGTCAGCAAACCGGGCCGGACTTGGCTTCGCCAAGAGCAAGGTTGCCGACACCCTCATTTACGCTCCGCAAGATGGTGTCATCATCACGAGGGATTTGGAGAAAGGAGCCACGGTAACGCCGGGCATGTCAATCTTCACTATGGCTGACCCTCGTATTGTCTGGGTGAAAGCCAATGTTGATGAATCCCTGTTGAAAGGGGTCGCGGTAGGCAAGAAAGCTCTTATCACTCTCCGTTCCACGGCTAATGAGCAGTACCCCGGCCAAGTGGCCCGCCTTGGCCGCGAAAGCGACCGTGTAACCGAAGAACTTGAAGTGGATGTGGCTTTTAACGAGCCGCTGAAAAACTTCCGTCTGGGAGAACAGTCCGATGTGTATATCATCACCGGGACGAAAAAGGATTCTCCATCGCTACCCTCAGCAGCCATCGTATCCAAGGATAAAAAGCGTGGCGTATGGGTTGTGGTAAATGGAAGACTCACATTCAAGCCGGTTACTGTCGGTATCGAGGACCGTAAAGGTTTCACTGAAATCACGACCGGCCTTGACGGTGGGGAGCGGATTGCTATAGCACCGCCACCTGACATGGCAAAATTCAGCAACGGCATGAAGGTGGCGGTGCAATGAATCTTGCTATCCGGGATATACGCTATCATCGGGGGCGTTTCATTCTCACCTCAATTGGTCTCGGTCTCCTTCTTGGGGTGGTCATGAGCATGGGGGGGATCTATCGTGGATTGTTTGCCGATGCCCTGGCAGTGCTCAACTCCACAAAAGCCGATATCTGGGTAGTGCAACAGGATACCAACGGCCCTTTCGCCGAAAACTCCCGTATACCTGAAGACATCAAGTACCGTATCAAGGCCGTCCCTGGAGTGGCCGATGCTTCGCCGCTTTCATTCCAGACAATTCAAATTGAGCGCCAAGGGAAACCATTCCGATTCTTTCTGATTGGATACGATTTAAATGGTTTCGGCGGCCCACCTGCCATCCTTGCAGGGCGGAATATCCGCCAGAAACACTATGAAATGGTGGTCGCCAAGGCCATGAAGATGGACGTTGGAGAAAAAATTCATCTGGGGCTTCATGACTATACGGTCGTCGGAATCACCGGAAAAGTCGTCTCGTCAAGTGGCGACCCGGCTGCATATGTGAGCCTTGCAGACGCTCAGGATATTCAGTTCAAGAAAGACAATGATGCCATCAGGAACGACCGGGAAAGAGTAGGGGCGAATATAGGCAAAATTCAAACTCTCTCGCAAACACAGGCAAAGTTTTTGACGAAGAATATCGCAGATATCACGGAATCTACCCATATCGTGAATACGGTTGTGGCTAAACTAGCTCCTGGCGCAAGTTTGCATGAGGTGCAGGAACGGATTAAGCGCTGGAATCACTTCCTCGCCATCTCCGGTGAAGAACAGACAAAAATCCTGACCAAGGGGATGATAGAAAAGGCTCGGATGCAGTTGGGGCTGTTTCGCATCATCCTGTTGGTCATTTCTGCGGTCATCATCTCCCTTATCATCTACACATCAACGCTTGACAAGATTAAAGTTATTGCCACCTTAAAGCTGATTGGGTCACAGAATCGGGTTATCGTCGGCATGATTCTTCAGCAGTCGCTCCTCATGGGGGTTATTGCCTATGCAATTGGGTACATCCTGATTTTATTAACTTATGAAAAATTCCCCCGTCGAATCGTCCTGGAGCCTTTTGACCTACAAGCGCTTTTTGCCATTGTCATGGCAATCTGCATGATTTCCAGCTTTGTGGGGATTCGGAAGGCTCTCAAGGTCGAACCTGCGGAAGCGTTGGGTGGGTAAGCATGTACGCTATTGAAGTTGATAATCTCACTAAAATTTATGGCAGAGGTGAAACGGCGGTTACGGCAATCTCGGACGCCACATTCCAGGTTAAGCCGGGAGAACTTGTCGCTATCCTCGGGCCATCTGGGTCCGGGAAGACTACTCTTCTTACCGCAATTGGTCTGATTAACGAACCGACACATGGTAAGGTAATCATCGATGGTGCGACGGTAGCAGATGAAGGATGGGTGCCTGGCCTCGACCTGAAAAGGCTGCGGCGTGAAAAGCTGGGATTCATCTTCCAGGCGCACAACCTTATTCCATTCCTGACGGCGCTCGAAAATGTTATGGTTGCGCTGGAGATTAACAATCTCACTAGTAGCGAGGCCAGAATCAGGGCCACAGAACTACTGAAATCGCTTAATCTAGGGCATCGACTGAATAACTACCCAACGGCACTTTCGGGAGGCGAGGCACAGAGAGTTGCGATTGCCAGGGCCTTAGCCAACAAGCCGAAGGTTATCCTTGCCGATGAACCAACAGCTGCGCTTGATACCGAGAACGGAAAAAATGTCATGTCCCTGCTGAAGTCTCTCGCCGTTGAAAACCACTCTGCCATCCTGGTGGTCACTCATGACCATCGCATGGTGGAAGGATTTGACCGAATTTTTGATGTTCGTGACGGCAAGATTGTTGGTGAACATAGTAATGGCAAGTAAAGGCTCAAATTCAATCCTAAACAAGGGCTGTCCACATCCACTTCTGCGCTTATAGTAAAGGCAAGTGCCGCTATTCTTCCAACCCGATAAACTTAAGCAACCGCGGGTAGTCGGCGTTGATCACCTGCTCCTCCCTGATCCCCGCCGACTGCGCCAGCGCCAGCGCGTCGTCGAAGATCCCGACCGCCTGGGCGATATGGGCGTCGCTCCCGATCATGATGGGGGCTCCGATGGCGGCGCAGAGCCTGGCGATCTCGAGGCAGTTCTCGCAGCTCCCCTTCCGGCTGAGGCCGAGCGAGGAGTTGTTGATCTCCAGCGCGGTCCCGGTTTCCAGGGCCGCCTTGGCGATGACCTCGTAATGGAGGGGATAGACGGGATTACCCGGGTGGGAAATGCAGCGTACACGCGGGTTGGCCATGACCTTCAGGAGCGTTCCCGTGTTACGGTCCCGGTCCTTGCCGCAGTAGCCGCAGTTTTCGTGCAGCCCGGCCAGCACGAAATCGAGCTCCTCCAGGACCGGCTGTTCCAGGTCGAGGGTTCCCTGGTCGTCGAGCACGTTGGCCTCGATGCCGCGGAGGATCCTGACCCCGGCGATGGTGCGGGGGATGAAGCGCAGGGCGCTGAAGTGGTAGCGGTGGGGGCCGCCCGGCATGGAGGGGCCGTGGTCGGTGATGGCGAGCGCCTGGAGGCCTGCCTGGCTGGCGGCGGTGGCGAGTTCGTTGACGGTCGAGTAGGCGTGCCCGGAGGCGATGGTGTGGGTGTGCAGGTCGGCGATAATTTTCATGGCCGGACTATTTCATATGGTCTACAAAATGTCAACAGAGGGACAAAGTCAAAAGCCTCGAACGCGGATGACGCGGATTTAACGGATCTACGCGGATAAGTCCTAAGGCCAAACCAAACTCTTCTGGGTAAACCAAAAGCAATGCTGCAAATGGATGCCGATCCTTGTTTCACGTCATTTGCTTTGGTCATTACACCGGCTTTTGTTTTGTGTGATCCGCCTTTATCCGTTTAATCCGCGTCATCCGCGTTCATAGATTGAGGTTTCGAAATAAAAAAGGGGCGCACCTTTCGGTACGCCCCTTCGGGTTCAGCATGGGGTAAAGCTTACTTCACAGCGGCGCCAACAGCTTTGGCCAGGGACAGAGCGGTGTCCTTGTAGGGGTTGGCGAAGAGGATGATGAGGCAGACGACCAGGGCGTAGATGGCGAGGGACTCGATCATGGCCAGACCGATCATCATGGTGGTCAGGATTTTGCCGGAAGCGCCCGGGTTACGGGAAACGCCTTCGACGGCGGATTTAACCGCGAGACCCTGGCCGATACCGGTACCGAGGGTACCAAGGGCCATACCGATGCCAGCTGCCAGAACGCACATAGTAAAGAATTCCATTTGCTTCTCCTTCTAGGGTTTATTTTCCTAAACAGTATAGGAATGAAAAAAGCGAGTTCTAAGTTCTAGGTTCCAGGTTGTAAGTCCTATCGGTTCACAACGTAGAACCTAGAACATAGAACCTAGAACATGTTTGCCTTGTTAGTGCGCGTGCTCCAGCGACCCCTGGATGTAGATCATCGCGAGCAGCATGAACACGAAGGCCTGGATGAAGGAAACCAGCACGCCCATGAGCATCATCGGGAGCGGCACCAGGAAGGGGGCCAGCCCGAAGAAGATGATGAGCACCAGCTCGTGGCCGTTCATGTTACCGAAGAGACGAAGGGTCAGGGAGATCACGCGGCTGAAGTGACCGATCAGCTCGATGAAGAGCATCATCGGGGCCAGCCAGGCGATGGGTCCCAGGAAGTGCTTGATGTAGCCGGCGCCGTGCTCCTTGAGGCCGACGATGTGGGTGGTCACGAAGACCACCACTGCGCAGGCCGCGGTGGTGTTGATGTTGGCGGTCGGCGGGAAGAAGCCCGGGATCAGGCCGATCAGGTTGGAGACCAGGATGAAGATGGCCAGGGTGGCGATCAGCGGGAAGAACGGCTTGCCGTGCTCGCCCATGGTCTCCACCAGCATGTTCTCCACGCCGCCCACGATGACTTCCATGAAATTCTGCATCCCGGAGGGAACGGCCTTCATCCCCTTGGTAGCGGCCAGGGAGAGCAGTACCAGCAGGGCCATGATCAGCCAGGTGTAGATGATTGCGTCCGCGCCACCCTCACCGATGCCGAGGGGTTTTACCATCTCGCGGAAAAACTGCAGGAACAAATACGGATGAACCATGCTGCTAGCCTCCTTTACGGACCGACAGATATATTGAAAAGGCGATAATGTTGATCACCACGACCGAGAGCCCGATCACCAGGCCGAAGATGCTGGCCTTGAGCTTCACGATCAAAACGTACAGAAGGAGCGCCATGATGGCGAGCCTGAGGATAAATCGAAACAGCGCGAAGCGCGAGGCGTTGGCCGGGAGCTGGGCCAGGGCCGCCTGCAACCCCCTCCTGATCCAGAGAAAGTTGGCGGTCGCCAGCACCCCTCCGGTGAAGAGGGAGATCCCGAAGCCCGCCGAGACCAGGAGCGCGGTCGCCGCTCCGGCAACCGCCGCCAGGGCGAGGCTGCCGATGACCAGCCGGGGGAAGATGTTATCCTCGTTTATCGTTGTCCGGCCCGCCATTGCGCATTTCTTTCCCGGCGATCACCCACAGGTTCCTGAAACCCGCCACGATGCCGAAGAAAAGAAAGATGAAAAAGAACCACGGTTTGGTGCCGAGCCAGGCGTCGACCTTGAGGCCGATGAAGACCCCGATGGCGATGGCGACCGCGAAGGCGATCCCCATGGTGGAAACCATGCCGAGGGTCTTGAGCAGGCTCTTCTTATCCTCGTCCATGTCGGCTGACCTCACTCTCCGCGGCCTGCGCGGACGAAAACTTAGGCTAAATAGCACGGCTGTCTACAAAATGTCAATTAATTTTGGCGCCAGAGGGCAATTAATTAACGACTTATCCCGCGGAGCCGTCTCCCTTCGCTCCCCTCCCGGCGCGTGCTCCGCCGCTGGGAGGGGTCGGTGGGGGGGAGTAACTTCGGGCGTTGCGTGCCCCGGCGGCGTGGTTAAACTGATAGAGAATTTTAACGCGAGCCGTCGAGGGGCGCGGCCGGCGGTGACCGCGCCGGATCCCTCCCGCGGAGGTGACCATGTCAGCGATGCTAGGCGAGATGCTGCTGAAGGTAGGGGCGCTGAAACCGGAACAGCTGGATCAGGCCCTCCAGGCCCAGGCCATCTATGGCGGCAGGCTGGGCACCAACCTGGTGGAGATGGGATTTCTGAGCGAGGAAGAGCTGGCCCGGGCGCTCCACGAGAAGCTCGGGGTCCCTTGGGTGGAGCCCGCCCAACTAAACGACCTTCCCCCCGACCTGCTCGCCCTGATCCCGGCCGAGCTGGTGGCGCGCTACCGGGTGGTCCCGGTGGCGGTCTCGGGGAGGCGGCTCACCCTGGCCATGGCGGACCCCTCCGACTTCCGCGCCATCGAAGAGATCGGTTTCGTCACCGGGATGGTGGTCCAGCCGCGGGTCTGTTCGGAGCTGCGGCTCTCCCTGGCCCTTGAGCGCCACTACGGGATCAAGAGGGCCGTCCGCTACATTCCGGTGGAAGGCGGCTTCCGTTCGAGGTTCACCGCCCCGTCCTCGCCGCGGGGTGCCAAGGAGCGCGGCGGCGAACTGATGGCCGACGCGCACTGGGAGGAGGGAGAAGAGCCGCTGGATGCGAGACTCCTGGCCGAGCGCTTCTCGTCTGCCACCAGCGCCGCCGAAGTCCTCTCCATCCTCATGCGTTACCTCGCCTCCGAATTCGACGTCGGTGCCTTTCTCAAACTGAAGGGTGGGGTGGTGAGCGGGGTGCGCGCCCTCGGCGCGGGGGTCGATCCCGAGCGGGCCGCGGCCTTCGCCTCCCCCATCGACGAGATCCCCCTGCTGGCGTCGGTGGTCAAGGAGCGGAGCTTTGTCGTGGGGGAGGTCGCCACCGGAGACGGCAACGAAAAACTCTTCACCGCCCTCGGGGTCGCCCCGCCGGCGGTGGCGGCCATGCACCCCCTTTCCCTGGACGGCCGGGTCGCCGCCATCGTCTGCGTCTGCGACCGGCAGGGGCGCCTTTCGGGAGGGGCCTTCGACCTGCAGCGGGTGACCTCGATGGCCGAGCTTGCCTTCGCCATGACCTGCCTCCGCAAACAGATCCACAGCTGCTGAAAGCCTCGGCACCGGTCGAGGCCGGCCTGCCGCCGTAAGTCGCGGCAGCAGGCCCCGCCCCCCCTTAACTCCCGCCGTCGTCCACCCGAAAAAAACGGCGCGATTTCTGCAGAGACCTTCCGGTCTCCGGCCGCCCCCCACCCCCGTCTTACTCCCTGGATCCGTCTTCGCCGTGACAAAACGTGCCTCTCCTGTTGGTCATCGAGGCGCCGTCAACTACACTATATTCAGCTGTTGCAATTCACATAGGGCTGCTGATAGTATCACTCACCGCTCAAAGCACGACCCCATCCGGGGTAATGCCGCAGCCCCGTTCGGAGAGGTAAGACCCATGTATTTCCTTGTAGTAGAAGATGAGGCACGGGCCGCGGCCCAGGTTCAGAAAGGTCTGGCCGAGATGAGTGTCATGTCGGATCTGACCAATAACGGCCTCGAAGCCGTGACTATGGCCCAGAAAAAAGAATACGACCTGATCATCCTCGACCTGATGCTCCCCGGGATCAACGGGCTGGAGGCCTTGAAGAGGATCCGCGGGCTCGGCATCTCCACCCCGGTCATCATCCTGACCGCCCGCGACTCGGTCCACGACCGCGTCACCGGGCTGCAAAGCGGGGCCGACGACTACCTCGTGAAGCCGTTCTCCTTCTCCGAGCTCATGGCCCGCATCCAGGCACTGCTTCGCCGCGGCGCGGTGGTGCAGCAGGACGAGATCCGGGTGGCCGACCTGGTGGTGAACTTCTTCGCCCACCGGGCCTCCCGCGGCGGCAAGAGGCTCGACCTGACCCCCAAGGAGTTCGCCCTCCTTTCCCTCTTGATCAGGCGTAACGGCGAGGTGCTTCCCCGCTCCCGCATCGCGGAAAGGATCTGGAATCTCGGTTTCGACTCCAACCTGAAGATCGTCGACGTCAAGATGGGGAACCTCAGGGCCAAGGTGGACGAGCCGTTCGACAAAAAACTCATCCATACCGTGCGCGGCGTAGGGTACGTGCTCGAGGACCGGGATGCCCCGCAGGAATAGAGTCCCCGAAAAGCCGGGCCGCAACTGGTCGATCGCGCGGCGGCTCGCCATCCTGCACATCGCCGCGGTCTGCATAAGCTACATCCTCTTCGGCCTGGTCTTCTACGGCGCCCGTGCCAACCAGCTCAGAAACGCCGACCACAAGATCTTCCGGCAGGAGCTCTCCGGCATCACCCACATGCTGCGGGAGCCCAACGCCGTGGAGCTGGTGGGGGAGGAGCTCAGGTCGCAGCTGTACGAGCCCGACGACGTCCATCCCCTGCTCCGCTTCCTCGACCGGGAGGGGCGCGTGATCCGGGAAAGTCCCTCCATGGCGACCCGGCTCCCCGGTTCCGCCTTCGCTTCGCTGCCGCGCGACAACAGCATCACCCTCTGGAAGAACCGCGACGGCGACTACTTCCAGCTGGCGGTGATACCTCTCGAGGACAACCCGCTGACCGGGAAGGGAGGGGTGTTGCAGGTCGGGGTGTCGGCCCGCGAACAGCGGACCATGGGGGTTACCCTCCGCTACTCCATGATCGCCTTCATCGGGTGGGGGCTCCTCTTCGCCTTCATCTGCTCCCATTTCATCGTCTGGCTCGGCCTGAAGCCGCTGGAAGACATCTCCCAGACCGCCCTGAGCATCACCAAGCGCGAGCTCCATACCAGGATCGATCACTCCACGCTCCCGGTGGAGCTGGTCTCGCTGGCCGAGTCCTTCAACAGCATGCTGGCCCGCCTGGAGGAGTCCTTCGCCCGTCTCTCCCACTACTCCGGGAACCTGGCCCACGAGCTCAGAACCCCCATCAACACCCTCATGATGGCCGCCGACATCGCCCTTTCCCGCGAGCGAAGCGCCGAGGAGTACCGTGCGGCGCTGGCCGCGAGCCTGGAGGAGTTCGGCCGGCTCTCCTCCATCATCGACCGCATGCTCTTCCTGGCCCGGGCCGACATCGAGAAGCAGGACCTCTTTTTGCAGCGCCTCGAGGTCGCCAGCGAGATCGAGAACCTCTTCGACTACTACCTGGACGCCGCCGAGGAGGCGGGGATCGAGCTTACCACCACCGGCAACGCGACCATCCTCGCCGACCAGACCCTGATCCGCCGGGCCATCAGCAACCTGATCCGCAACTCCCTGGCCCATACCCCCGAGGGGGGCAACGTCTCGGTCTCCGTCCGGCAGGGGGCGCAACTGACCACCGAGATCACCGTGGCCGACACCGGCTGCGGCATCGATCCGGTCCACCTCCCCCACATCTTCGACCGCTTCTACCGTGTGCAAAACGACCACGAGAAGGTGCGGGAAGGGACCGGCCTCGGGCTTGCCATCGTGAAGGCGATCATGCAGATGCACCTGGGAAGCGTCGAGATCGAAAGCGAACCGGGGGTGGGGACCCGGGTGACCCTCTCCTTTCCCCCCGCCGAAAACGGAAAATGACGATTTCTTAATCTGCCCCTTGCTGTTTCGTTAACGCGTTATTGCCTCCCCGTTGCGCAATAAAGGGCGATTTAGCGGAGGGTTACCGCAGCAACGCGGAATAGCCGCGTCGGCGACCCCGCTTCGGTAAACGGAGGAGCGCGACAAGCTTTTTTTTCTCACCTTTCTTCATCCCTTCTCTTACCGCTTCTCCCCCGCGTGCCACGTAAAGCCCGCTATCGAGAGCATCAGGCCCCCGCTTCCTCCCGCCCCGCACCCCCCTCGTCGGCGGTTTCCGCCAAATGGCTGGCGTATCTCTTGCAAATTACGGCCGATCTTTCCCGTTCTTGGAACGCTGCAATGGCTAGCAATATCAGCATGAGGTTAGGTAAAGGGGTGGGTATTATGCTCAAGAAAAGTTTAGTCGCTCTGCTGTGTCTGATCGGTATGTCGGCCCTCTACGCCTGGGCGTACTCGACATACTACGTCAGGACCAAAACCATCAACGCCGGAGGGACGGTCACCGTCCGTAACGGCATCCCGCTCTCGGGGTACGGCTCCATCAGGTACACCAACTTCACCACCATGGGGGCGGTGAGCGTGGTGGTGGCGCCCGATGCCGCCCACAAGATCATGGCGGTGACCAAGAACGGGGCGGCGGTCGCCATCCCCGACGCGACCCTCCCGATGGTGGTCGACTTCTACAAGAACAGCCCGAGCTCTACCGAGACCCAGTCGCTCGAGGCGACCTTCACCACCCGCAGCCTCTCGGGCGCGTCGGCCAAGACCTGGCAGCTGCAGACCGAGAACGCCAACGTGGGGGGGAACATCACCACCACCCGCGGGAGCGAGGCGCCGGTCGTCGTGAGCACCGCCGGCAAGGTGGTGATGAAGAACTACACCGACACCACCCCGGTGACCGTGAAGGTGGCGGCGGTGAGCGGCTACTCCATCAAGACGGTCACCCTCAACGGGGTCCCGGTAACCCTGGACGGCAACTCGAGCTTCACCGTCGACCCCGCCTCCGCCAGCGGCAAGGTCTTCCTGGTGGTGGCGACCTACAGCAGGAACCTGATGTCCATCCAGGCCGCCAGCGTGACCGGCGGCCTCATCACCCCCTCCCCGATCAACGTGGCCTACGGCGGGAAGGCCGGCATGACCGTCATCCCGACCGGGACCAACAACCTGGTCACCAAGGTCACCGTGAGCGGCGCCAACCCGACCACCCAGGTAACCATGCAGGACGGCAGCGGCAACCAGGCGGCCCCCTTCCGCGGCCCGGTCAAGATCCTCATCTCCAACGATACGAGCAGCCTGATCACGGTATCGGCCGAGTTCGGCAGGGACTCCACCAACGAGGTGTTGAGCGCCTGCGCCCTGACCTGCCACCTCACCGCCAGTCAGACCGTCCAAAAAGTCCCCTCGCTCTGGCTCGCCTCCCTGCACCGGCAGAACCAGATCGACTGCGTAGTCTGCCACACCACCATGCCCGGCCCGATCGTCCGCGAGTCGGTGAGCGCCACCACCTTCAAGGTCACCGCCGCCAAGGCGGGTGCCGTCGGCGATTACTACTGCGTCCGCTGCCACCAGCCGAGCATCGGGCCCGACTTCGAGGGCTCGCCCCACAAGGCCAACGGCTTCGTCTGCACGACCTGCCACAAGCAGGGGGCCCACAATCCCGATCTCTCCCCCACCCTCTGCGCCGACTGCCACGCCACCACCGGTATCGTGGTGAACCATCCCTTCCCGGTGGGAAGCTCCCCCTGCCTCGCCTGCCACAACCCGCACTCCACGGTGGGGAGCGTCGCCGGGGCCACCTCGGCGCACTTCTACAACTCCACCACCGCCCAGGCCTCCTACGTGACCGCCAGGGCGACCTGCATGGACTGCCACGTGGACGTCCCGGGTAACGCCACCGTGCGCAGCCAGTGGGCCGGCAGCGGCCATGCCGCCACCGCCGACGCACCGTTCGTCGATTACGACTTCAAGATGAAGGACGGCTGCGTGAAGTGCCACACCACCACCGGCTTCGTGGCCTTCTCCTCGGGCAAGGTCACCAAGGCGTGGGGGCAGGCGGGCGATCCGACCAAGGAAGTCATCACCTGCAGGGCCTGCCACCGCGACGTCGGCAACGGCATCGTCCGGGTCCGCAAGCCGGTGGCCCCCTTCGACGCGGATCCCTCGGTCAACCACGACATGGCCACCTCCAACCTCTGCGTAAGCTGCCACAGCGGCCGCAACAACGGGGCGAGCATCCAGGCCAAGGTCGGGAGCGCCGATTTCACCAACCTCCCGGTCATCACCCCGCACTACCTGGCGGCGGGCGCCACCGTGCAGGGTAGGGGGGGCTACCACTTCCCCGGGGGGAGCTACAGTTTCTACTCCTCCAACTCGCACCGGCTGGCCGGCATGGACGACCTGAAAGGGAGCGGCACCAGCGGCCCCTGTGTCGCCTGCCACATGACCTCTTCCGCGAAGCACAGCTACCAGGCGGCCACCCTGGACGCCAACGGCAACGTGAACGGCCTCACCGCCGGGGTCTGCGCATCCTGCCACGGCGGCACGCTGACCGTGGTCTCCCTGGCCGCCGACCAGTCCGCCCTCAACAACGGCCTCAACGTGCTGAAGGCGATGCTCCAGTACAGGGGCTTCACCTACTCGCCGAACTACCCGTACTTCTCGGCCACCAACTGGGGCTCCGGCCAGGCCGGCGCCAACGCGATGGGGGCGGCGTTCAACTACAAGTACCTGGTCGCCGACCCGGGGGCCTTCGCCCATAACCAGGCCTACGCCAAGAAGCTCGTGATCGACTCCATCGACGTCCTCTACAACGGCCAGCTGACCGGCTCGATCGACTCCGCCCTGGCCGCCCTGGTCGACCAGGGGCTGATCCAGCAGACCGACGCCAACGCCCTCACCGCGTTCCAGAAAAAGAGCGCCTGTGCGAGCTGCCACACCAACACCACCGGCAGCCACACGCCCCACCTGAACACGACCATGCGCGCCATCACCTGCGCCGACTGCCACAGCGCCACCGCGGTATCCGCCACCGCGCTCGTGGCCGGCGGGGGGCTCCACCTCAACGGCCGCACCGACCTGGTGCTCGCCAACGGCGGGACCTACTACGCCCCGAACTGCTCGGGGGTCTACTGCCACTCCAACGGTAAGGGAAGCTACCAGAGCCCGGTATGGAACACCGCCAACAGCTCGGGCTGCGACTTCTGCCACCCGCTCGCCTCCCTCTCCGGCTCCCATGCCGCCCACATCGGGATCGCGGCCCCCACCGTCTACGGCTCGACCGCCAACAACTCCACCACCAGCGAGTACCGGTTCGGCTGCGGCCTGTGCCACCCGACCGACGTGGCGAGCCACCTGGACGGCAGGGTCACCGTCTCGCTGATCCCGACCAGCGACGGGTCGCTCAAGAGCAAGAACAACCCCGCCGTGGTGGTTTCCGGGGTGGGGAACACCGGCTCCGGCATCGCCGGCACCCCCGGGGTGAGCGTCACCTGCTCGGCCGCCTACTGCCACTCCAACGGCGGCGCCGGCGGCTCGCTCTTCTACACCGCTTCGCCCGACTGGTACCATCCGGAGCTCTACACCGGCGACCGCTGCGCGATGTGCCACGGCAACTCGCCGGCCACCGGCGCCCACCAGGCCCACGTGGTAGGGGTCCACTACAAGCAGATCTTCGACGGCACCGGTGCCCTCCTCCCGGCGGCCGGCCAGGCCGGCACCGCGGCAGGCCACGGCGACCCGAACCAGTCGACCACCATCAACTGCGACCTCTGCCACAGCGCCTCGGTCACCAACAACGGCAACGACAACCACCCGGCCTGCACCTCGTGCCACACCGGCGTCGGCTCCCCGGCCAAGGGTACCCCGATCCTCGACAAGGGGATGCACCTCAACGGGACGGTGGACGTCGCCCTCAAGGCGGTGACCCTGGTGTCCAAGGCGCAGGTACGGCCTTCCGCCTTCAGCAGCTACTCGACCATCTGGACCAGGAACAACGGCAGCTACAAGAGCGGGGCCACCTCCTACGACGTGGGCAAGCTTCCGCTCAACGCCGGGATCTTCAACAGCGGCGACAAGAGCTGCTCGAACATCGCCTGCCATAACGGCAGCACCCCGAAATGGAATGGCGGCGCGCTCTCCTGCGTCGACTGCCACTCCGCTCTCTAGTCCAGGAAAAAGGCGGGGGGCTCTGACGGAGCTCCCCGCCGGCCGGGAACGAAACGCTTACTTGAGAATCAATTCGGAATAAAGAGGAAAGCCATGGCAAAGGTATTAGCAAGACAGATCAGAGGGATGAGCTGGAGTGCCAAGGTCGGCATGATCACGATCTTCACCCTGCTTCTGAGCATTTTCGTTTACGAGGGGCTGTTCAAACCGAACTTCGCCGGTGCGGCGACCACCACCTACAACTTCACCCTGGACAGCACCGCCGTCAACCTGGGCGCCGACGGGGCGACCAATACCTCGTCGAGCTCGACCGGCGCCGGCAAGTTCTCGATGATCACCACCACGCCATCCACGAGGACGAGTAACATCGGCTCCAACACGCTCGCCTCCGGCTCCGCCGAGACCACCATCGGCACGGTCTACGGTCCGGCCTATGCCACCCCCCAGAACCTCACCTCTCCGGTCCTCCAGCTGGCGGTCTCCCGCAACTCGAGCCAGAGCACGGAGACCTGGAAGGCGTACGTGTACGACTATGACCCCAATGGCGTGGCCGGAAACAAGACGCTTCTCTGGACCTCCGGTACCACCACCCAGAACAGCTCGACGGCGAGCAACGTCGCCCTGAGCTTTGCCGGTGCCACCCAGAAAACCATCGCCGCCGGCCACCGCGTCAAGATCGTCGTGGTCGCCTACGGCACCTCCGGCAACACGGCCAACCTTTATGCGCGTTACAGCTCGAGCGTCTACTCCTACTTCCAGGTGACCGAGGCGAGCGCCGGGCCGTCGGTGACCTCCGCCTCCCCCGCCAGCGGCAACCCGGGCCAGACCCTCGATGTCACCATTACCGGCAACGGCTTCGTGAGCGGCGCGACCTCCGACTTCGGTGCGGGGATCACGGTAAATTCGACCACCTACAATTCCGCCACCTTGCTGACCGCCAACGTCACCATCGATGCTGCCGCGGCACTGGGCGCCCGCACCGTCACGGTGACCAACCCGGACACCACCAACGGCAGCGCCAGCATCTTCGCCGTGTTGAGCGCCAATGCGCCGACCGTCAGCACGGTATCCCCCAGCACCCTCGGCCAGGGGGCGACCAGCGTCAACGTCACCCTGACCGGCACCAACTTCGTCAACGGCGGCACCCCCGCCACCAGCACCGCGGTCGGCGTCAGCGGCAGCGGGGTCACCGTCAACTCGGTCACGGTAAACAGCGCCACCTCGCTGACCGCCAACCTCTCCATCTCCAGTTCGGCCACCACCGGGGCCCGGGACCTGACGGTCACCAACCCCGATGCCAGCAACTCCACCAAGGTGGGCGGGCTCACCATCAGCGCCAAACCGACGGTGACCTCGGTGTCCCCGGTCAACGCCGCCCTCGGGGCGACCAACGTCACCCTCACCATCACCGGCACCGGCTTCGTAAGCGGAAGCGGGATCGCCCCGACCGGCCTCATCTTCGGCGGCACCGGCATCACGGTCAACTCGGTCAGCTACTCGAGCGCCACCACCATGACCGCCAACGTTTCTATCGCCGCCAACGCCTCCACCGGCGGCCGCACCGTCACGGTGACCAACGGCGACTACGGGATGGGGACCAGCGCCTCCAACGTCTTCAGCGTGTACGATCCGGCCCTGGCACCGACCGTCACCGGGATCGCCCAGAACACCAGCGGTGTCGCCGCCATCGGTCAGGGGGCCACCGCCATCACCTACACCATCACCGGCACCAACTTCGTGTCCGGCGCCACGGTGGCCGTGAGCGGCAGCAACGTCACCACCGGCACCGTTACCGTGGTGAATTCGACTACCATCACCGTCCCGCTGACCTGCTCCACCTCGGCAACCACCGGCCTGCGCAGCGTCACCGTGACCAACCCCGATACCCAGACCGCCACCTTGACCAACGGCCTGACCGTCAACAGCCGTCCGGGGAGCACCATGACGGCAGCGCCGTCCAACGGCTACACCGGCCAGACCAACCTCAGCGTCGTCCTCACCGGAACCGGCTTCCAGAGCGGGGCGGTGGCGACCTTCGCCAACACCGGCATCACGGTGAACGGCACCACCTATCAGAGCGCGACCCAGGTTGCCGCCAACATCAACATCACGTCCAACGCCACCGCCGGCGCCGGCTCGGTGACCATCACCAACCCGGACGGCGGCACCCGCAGCGTCAGCTCGGTGTTCACCGTCACCCCGGTCGGGGTCTTCTCGGTGACTCCGTACGTGGCACAGGGAGGGACCACCACCGTCGGCATCACCGGCCAGGGCTTCGCGTCCGGCGCCGTCGTGGCGGTGGGGGGAAGCGGGGTGACCGTAAGCAACGTCACCGTGGTCGACGCGGGCCACCTCACCGCCAGTCTGACCGTCGACCCGGCCGCGGCAGTAGGCACCCGTGACGTCACCGTTACCGTCGGGGGCAACAGCGGCACCGGCACCGGCGTCCTCACCGTGGCCGCCGGGCCGAGCATCACCACGCTCTCCCCGTCCACCGTCCACCAGGGCGACCAGAACGTGGACGTCACCATCAACGGCGCCAACTTCCAAAACGGTGCGGCGGTGCAGTTGAACGGCACCGGGGTCACCCTCAACTCGGTCACCTACGTGAGCGCCACCCAGCTCACCGCCAACGTGAGCGTCGATCTCAAAGCGGCGGTCGGGAGCCAGACGGTGACCGTCACCAACCCCGACGGCGGCAAGATCACCGGCGGTTCGCTGACGACCGCTCTCAACGCGAGGACGGTTTCCGGCGCCGTCTCCTTCACCCAGATCACCACCAACTCCATCGCGATGGTGATCTCCTACACCGGCGACGGGGACAACGACGGCTCCTGCACCATCGCCTACGGCGCCACCCCGAGCCTGGAGCTCGGGACCGTCACCGCCGTCAAAGGGAGCGGCTTCTACTCCGCCACCCTGAGCAACCTGGCCGGCGGCGCCAACGGCACCGGCAAGCTCTACTACATCCAGATCACCTACAGCGATCCCGACGGCGTGACGGGGACCAACCCGATCTCGGTGACCCAGCCGACCCGGGCCAACAAGCTGATCCACAACAGCCAGAACACCTTCTCCACCAAGTGGGCCCAGGGGTGGGGGATCGAGGGGGGCAAGTACGGCCCCTTCACCTGCGTCACCTGCCACAACAAGAACACGGGCAACATCAAGATGGTCGCCGAGACCATCACCTCCCCGTCCCTGGAGAACTGGAGCTCCTCCGGCAATAACGCGCTGGTGGTCAACTACCTCAATCCCTCCACCGACCTCGGTAACGACAGCGCCCACGCGACCTCCACCAACGTTTGCGAGGCCTGCCACTCGAGGACCGGCCACCACCGCTACAACAACGCATCCGCCGACCACAACGGCACCACCGACTGCACCGTCTGCCACAGCCACGACGAGGGCTTCATCCCCTCCTGCAAGACCTGCCACAGCACTTCCCAGGGGGCAAACGGCTACCGCCGCCAGGTGGTCGGCAACGGCGGCGACTTCTTCACCAACATGTCCGGCCACGGCAGCCTGGTCGACCTGAGCTCCAAGACCTGCACCGCCTGCCATGACGCCACCCGGCACCAGACCTTCTCCGACGGGGTGAGCGTGGCGCTGAAGAACGTGGACACCGGCGCCTCGGTGGTCTACGACGGCACCAGCGCCACCGCCGCCGCCACCGCGGGGGCCTGCCTCTCCTGCCACGACGCCGACGGCGCCACCGGCATGGGTGTCCTTGCCCTCGCTCCCTTCACCGCCTCGGGCGACTACAAGGCGCCGACCAACATCAACCAGTACTGGCCGGCAGCAGGCGGCGCCCACGCCACCAAGATGCAGTGCTTCAACTGCCACGGCAACTCCAAGGGGACCGACGGGAGCACCACCAATCCGCGGTACAACGGCCACGCGTCCGGACAGAACCACATCCTCCAGGACAAGGCGTTCGACGTGGTGAACCCGAACAACTACTGCTTCACCTGCCACAAGTCGACCTCGACCGACCCGAACAAGTCGTTCAAGAACATCTCCGGCGAGTTCCGCCTGGCCTACAAGCACGTCACCCCCAGGTGCTTCGACTGCCACGGCGACGAGAACAACGCCACCGACAGCCTGCACTCCCTGAGGGCCGGCTCCCATGCCGCCGGCTCCCCCGCGGTGGCCAACAACATCTCCAACGCCACCGGCATCGACATGTCCTGGTCGATCACCTCCTGGGGCGGCGCCTCCGGCACGACCGCGCTAGCCTCCAACCAGGTGACCGCCGAGTACCAGGTCTGCTTCAAGTGCCACGGCGCGACCGGCACCGGCACGAGCCCGGCCGTGAACAACGCGAGCTACACCGGCTCCGGCTCGCTGACCAACCTGGCCCTGGAGTTCAACCCGAACAACGCCTCCCGCCACCCGGTCGGGACCCCGCTGGCCGCCGCCAACCAGCTCCTCTCCAGCAGGCTGCAGGGGGGATGGACCCCGGGGATGGTGATGACCTGCTCCGACTGCCACGCCACCGACTCCGCCGCCTCCAAGGGGCCGCACGGCTCCTCGGTCAAGTGGATGCTGGCCGGCACCAACAAGGCGTGGCCGTACACCTCGGCGGCCAGCAACGGCGCTTCCACCGGCACCTACTTCAGGCTGGCGACCTACAACACCGGCGCCGGGACGAAGGACGGTCTCTTCTGCCTCAACTGCCACCAGGTGACCGGCACCAACCCGTTCCACACCGCGTCGGGCCTTACGAGCAACACGCATTCGGGTAACGCCAACATCCCGGCCTGCGTCAACTGCCACCTCCGCGTTCCGCACGGCGGGAAGATCCCGCGTCTGCTGAAGACCGCCAACGCGCCGGCCCGGTACAAGGCCTCCGGTGCCGCCGACTCCGTCACTTTGACCACCATCACCGGCAAAGGCGCCTCCAGCCCGGGCGGCAACTTCAAGTGCTCCAGCACCACCGAGCACTCCGGCGGTACCGACGCCTGGTAGCAGGCGGCGGCAACCTCGAGCGAAAAACGGCCGGGGGGGACATCCTCCCCGGCCTTGCTCTTTGACGGCAAAGCGGCCGGTGGATAACAAAACAGCCTTGCTCTTCGACGTCAGAGCGGTCGGACGACAGCAACCCGGCCCCCGGAAGCGGATGAACGACCACGAACAAAAGCTCCCCCTCGCCCTGACCGCCATCGTCCTTGGGACCCTGCTTCTCTACCTCCCCGCCCTGGGCAACGGCTTCGTCAACCTGGACGACTACTTCTACGTGGTCGGTAACCCGGGGATCGCCCAAGGGGGGAGGGGGCTTTTCCGGTTCGCCTTCCTCTCCTTCCACGCCGAGCTCTGGATACCCCTGACCTGGCTCTCGCTGGCCCTCGACCACGCCGTCTGGGGGCTCAACCCGTTCGGCTACCACCTCACCAACGTCCTTTTCCACGCCGCCAACTCGGCCCTGGCGGCCCTGCTGGCGCTGCGCCTCGTTCAGGCCGCCCGGGTCCGCGGGGAGGGGGAGGAGCTCTCGCCGCTCACGGTGGGGGTAGTGGCCGGGGCCTGGTTCGCGGTGGCCCCGCTCCACGTCGAGTCGGTGGCCTGGGTGACCGAGCGCAAGGACGTCCTGAACGGTTTTTTCGCCCTGGCCTCGCTCCTTAGCTACCTCAAGTACGCCGGGGGGGACGGCACGGGGCGCCGCTGGTTCGGCGACCGCCGGTACTGGATGAGCTTCATCCTCTTCACCCTGTCGCTCATGGCCAAGTCGATGACGGTCACCCTTCCCCTGGTGCTGCTCCTTTTGGACCGGTACCCGCTCAACCGGCTCGGAAAGGGAAAGGGGCTCGGCGCGCTCCCCGAGAAGCTCCCCTTCTTCCTGGCGAGCCTCCTGGTGGGGGCGCTGACCATGGCCGCCCAGGCGGGCACCATGCAGTCGTGGGAGTTCGCCTCACCGCTGACCCGGGTATTGGTGGCGGGGAGGGGGGTCGCCTACTACCTCGGGAAGATCGCCTGGCCCTCCCGGCTGATCCCCTTCCACGTACACCCGGGGAACACGATTTCCGCGGCGGACCCCGCCTACCTCCTCCCGCTTTTGCTGGTGGCCGCCGTCACCGCGACGGCCTTTTGGGGGTGGGCAACGGGACGGGCGAGGCTTTTACCGGTTGCCTGGTGTTTCTTCCTGGTGACCCTTTTCCCGGTGCTCGGCTTCTCCCAGTCGGGGCCCCAGGCCATGGCCGACCGCTTCACCTACCTGCCGCTCCTCGGGCCGGTGGTCGCCTGCTCGGCGGGGATCAGCCGGGGAGCGGCACTTTGCGAGGGGAGGGGGCTTCGCAGGCTCCTTAGCGGGCTGGTCGCGCTGGCCCTCCTGGCCCAGGGAGCGGTCACCTGGCGGCAGATCGGCTTCTGGCGTTCCACGGAGACCCTCTGGAGCCGGGTCATCGACGTCGCTCCCAACGAGTCGGGGCGGGCCTATTTCGAGCGGGGGCAGCAGTACGTGAACGAAGGGGCCTACGCCAAGGCGCTCCCCGACCTCACCACCTCCTTGGAGATCGCCCGCGCCAAGGGGTTCAGGAACATCCACCGGATCTACGGCCTGAGGGGGCACGCCTACCTGCAGCTCGGGCGCTTTCCCGAGGCGGCCTCCGACTACACGAGGGCCATCGAGCTCGCCCCCCGGCCGGAGCGGGAATACTTCGACGGCCGCGCCGCCGCCCTGCGGGGTATCCCGCCAAAACAGAACTAGTTTTGCAGGAGTCACTTGTGGTAAAGAATATTGAGATGAAAAGAACAGTTACAGCTATTCTTGTTATACTAACTGTCGCTCTAGCCACTCTCTCAGGGTGCAAGGGATCTGACACCGGGAAACAGCCGGCACCGGCACCACGCCCCGCTCAGAGTGCGGCCGACCCTGCCACTGTGGTCCACAACCAGATCGTCCGGTACAACCAACTCCTCAGCGAGGGATACAAGAAGGGAGACGTGACCCGTCTCCAGGAAGTGGCCGATCCCGACCAGGCCCAGAAGGTCTACTACCACATGGCGGCCCTCGGGGAGGGGAAGACCCGGATGGTCTCCGAGCTGAAGAAGATCACCTTCGTCGAGACCGATCTCTCCACCCCCTCCAAGGCCAGGGTGGCCACCCGTGAGGTCTGGGATTTCGCCTTCGTCGACTTCCAGAGCGGCAAGATGAAAAACGCGGTGAAGGACTACCTCTACCAGGTCCGGTACCAGTTGGAGAACCGGGACGGCAACTGGATCATCACCGCCATCAGCGCCACCGGGGAGGACCGCAAGGAGGTCCCTTCCTGGAACCAGATCCTCAACAAGCGGTGACCGGGAGGGTGGGGAGCCCTCCCGCCTCCCCGCCGGCAAGGAAACGATGTCCCTTTCGAGCAGATCCAGCCTGATCACCAGCGTCATCCTTCTCCTTTTCGCCGTGTCAGCCCTCTTCGCCCTTGACCGCTACGGAAAGTCGCGCCGCAGCTCGGGAGCCTACGGACCGCTCGGCTCTCCGCAGGCCGTCCAGCGGCTGGTGGGCCGCCCCGAAGAGGCGGTCGCCATCTGGAAGGAGGCGGGGTGCCGGGGGCGCCTGGTCCTCTACGTGTCCGGACGCTGGCCGAGCTTCGTCCCGGGTGAGCGTCTCTCCGAGGAGCTGTACCGGGATTACCCGCTGAGGCTCTACAACACCGCCCGGCGCTTCGAGGCCGAGGCGCTCGACTCCACCACCTTCCTCTACGTCTCCGCGCTGGACGGCATCGCCCGCGGCATCGTGGCGGTCCTCCCCGATGAGGAGCTGGCCCGCCAGCGGGAAGCCGCCCGCAGCTCCAAGGATGGGCGGGTGAACAGCCGCGGGGTCTACCTGCCGCGCGAGGGGTATCCCCGCTGGTTCACCACCGCCTCGCTCCTCTCTCCCCCTTCCGAGCCGGTCCTGCTCTACGTGGGGGCCTCCTACTTCGTCAAGGGAGACCCGGACACCCTCTACCGCCAGTTGTCGGCGGCCGGCGTCCGCAGCGATCTCGTCGTCTTTTGCCGGGAAGAGGGGGGGACGGCTACCGGGCGCGAGGTCGAGCGCCTGGAGAGGTTCGCCCGGCTGACCGGTTTTCAGGGGATATTGGGGGCGAAAACCGTGGGAGGAACGCCATGAGACGCTACGGCACCCTCCCGCTGGCCTTCGGGCTCTGTCTCCTGACCCTGCTGTCGCTTCTCCTCAACACCGTGCAGCTCGGGAGCCAGCCGGTCTCCGGCGACGATTTCAGCGTCGCCATCTCGGCGATCAACTACATGGAGTCCGGGCAGCTCGGCCCCACCATGTGGAACCACCCCTGCCTGCGGAACATCCTCGTCTACTGGGCCCTGCGCCTCTTCGGGACGGGAGTGGTGGGGGCCAAGGGGGTGAGCGTCCTCATGGGGACCCTCTCCACACCGCTCGTGGGGCTGGTCGCCTTCCGCCTGTCGCGGGAGCGGACCGTTGCCCTTTTGGCCGCCTTTCTCTGGGCGATCGACGCCCTGGTGGTGGATTTCTCCCGGCAGGGGATCAACGACATCTACCTCGCCTTCTTCCCGCTGGCGGGGATCTACCTTTCCCTCAAGTTCCGCGAGTCGGGAAACCACCTCTGGCTGGTGGGGGCCGGCGCCCTGTTCGGGCTGGGTCTTGCCTCGAAGTGGAGCGTCGCCTTCCCGCTCTTCGCCACCCTGGTCTACCTGGCCGTCGCCCACCTGAGGGAGCGGCGGCGGGAGGGGGGCTCGCCCTTGGGGGGATACTTCCGGCTGTCGGTGCTTCTCGTGGTGCTCCCCGCCCTCGTGTATCTCCTGACCTTTCTCCCGTGGTTCGGGCGGGGGTACTCGCTCTCCGAGTGGGGGGAGCTGCAGCGGAGCATGTTCCTGGAGACCTCGCAGCACACGGGATACCGTCCCAAGCCGTGGGACGACCGGGACCACCGCGCCTACCGCTGGTTCGTGGCGCCGTCGGTCTTCGTCGATCCCTTCATCAACATGGACCTCCTGGAACGCCCCGGCGCCCCCGCCGACCCGGAGGAGGCCGCCATCACGGTCGTTTTGGGGTACGCCAACCCCCTGGTCTGGTTCCTGGTGCTCCCCGCCGTGGCGAGCCTTATCCTAAGGGGGAGGCGCACCCGCGACGAGGGGACCCTCTACCTCGCCGGCCTCTTCCTGGTCTCCTATCTCCCCCTGGCGGCGTCCACCCGTCCGATCTGGATGAACACCTCCCTGTCGGTCCTCCCGTACGCGCTGATCGCCGTAGCCTGGTGGCTCTTTTCGCTCACCGCAGCCAGGGCCAGGGGGAAGGTCCTTTTGGCAGGGTACCTGGCCCTGGTGGTACTGGTGGCGGCCCCCCTCTACCTGCTGGCGGTCGGGAAGGGGAAACGGATTCCGGTCTTGAGGAAATACACGGTGGACAGCTACATCACCCAGCTCAAGGAGCGGGGTTCCGGTGTAGAGGCCCCTGCCGGCGCCCGCCACGGCGCGCGATAGCCGTTATCGAGGCAAAGGTAAGGAAGATGAACCGATTAGCCAAAAAACTCACCTCCCGCTCGACAGTGATCGCCCTTTTGTCGGTGATCACCGCTGCGCTCCTGGTGGCCCTGCTGGTCCCCCAGCGAGGCACCAGCGGCGGAAAGATCCCCGGCTGGGTGGCCGCCCTCCCCGAGCATCTGCGGACCGTGGTGGAGTGGCTCGGGATCGACAACGTGGTGGGGAGCAGCTGGTTCCTGGTGGTGGTCGCCCTCTTCGCCCTTTCGCTGATGGTTTCGACCTGGAACCAGCTCTCGGCGGTGCGGGGTGCCGCCCGGCGTCCTCCCCGTGCCGATGCCGTTCCCGACGGCCCGGCGGTCGAGGCCCCGCTTTCGGCGGTCACCGCCGTCTTGGATAAGGGGGGATACCGGCTGGCGGCCAGCAGCGGCCACGTCCACCGCTTCGTGAAGTATTCGCTCGGGTACTGGGGGAACTTCCTCCTCCACTTAGGGCTCGTGATCGTGGTGCTCTTCTCCCTGGTCTACGTGGTGACCCAGCACCGTGTCTTCATCCGCCTGGTCAGCGACGAGAGTACCTCCTTCACGCCGGAAACGGCCAGCGAGGTGCTGGGCGCCCTGCAGTTCAAGCGTGAGCTCCCGGCGGCGGTGACCCTGGCCCGGCTGGAGCCCGTTTTCTGGCCCAACGACCGGCTGGCGACCCTCGCCTCCGGGCTTGCCTTCAGCCGGCGCCCCTCCGATCCCCCCGAGACGGTGGCGGTGGCTACCAGCGACAAGGCCCACTACGGCCCCTTCCTCGTCTACCAGGGGACCGTGTTCGGGAGGGCCTTCGATCTCGAGATCATCTCCCCGCAGGGTGGCCTGTCGCTGGAACGGCTCTTTCTCCCCTATCCCCCGGCGCGCAACCGGGCGGCCTACGGCGAGGCCGCGCTGAAGGAGGGGCTCGTACTGAAGGCCAAGTACCTCGCCGACGCCTCGCAAAGGAGCGTCAATCTGGTCGATCCCCTCCTTACCGTCCGGGTCTACCGGGGGAGCGAGCTCCTCGGGGAGACCACCCTGCGCCGGGGAGAGATGGGGAGCGTCGGTCCCCTCATGGTCCGCTGGGCGCGGGACGCCTGGTGGACCGACATCCTGCTGGACGGCAGCCGCGGGCTGACCGGGATCTTCGCCGGGTTCGCCGTCATCCTGGCCGGGGTCCTCTGCGCCTACTGTTTCGTCCCCCGGGAGGTCCTCGTGCGGGAGGAAGGGGGACGGGTCCTGATGCAGCAGGTGGTCCGCCGCTTCGGCGAGCTCTACCGCGACGAATTCGACGGGCTGGTGGCCCTCCTCGGCCCCTCCCTGCCGCCGGGCGAGGAGGGGGGGTGAGGCTACTGTCGGTGGTGATACCGGTCTACAACGAGCGGGAGACCGTCCTGAGGCTCATCGAGCAGGTGCGGGCGGTGGAGATCCCCAAGGAAATCGTGGTGGTCGACGACGGCTCGACCGACGGCACCAGGGAGCTTCTGGAAGGGGTCACGGGGGACGATCTCCGGGTCGCCTTTCACCCCCGCAACCTCGGCAAGGGGGCGGCGCTCAGGACCGGTTTCGCCCTGGTCAAGGGGGACGTGGTCCTGGTCCAGGATGCCGACCTCGAGTACGACCCGCGCCAGTACCACAAGCTGCTGCTGCCTATCCTGGAGGGGAAGGCCGACGTGGTCTTCGGCTCCCGCTTCGTCACCGGCGACTACCGGCGGGTGCTCTATTTCTGGCACATGGTCGGCAACACGATCCTGACCCTCATCTCCAACCTCTTCACCAACCTCAACCTGACCGACATGGAGACCTGCTACAAGGCCTTCCGCCGGGAGATCCTCGACCGGATCACTCTCAAGGAAAACCGCTTCGGCTTCGAGCCGGAGTTCACCGCCAAGGTGGCGAGGCTCAAGCTCAGAATCTACGAGGTGGGGATCTCATATTCGGGCAGGACCTACTGCGAGGGGAAGAAGATCAACTGGAAGGACGGAGTTTCAGCGCTCCGTTGCATTGTGAAGTATAATGTCTTCAGCTGAATGGTAGATGCTTCAGTGCCGGCCGGATCTGTCCCCATGACAGTGGTTGGCCAAGCGATGCCTTCCCAAGGGCATCTGCCTGCCTGAACGACGCCGCTCAGATACTGTCTCTTCTTCAGGAGAATTATGAAAGGTTCATTTGCACTGGTTACGGGAATCCATTGGGGTGCCGTCATCATCTATGTAGTGGCTTCCATCCTCTTCATCTACGGCCAGTTCTTCGACCGGCCCGCCTCGGTAAAGAGGGGGCTTTGGGCGCTTCTCCCGGGGCTGGTGCTCCACGGGATAGGGTTGGTGATCTGGTGGCGCATGGTGGGGCATGGTCCCTACATCGACCGCTTCGAGGTCCTCTCCTCCAACGCCTGGGTGCTGCTGGTGGCCTACCTGCTCTTCATCATCCCCTATCCGCGGCTGAAGGCCGCCGGGGTGGTGGTGATCCCCGCCGCGTTCATCCTGGTGGCGCTCGGCCTCTTCTTCAACCCGGAGATGAAAAGCCTCCCCCCCACCTTCCGCAGCGTCTGGCTGGTGCTCCACATCCTTTTCTACAAGATCGCCTTTTCGGCCATCATCATCGCCTTCGCCTTCTCGATCTTCTTCCTGATGATCCGGAGGGGGCGCCTGGCGGGGCTTTCCCGCAAGCTCCCCGATCTGCCCGGCATCGACATCTACGCCTACCGCTTCGCCGGGTTCGGCTTCACCTTCTGGGCCATCGGGATGCTCGCCGGCTCCATCTGGGCCTACCAGTCCTGGGGGATCTTCTGGAACTGGGACCCGGTGCAGACCTGGTCGCTGGTCACCTGGGCGGTGTTCGGCATCTACCTTCACCTGCGGCGTTTCTTCGCCTGGCAGGGGGAGCGGGCCGCCTGGCTGTTCGTGGTCTGCTTCGTCCTGACCCTGGTTTCGCTGTTCTTCACCCCGTTATTCGAGTCTTCGATCCATGCCGAATACTTCAAGTAGCAGACAGGCAACCGTCCGGGGAAGGGGAGGCCGGGGGATGAGCTCCTTGTCGGCGCTTATAGCCGTAGGGGCCGCTCTCTCCCTGCTGCTCTTTACCGGCTGCCGTGAGAAAGAGTCTCCTCCCGCCCCCTCTCCCTCCGCCCCGGCAGCGGCCCGGGCCCCCGCGAAGGACCCGGCGTTGATCCGGCAGGTGGTGGAGCGCTACAACCAGCTTTTGAGCGACGGGTACCGGAACCTCAACATGAATCCGGTGCAGGAGGCCGCGACGGTCCAGTTGGCCGAGAAGGCCTACACGCACATGGCCGCCATCGGGGAGGGGAAGGCACGCATGGACTCCCACCTGAAAAGGATCGACTACCGGAGCATCGACTTTCCCGCGCCGAACCGCTGCCTGGTGAAGACCGACGAGACCTGGGATTTCGCCTACCTGGACATCAAGAGCGGGGCGAAGACCGGCGAGGTCAAGGATTTCGTCTACCACGTCGCCTACACCCTCGAGGTGAAGGATGGGCGCTGGCTGGTGACCGATGCGGCGGCGACCTTCGACCAGCCGCGTGGCCGCTGACCGGTGGCGGGAAGAGCCGAGGAGAGGCGGGGATGAGCCTTCCTTATCCCCTCGCCCTCCGGGAGAGGGGCAGAAACTCCATATCCCCTCGCCCTCCGGGAGAGGGGCAGGGGTGAGGGAGTTTCCTGGGAGAGCGATTTGGCGGAAAGAGCAGAGGCAGTGGGAATGAGGGGAGCGGCATCGCGGTTGCGCAGTTGGGGGCCTGCGGCCCTGATACTCGCCCTGGGGACCCTCGCCCCGCTCGTCTGGGTCTGGGCCGGGGGAATGACCCTCGTGCAGCGCGACAGCGCGGGGGTGTACGCCCCGTTACGCTCGCTGGCGGGCCAGGCCCTCCGCTCCTGGTCGCTCCCCTTGTGGAACCCGTTCTGTGCCACCGGCATGCCCTTTTGGGGCGAAACCATCCATGGCGTGCTGCACCCGGTTTCCGTGGCGGCCGCCTTCCTCTTCCCCGGTGACGGCCTCGACCCGCTCATGGGAGGGTACGTACTCTGCGCAGGCCTCGGGGCGGGCTGGCTGGCCGCGGTCTTCGGCGCTTCCCCCGTCTCCTCCGTTTTGGCGGGCTTCGCCTACGGACTGGCCGGCTACCCCCTCTCCATGACCGGTAACCTCGTCTTCCTGGCGGGTGCCGCGACCGTCCCCTGGGTGCTCGCCGCCCTTCGCCTCTGCGGGACCCGCCCGGGGGGGTGGAGCTTCGCCCTGGCGTCCTGCGCGGTGGCCTCGGCGGCCTTTTCAGGGGACATCCAGATGCTTGCGGTAGCCACCGTCGCGGGCCTCGCGCTGGCCGCCGAGGGGGGCGGACGTCGCGGCCTGGCGATGGCCATCGGGGGAGCCTTGGTGGGAGCCCTGCTGGCGGGGGTGCAACTCGCCCCCTCCTGGAGCTTTCTGCAGTTGACCAACCGGGCGCTCCCGCTCCCCGACTACGACGTGAACCAGTGGGACCTCGCCCCTTGGCGGCTGGTGGAGCTCGTCTCGCCCGGCTTTTTCTGGTGGCCCCAGGACGGCCCGCAGACCGCGCCGGTCTACATGAGCCTCGGTAATCCCACCTGGTTCAACGTCCCCTTCACGGAGAGCGTCTTCGTGGGGGCGGCGACGCTCCTTTTGGCCGTGGCCGGGATCCGCGGCTCCAGAAGCGGACGGGTGGCGGCGATACTGGCGGCGGTGGCCCTCTGGCTTGCCATGGGGCGCTACCTCGGCGCCCGGGCCATTCAGGACCTCGTGCCGGTCTTCAAGGGGTTTCGCTACGGGGAGAAGTACCTCCCGGTGGGGCTCGCCTTCCTGGCCCTCCTCGCCGCCCTGGGTGCGGACCGGGTGGCCGGGGACCGCAAGGTGGCCAGACGCCTTGCCATTGCCGCCGCGGTGGCCGCTTTGCTCACCCTGGCCGCCTGGCTCGCGGTGGCGGCGCTTTCGGGGAGGCTTAACCCCGCGGTCGCCTCGCACCTCTCCCGCGGCGTCCCCCACGCCCTCATGGCCGCGCTGGCCGTGGCCGCCTGCTCGATGGCCGCCCTGAGGGGAAGAAGCACCGCCTGCCGCATCGGCCTCGCTGCCACCGTCTGGGTGGCCTGCTTAGCGGCGTCGGGTTACGCGCTGAGGCCGGGACGCCCCGAGGCGAGGGTGAACGCCACCCCTCCCGCCATCGAGGCGCCGTCCTCGGGGCTGCGGATCTTCAATGCCGGTCCTGTTCCGCCACATGCCCCGCGGCAGGGGTGGGATGCCATCGACGAGCTCGATTACGGGGTCCTCACCAGCATGGCCGCCAACGCCAACGCCAGGTACCGTATCGACAACTTCTCGGTCGACACCGGGCTCTTCCCGATCCGCTGGTTCCGTCTCAACGATGCCCTGGGGCCGGAGCTCGCCATGGCGGCACCGCGTTTTGCGGTCACTCACCTGGTACTGCCGCCGGGAGGTGCCGACCAGAGCCTCTGGCGCCCCATGACCGCGACCGGGACCCTGCAAAAGACCGATCCGCGTAACGGCATGGAGATCTGGTCGATCCTGCACCGCCCCTGGGCCGGTTTCGCCAAGGCGGTGATCCCGGTGGCCAATGATGAACAGGCCCGGCTGGCGTTGGTGGACGAGACCCGGCGCGGCGGACGGGAAGCCATCGTGGAGACCGGGGCGATGCTCCCGGTCGCTGCCGGCTCGGTCCTCTCGGTGTCGCGGCAGGCGGAGCGCATCGAGGTGACCGGAGAGGCCTCCGCCGACGCCACCATGGTGGTGAACGACGCCTTCTGGCCCGGTTGGCGCGCGGCCATCGACGGCAGGGACGTTCCGATCCTCGCCGCCGACTCGTTGGTGAGGGCGGTCGTCTGGCCCGCCGGAAGGCACACCCTGGTCATGGAGTACCGCCCGGACGAGCTTCGGGTAGGGAAACTCCTCTCTTTGACGGGGTGCGTGCTGCTCGTGGCGGGGATTTTCCTGCTCGGCCGGCTCTCGGCACCACCCCCCTTACGGGATGAGGCGCCACCGTCCGGATTACATTAGCTAACACTCTTGGTATTGTTGAATAAACATTACCAACTGCCTGGAATCTATATCTTTTTTTGCTGACAACACCACCCCCGAAAGGGTAAATTGGCAGGAAGTTTTCCCTGCATATTTTCTGCTGCATGTTGGTGACCCAGTCCTGGAGCTGTCATGAATATCAAGCGAGTAGCACTCATCACTCCCCCCTACCACTCAGGCGTCGTCGAATCGGCCGGCACCTGGCTCAACGTAGGGTTCGTCTACATCGCCGGCGCGCTCCGCGTGGCCGGCTGCGAGGTCGATTACTACGACGCCATGTCGCTTTGGCACAAGTGGCCCGACATCGAGGCCCGCATCCGCGCCTTCAAGCCGGACCTGGTCGCCACCACCTCCTTCACCGCCTCGATCGCCCACGCCCTGCAACTGACCGCCCTCGCCAAGGAGATCAATCCCGACGTCGTCACCGTGCACGGCAACGTACACGCCACCTTCTGCTATCAGGAGATCCTCGAGGAGGAACACGACACCGTCGACTTCATCGTGCGGGGCGAGGGGGAGGCAACCCTCCCGGCGCTCATCGACTGCCTGAATTCCGGCGGCGACCCGGCGGACGTGAAGGGGCTCGCCTTCTGGCGCGACGGCAAGGTGGTGGTCACCCCCAAGGCCCCCTACATCCAGGACCTCGACGCGCTCCCCACCGCGTGGGACCTGGTGGAGTGGCCGATCTACTCCTACCGCGCCAAGCACAATGCGCGGCTGGCCATCGTCTCCTCCTCCCGCGGCTGCATGGAGAAGTGCTCCTTCTGCTCCCAGCAGCTCTTCTGGGCCCAGTCCTGGCGGGCGAGGAGCCCGGAGAACTTCGTGGCCGAACTGGAGACGCTCCGCGACCGCTTCGGCGTCGAGGTCGCCATGCTCTCCGACGAGATCCCGACCCTGGACCGCGACCGCTGGGTGAGGATCCTCGACCTGATGATCGAGCGGAAGGTCGGGGTGAAGCTCCTGATGGAGACCCGGGTGGACGACATCCTGCGGGACGAGGACATCATGCACCGCTACCGCGAGGCGGGGGTGGAGCACATCTACGTCGGGGTGGAGGCGGGGGACCAGGCCACCCTGGACCTCTTCAACAAGAACACCAAGGTCGCCCAGTCCAAGAAGGCCATCGACATCATCAACGCCGCCGACATCGTCTCCGAGACCTCCTTCGTGCTCGGGATGCCGGACGACACCCCGGAGTCCATCGCCGCCACCGTCGAGCTCGCCAAGCAGTACAACCCGGACATGGGATTCTTCCTCGCCATCGCCCCCTGGCCCTACGCGGAGCTCTACAGCGAGCTGGAGCCGTACGTGGCCACCAAGGACTACCGCAAGTACAACCTGGTCGAGCCGGTGGTGAAGCCGAAGAACATGACCCTCGAGGAGCTCGAGAAGGAGCTCGGCAGGGCGTCGCAGAAGTTCTTCATGCACAAGTTCCAGCACCTCCACGAGCTCTCCCCCTGGAAGCAGGAATTCATGCTCTCGGTGCTCGATCTCCTCATCAACCACTCCTACCTGGCGGGCCAGATGAAGAGCGCCATGAAGGAAGGGGGTGCGCGGATGCCCGAGGAGGTGGTGCAGCTCATGCGGGCGGTCAACGGACGCCACGCGGCCCGCAGGGCCCCGGCCAACGTCGACCACCACGCCGTCGTCGCCCCCATCCCCTAGCCGGGGGATTGCTACGTGACCGTCTCCTTCCCCGTAAAGACCGGCGCCGCGGCGGCATCTCCATCCTGTTCCCCGGGCCGCTCCGGCGGCGCGGCAGGGAAGGGGGGGCGTCCGTGAGGCTCCCTCTCCCCATCGCCGCGCTCAGGGTGGCCTGGCGGATGCGGCGGCAAAAGCCCACCTTCCTGAGCTTCAACGTCTCCAACCGCTGCAACGAGGCCTGCCCGATGTGCTCGGTCTGGTGTACCCCGGCCGAGGAGCTCCCCTTCTCCGAGATCGAGCGGATCCTGGCGGATCTCAACTCCTTCGGCTTCCTGGTGGTCGAGGTCTCCGGCGGCGAGCCGTTTCTGCGCCCCGACCTCTTCGAGATCTTCCACCTCCTCGACCGCCTCGGCTTTCTCTATACCACCACGACCAACGGGACCGTCTTCAACGCCTCCCACCTGGCCGGTTTCGGCGCGCTCCGCGGGCTCTTGCAGCTGGCGGTGAGCCTCGACACCCTCGACCGGAAGCTTTACCGGCAGTTGCGCGGACGCGACCTCCTCCCCGAGGCGCTGGCGGCCCTCGACCTGTTGGCCACCTCGCCCCCCCCCCAGCCGGTCAAGCTCAACATGACCCTCTCCCGCCTGAACTACCGCGAGACCTTGACCCTGCTCGACTTCGCGAGTGAGCGCGGCTTCTACCTCTCGGTCTTCCCGGTCGCCCAGGGGGGAGGATTTTCCCATCGCGGCGACCACCCGCAGTTCGCGGCCAGCGACGAGGAGCGCCGGGAGATGGCGGAGCTCTTCCGGGAGCTTGCCCGCCTGCGCCGGGAAGGGGCGCCCCTTTGGGAGTACAGCGGCTTTTACGATAAGGCCGCCGACTACCTGACGGGAGGGCGCATGGGGGAATGCGGCGCCGGCCGTCTCTTCGCCGATCTCCATACCGACGGGCGGCTCGCCCCCTGCGTCGATCTCCCGCCGGTCGCCGACCTGCGCCGGGAAGGTATCCGCGAGGGGTGGGCGAGGGTCGCCGGCTGCCAGGAGCGCATCCGGCACTGTGCCGAATTCTCCCCATGCTGCTACACCTGCAGCTACAACCTGTCGCTGACCGCCGAGCACCCGTTGGACTTCCTGCGGGAGTCGTTGCGGGTTCGCCGCCCCGGCTGGAGGAGCCGTTCATGACCACCGGGGAGAGGCCCTACAGAGACGGAGTCGTGCTGGTGGCGGGGGGAGGGCCGGCCGGGCTGACCGCCGCCTACGAGCTGGCCCGCCACGGGGTCAAGGTGGTGGTGGCCGAAAAGGAATCCTTCCCGGGGGGGATCGCGCGCACGGTGACCCACCGGGGGTACCGCTTCGATATCGGCGGGCACCGCTTCTTCACCAAGCATCCCCTGGTCGAGGAGCTCTGGCACGAGCTTTTGGGGGAGGATTTCCTGCTGCGTCCCCGCTCATCGCGCATCTTCTGCCGCAAGACCTTCTTCGACTATCCGCTCAAGCCCGCCAACGTGCTGGCGGGGCTGGGGATCGGGGAGAGCCTCGCCATCCTGGCGAGCTACCTAAGGCGCAAGGTCGCCCCGATCCGTCCCGAGGAGACCCTGGCCGACTGGGTCACCAACCGTTTCGGCGACCGCCTCTTCGAGCTCTTCTTCCGCAGTTACACCGAGAAGGTCTGGGGGGTATCCTGCCGCGAGATCGGCGCCCAGTGGGCCGCCCAGCGGATCCAGGGGCTGTCGCTTCGGACGGCGGTCGCCAACATGCTCCGCCGCCCCGGGACCATCGAGGACGGTGAGCCGGTCCGCACCCTGATCGGCGCCTTCCACTACCCGAGGCTCGGGCCGGGAATGATGTGGGAGGCCCTCTGCCGCGAGATCGTCCGCCACGGGGGGGAGGTCCGCTTCAACACCCGGGTCGCAAGGATCCACCTGGAAGATGGGAGGGTGGCCGGCGTCGAGCTGGAGGGGCGTGACGGGAAGGAGTTTCTCCCGGTGGGGCACCTGGTCTCCACCATCCCCCTCAGCCTGCTGGTGAGAGAGCTGGATCCCCCACCCGGCGGCGAAGTCGCCGAGGCGGCCTCCTCCCTGCGCTACCGGGATTTCCTGACCGTGGCGCTCATCGTGGAGCGCGAGAACCTCTTTCCCGACACCTGGATCTACATTCACGAGGAATCGCTCAAGGTGGGGAGGATCCAGAACTTCGGTAACTGGAGCCCCGAGCTGGTCCCCGAGCGGGGAACGAGCTGTCTCGGCATGGAATACTTCTGTTTCGAGGGAGACGCGCTCTGGAGCGCATCCGACGGCGAGCTGGTGGCGCTGGCCACCCGCGAGCTGGAGGCGACCGGCCTGGTGCCTCCCGGGCTCGTGCGCGAGGGGGTGGTGGTAAGGGTACCGAAGGCCTACCCGATGTACGATGACGGATACCTCGCCCGCGTGGCGGCGATCCGCGGCTACCTGGCCGGCCTGGGCAACCTGCAGGTGATCGGGAGAAACGGGATGCACCGTTACAACAACATGGATCACTCCATGCTGACCGGCCTGCTGGCCGCCCGCAACATCATGGGAGAGAACCACGACCTATGGGAGGTAAACGCCGACGACGACTACCACGAAGAAGGCGCCCGCCCCTAGCAGCTATCCCCCTATATCCCCTGCCCTCCGGCCACCCTCTCCCCCAGTGGGGGCGAGAGTATCAATATACAAGAGGCAGTGGTGAGGGCGCATCGGAGCCGTCTTCCCGAAAACGAATATTGCCACCGCGAAGAATGCGGCCTCTCCGCGTCCTCGAGAATAAACCGCGACCACAATGGCAGCTACCACTAGCGCTCCATTCGCTCGCCGAACCCCGGCGCCGTGAGCCCATACAGTGTAAGGAGGAACCACCCCGGTGGAAACCATCAAGAAAGTACTGATCGTACTCAACGGCTTCATCCATGACTTTGCCACCGGCTACTGGCTCTCCGCCCTGATCGCCATCTATCTATTACACGGCTACCGCATCCAGGCCAAAGCCGGAGCCGGATTCCTGGCCGACATCGAGCGCTTCTTCTTCTGGAACGCCGTCGGCGCCGCCGTCTGCATCTTCGCCACCGGAGGGATGCGGAGCTTCACCTACGTGAACAACTTCTACGGCCCCGAAGCCGAGGCGACCCGGAGAAAGATGCTGATCGCCAAGCACGTGATCCTCTTCGTCATCGTCGGTGGCGGCACCTGGTGGGGCTACTGCACAGCCTTCCGGTGAGGCTTAACACCATCAGAACGCGGATATTGCGGATAGAACGGATTTACGCGGATCAACCTCCTAAAGGAAAACCCAAGGCCTAATCCTTTTTTGGGGTACCCCAAAAGCCATATCCGCGTGAATCCGTTCAATCCGCGTCATCCCCGTTCCAATGCTTGTATAGATCAATCAAAAAAAGGCCCCTCCCGCCGAAGCGAGAGGGGCCTTCTTATTTGTACTACTTATGGTTTATCCGCGTTCCATGGGTTTTAAAGCGCCTTGAACGACTTGGCCGCGGCGGCGATGGTGTCCTCGAGATCCTTCTGGCTGTGGGCGATGGAGACGAAGGCGGTCTCGAACTGCGAGCAGGCGAGGTAGACCCCGTTCTCCAGCATGGAGCGGAAGTACTTGGCGAAGAGCTTGGTGTCGCAGGCCGAGGCCGAGTCCCAGTCCACCACCGGCTTGCCGGAGAAGAAGGCGCAGAACATGGAGCCGACGCGGGTGGAGTAGATGGGGACCCCGGCGTCCTTGGCGGCCTTGGCGATCCCTTCCGCCACGAACTTGGCCTTCTCCTCGAGGCTTGCATAGAAGCCAGGCTGCTTCAGGAGCTTCAGGGTCTCGATCCCGGCGGTCATGGCGAGCGGGTTACCCGAGAGGGTGCCGGCCTGGTAGATGCCGCCCGCGGGGGAGAGCTGGCTCATGATCTCTTTCTTGCCGCCGAAGGCCCCGACCGGGAGACCGCCGCCGATGATCTTGCCGAGGGTGGTCATGTCCGGGGTGACCCCGTAGACTTCCTGCGCGCCGCCGTAGGCGACCCGGAAGCCGGACATCACCTCGTCGAAGATCAGCACGATCCCTTCCTGGGTGCAGATCTCACGGAGCCCCTCCAGGAATCCGGGGTTGGGGGGAACGGTCCCCATGTTCCCCGCCACCGGCTCGACGATGATGCAGGCGATCGAGTCCGGGTTGGCGGCCACCAGCGCCTTGACGGAAGCGAGGTCGTTGTAGGTGGCGGTCAGGGTGTGGCGGGCCAGGTCGGCGGGAACGCCCGGGGAGTCCGGCACCCCGAAGGTGGCGGCACCCGAGCCGGCCTTCACCAGCAGGGAGTCGGAGTGGCCGTGGTAGCAGCCGGAGAATTTAAGTATATTGTCGCGCCCGGTGTAGCCGCGGGCGAGCCGGATCGCGCTCATGGTCGCCTCGGTCCCGGAGGAGACCATGCGCACCATCTCGATGGAGGGGACCGCCTCGATCACCATCTCGGCCAGGGTCACCTCCAGTTCGGTGGGGGCGCCGAAGGAGGCGCCGTTGTCCACCGCGGCCTTGACGGCGGCCACCACCGGGGCCGGGCAGTGCCCGAGGATCATCGGACCCCAGGAACCGACGTAGTCGATGAAAGAGTTGCCGTCCTCGTCGAAGATGCGGGAGCCGGCGGCCTTCTTGATAAATAAGGGGTCAGAACCGACCGAGCGGAAAGCGCGGACCGGGCTGTTCACCCCACCCGGAATCGACTTGATGGCCTCTTGGAACAGTGCTGCGGAACGGCTGGTTTCCATAAGCGGATTCTCCTAACTGACTGTTAATCATTGCATTATGCCGTGTTTGGTAGCACAGCGGCGGCGGATCTGTCAAGGAATAAAACCCGTACCTCTTCGCACACTTAGGACTAGATCGGTCCGTTTTGCTGGTGTGTCGAAAATGTTACTGAAACTGGAAGATTAGAATTATTTTCTGCTTGACAAAGTAGCGGGAATGAAATAATTTCGGGGCCGGTGTTGTATACAGTATACCTTTGTACCTCCTGATCTCTCATCGACTCTTAATGCCGGAGGAACCGGGAAGGGAAAGAAGCGTGCAGTATACGGCATTTCCGCGTGCGTGCAACAAAAAACATACCTTTGGAAGTACGGGAGGATAGGGATGCTTGGTGCTTATCTGCCAATCTTGGTGCTGGTGATCATAGCGGTCTGCTTCGGTCTGGGGTCGGTGGTCTTTTCTTCGCTGATCGGACAGAAGAAACCGTCGAAGGTGAAGCTCGCACCTTACGAGTGCGGCTGCGAGCCGGTCGGTACCGCTCGCGAGCGCTTCTCGGTCAAGTTCTACCTGATCGCGATGCTCTTCATCCTGTTCGACATCGAGGCCGTCTTCCTCTATCCCTGGGCGGTGCTGTTCAAGAGGCTCGGCATGTTCGGCCTCATCGAGATGGGTGTCTTCATCGTGATCCTCTTCGTGGGTTACGTTTACGTTTGGAAAAAAGGAGCACTGGAATGGGAGTAAATCAGCCGTTGGGCGACAACATCATCACGACTTCCCTGGACAGCCTGGTTAACTGGGCCCGGAAGTCTTCCATCTGGCCGATGACCTTCGGGCTTGCCTGCTGCGCGATCGAGATGATGGCCACCGGCGCCGCCAAGCACGACCTTGACCGCTTCGGCATCATCTTCCGCGCTAGCCCGCGCCAGTCCGACTGCATCATCATCGCCGGCACCGTGACCAAGAAGATGCTCCCGGTCATCCAGACCGTGTACGAGCAGATGCCGGAACCGAAGTGGGTGGTCGCCATGGGCGCCTGCGCCTGCTCGGGCGGCATCTTCGACACCTACTCCGTCGTGCAGGGCATCGACGAGGCGCTCCCGGTCGATGTCTACATCCCGGGGTGCCCGCCGCGCCCGGAGGCGCTTCTCTACGGCCTCATGAAGCTGCAGGACAAGATCGCCAAAGAGAAGAACACCTTCGGTTCCTCCATTGGCCTGGGCGACCGCCTCGAGCCCGCCGCGTAATCTACAACGACCAAAGGGAAAGGTAAGGCTGACATGGCAGAAAATAATCGCGCTGTAGTGAAGCTGAAGGAGCGTTTCGCGGATGCCCTCCTCGAGACCAAGGAGTTCCGCGGCGAGGTGACCGTCACCGTCAAGAAGGAGAAGATCCTCGAGGTTTTGAAGTGCCTCAAGGAGGATCTCAAGTACAACTTCCTGGTCGACGTCACCGCGGTCGACTACCTGGGGCAGGATCCCCGTTTCATGGTGGTCTACCAGCTGACCTCCATCCCCAACAAGGACAAGATCAGGGTCAAGGCCCCGGTGACCGAGGAGGATTGCTCCATCGACTCCGCGACCGCCCTCTGGAACTCCGCCGACTGGCTCGAGCGCGAGGTCTACGACCTCATGGGGGTCAAGTTCGCGAACCACCCGAACCTGGTCCGCATCCTGATGACCGACGACTGGGTCGGGCATCCCCTCCGGAAGGACTACCCGGTACAGGGACCGGACCGCGAGCCGTACAAAGGGCGTCTGTCGTAGTCTAAACCAGGACCATTCCATTCCAAGCATCAGATAGAGGGATCAATGAGCACCGAGATAATGACATTGAATATGGGGCCCCAGCACCCCAGTACCCACGGCGTTTTGCGGCTCGTTGTCGAGCTGGACGGCGAGGTGATTCAGAAGATCACCCCCCACATCGGCTACCTGCACCGGGGGGTCGAGAAGCTCTCCGAGCACCGGACCTACCACCAGACCATCCCGCTCACCGACCGTCTGGACTACCTGGCCCCGATGAGCAACAACCTGGGCTACGTGCTGGCCGTCGAGAAGCTCCTCGGGATCGAGGTCCCGGAGCGCGCCAAGACCGTGCGCATCATCATGAGCGAGCTCACCCGCTTGAAGAGCCACCTGGTCTGGATCGCCTGCCACGCCCTCGACATCGGTGCCATGACCGTGTTCCTCTACGCCTTCCGTGAGCGCGAGAAGGTCATGGAGATCTACGAGAAGATCTCCGGCGCCAGGATGACCTCCAACTACTACCGCGTAGGCGGCCTCTCCCGCGAGCTCTACGACGGCTTCGAGAAGGACGTCAAGGAGATCATCGACACCTTCCCGGGGCACTTCGACACCTACGAGGGGCTCCTCACCAAGAACACCATCTGGCTGCAGAGGACGGTGGGTAACGGCGTGATCAGCGCCGAGGACGCCATCAACTACGGCATCTCCGGCCCGGCCCTGCGTGGCTCCGGGGTCGACTTCGACCTCCGGCGCGACATCCCCTACTCCGGCTACGAAGAGTACGACTTCAAGGTGCCGGTCGGCGAGAACTGCGACACCTTCGACCGTTACAAGTGCCGTCTGGTCGAGATGCGCGAGGCGGTCAAGATCATCGACCAGGCCCTGAAGAAGCTCAAGCCCGGACCGATCCTGGCCGACGCCCCGCAGGTCTGCTACCCGCCGAAGGAGAGCGTGTACAACTCCATCGAGGGGCTGATCCACCACTTCAAGATCGCTTCCGAGGGGTTCCCGGTTCCCGAGGGCGAGGTCTACCAGGGGGTCGAGGCTCCCAAGGGGGAGCTCGGCTACTACGTGGTGTCCGACGGCAGCAACCGTCCCTACCGGATGAGGATCCGTCCGCCTTCATTCGTGAACCTGTCCGCCATCGAGAAGATGGCCAAGGGCTCCATGCTGGCCGACCTGGTCGCCGTCATCGGGACGCTCGACATCGTTCTGGGCGAAATCGACCGCTAACTCAAACGAAACGATAAGGAGAAGGGGTACATGTCTAACGCTCCTGCCGAGGCTGTCAAGGCCGACGAAACGCCGGAAGAAGTAATCGACCTTACCGAAGCCAACAATATCATCGACAAGTACCTTACGCTGCCGGGCAACCTGATGCCGGTACTGCAGGGTATCCAGGACTGGTACGGCTACGTGCCGCGTCCCACC
Organism: Geomonas sp. Red276; assembly: GCF_054784495.1. Lineage (NCBI taxonomy): Bacteria > Pseudomonadati > Thermodesulfobacteriota > Desulfuromonadia > Geobacterales > Geobacteraceae > Geomonas > Geomonas sp. Red276. The sequence continues at coordinate 272,131 of NZ_BLXW01000002.1, forward strand.
ATCGACCTGGTGGCCGAGCGCCTCAACGTGTACCCGAGCCAGATCTACGGCGTGCTCACCTTCTACGCCCAGTTCCACCTGAAGCCGCGCGGCCGCTACATCATCAGGGTCTGCGTCGGTACCGCCTGCCACGTCCAGGGCGCCGAGCGTATCGTGGAGACCTTCTTCGGGCGCCTGGGGATCGGCCACGCCGAGACCACCCCGGACCTCCGCTACACCTTCGAGAAGGTGGCCTGCCTGGGTGCCTGCGGTATGGCCCCCTTGGCGATGGTCAACGACGACACCTTCGGCAAGATGACGGTCCAGAAGGTCGACGAGATCGTGGAGCGGTACAACCAGGCACCGATGAAACCCGAGCAAAAGTAATCTTCCAGGGGACCATTTGTCATGAGCGAAAACGCTGAAGCAGTAAAGATACTTATCTGTCAGGGGACCGGCGGCATCTCGGCCGGCGCCAAGCAGGTCGAGCACGAGTTCGCCAGGCTGATCGCCGAGAAGGGGCTCGTGGCCCAGATCGGCAAGCGCTGCGACGTGGTCAAGACCGGCTGCCGCGGTCTGTGCGCCAACGACGTCCTCGTTGATATCATCACCCCTGAGCTCGGGCGGATCACCTACGATTTCGTCCAGCCCGAGGACGTGGCCGCCATCATCGACGAGCACATCATCAAGCAGGAGGTCATCGCCAAGAAGAAGGCGAAGGACTACTACAACACCTTCGTCGACCAGCAGATGCGCGTGGTCATGACCGGCTGCGGCCAGATCGACCCGGAAAGGCTCGATGCCTACCTCGAGGAAGACGGCTTCAAGGCCATCGAGAAGTGCGTCACCACCATGAAGCCCGCCGAGGTCGTCGACGAGGTGAAGAAGTCCGGACTCCGTGGCCGTGGGGGCGGGGGCTTCCCGACCGGCATGAAATGGTCCTTCTGCGCGGCATCGCCGGGCAACAAGAAATACCTCATCTGCAACGCCGACGAGGGCGACCCGGGCGCCTTCATGGACCGCTCCATCCTCGAAGGTGACCCGTACTGCGTCATCGAGGGTATGATGATCGCGGCCTACGCCATCGGCTGCTACGCCGGTTACGTTTACGTCCGCGCCGAGTACCCGCTGGCCATCGACCGTCTCCAGAAGGCGCTCGACACCTGCTACGAGAAAGGGTACCTCGGCAAGAACATCCAGGGTTGGGGCTTCGACTTCGACCTGAGGATCAAGAAGGGCGCCGGTGCGTTCGTCTGCGGCGAGGAGACCGCCCTCATGGCCTCCATCGAAGGCGAGCGCGGCATGCCCCGTCCCCGTCCGCCGTTCCCGGCGGTCAAGGGCCTCTGGGGCAAGCCGACCAACATCAACAACGTCGAGACCTTCGCCAACGTCCGCCACATCATCAACAAGGGCTCCGACTGGTACGCGTCTTTGGGCACCGAGACCACCAAGGGTACCAAGATCTTCGCGGTCACCGGCAAGGTCAAGCACACCGGTCTGGTCGAGGTTCCGGCCGGTATGACCGTGCGCGACGTTATCTACAAGGTCTGCGGCGGCATCGCCAACAACCGCAAGTTCAAGGCGGTCCAGGCCGGTGGCCCTTCCGGCGGCTGCATCCCGGCCGAGGTGCTCGACACCCCGGTCGATTACGATTCCTTGATCAAGGCGGGCGCCATGATGGGCTCCGGCGGTCTGGTCGTCATGGACGAGACCACCTGCATGGTCGACGTGGCCCGCTTCTTCCTCACCTTCACCAAGATGGAGTCCTGCGGCAAGTGCGTTCCCTGCCGTATCGGCCTGAAAGCCATGCTCGACATCCTGGAGAAGATCACCGAGGGGCGCGGCGAGCCCGAGGACATCGACACCCTCCTGGAGATGGGCGCCACCATCAAGAAGGCGTCCTTGTGCGGTCTCGGTCAGACCGCTCCCAACCCGATCCTTTCCACCGTCAAATACTTCCGCAACGAGTACGAGGCGCACATCAACGACAAGCGTTGCCCCTCCAACTCCTGCAAGGAGCTGCTCCTTTGGCAGGTGGTCCCCGAGAAGTGCGTGAAGTGCGGCGCCTGCCTCCGTGCCTGCCCGTCCAACGCGATCCGTTGGGAGAAGGGCCAGGTGGCCGAGCTGGTCAAGGAGAACTGCACCAAGTGCAAATCCTGCTACGACGCCTGCCGCTTCATGGCGATTGAATAACAAAACATGTTCTAAGTTCTACGTTCTAGGTTCTGGGTTAAAGCCTGTAACTTAGAACGTAGAACGTAGAACCTAGAACTGATTTTTGTGAGGATGAGATGGTAAATCTTACAATCGACGAGAAACAGGTTTCGGTAGGAAAAGACGCTACCATTTATGATGCGGCCAAGGCGGCCGGCATAAAGATACCGATCCTTTGCCATGACAAGAAGCTGCATCCGTTCGGCGGCTGCCGTATGTGCCTGGTAGAGGTTGAGCAGATGAAGGGGAGGCTGATCCCCGCCTGCACCACCCCGGTCACCGAAGGGATGATCGTGCGGACCCTGACCGACGAGATCGTGAAGGCGAGGAAGCTCGTGCTCGAGCTCCTGCTCCTCAAGCACCCGATCGACTGCCCGGTCTGCGACGCCGCCGGCGACTGCGACCTCCAGAACCTCACCTACGAGTACAAGGTCAACACCAACCGCTTCGTGGACGAGAAGTTCAACCACGCCATCGATTACGACAACCCGCTGATCGAGCGCGACATGAACCGCTGCATCCACTGCGGCAAGTGCGCGAGGATCTGCGACGAGATCGTCTCCTACGGCGCCTACACCTTCATCAACCGCGGTATCGAAGCCAAGATGGGTACCGAGTTCGACGGGCCGCTCAACTGCGAGTTCTGCGGCTCCTGCGTATCGGTCTGCCCGGTCGGCGCGCTCAACTCCCGTCCCTTCAAGTTCAAGGCCCGCTGGTGGGCGCTCAACAAGGTCAAGTCGGTCTGCTCCTACTGCGGCACCGGCTGCCAGCTGACCCTGGGGGTCAAGGACAACAAGGTCCTCACCACCGTCTACGACGAGAACCAGGGGTTCCACAACGGCCAGCTCTGCACCCGCGGCCGCTTCGGCTACCAGTTCGTCAACTCCGACCGCCGCCTCACCACCCCGCTCGTCAAGAAGAACGGCCAGCTCGTTGAGGCCACCTGGGAAGAGGCGCTGAAGCTCGTCACCGACAAGCTCGCCGCCGCCAAGTCCGCCCCGGCCTCGGTCGCCGCCCTGACCACCGCGCGTCTCACCAACGAGGAGCTCTTCGTCTTCGGCAAGCTCTTCAAGGAGACCCTCGGCACCGACAACGTCGACCACTCCGCCGGTTACGCCCACGAGGCGCTGACCAAGGGCGCCAAGGCAAGCTTCGGCATCACCGCCTCCCCCTCCGAGATCGCCGACATCCAGAAGGCCGAGCAGCTCCTGGTGGTTAAGTCCGACGCCTACGAGACCCACCCGGTCATCGGCTTCGAGATCAACCTCGGGGTCAAGCGCAAGGGGGTCAAGCTCCAGATCGTCTCCGACAAGAAGGGCAAGCTCGGGAAGCTTCCCGGCGCCAAGACCGCCGTCCATGCCCCCGGCGCCGAAGTGGCCCTCTTCAACGCCCTCTGCGCCTCGGTGATCGAGCAGGGTCTCGCGGTCGACGCCCCCGGCCTGGCCGAGCTCAAGGGCTCCCTCTCCGCCGCCGACCTCCAGGCCACCGGCCTTAGCGCCGAGGAGATCGCGGCCATCGCCAAGGAGTTCGCCACCGCCGAGAAGGCGCTGATCATCCTCCCGATCGGCCAGGGTTACCCGGGCCACGACGCGAACCTTGCCCAGGCGGCCGCCAACCTGGCCATCCTGACCGGCAAGATCGGCAAGGAAGGCGCCGGCCTCCTCATCATGGGCGAGAAGAACAACAGCCAGGGCGCTGCCGACCTCGGGCTCTACCCGCAGAAAGGCGGCCTCACCGCCCAGCAGATCATCGACGGCGCCGCGGCCGGCTCCATCAAGACTCTCTACATCGCCGGCGAGAACCCGGTGGTCAGCTACCCGAACCGCGCCAAGGTCGAGAAGGCGCTCGACGCCGTCGACTTCCTGGTGGTGGCCGACCTCTTCCTGACCGAGACCGCCGCCAAGGCGGACGTGGTGCTGCCGGTGGTCTCCTTCGCCGAGAAGTCCGGCACCTTCACGAGCCTCGGCCGCCGGGTCCAGAACGTACGCCAGGCCATCAAGCCGCTTGGCCTCGCCAAGAGCGACTTCGAGGTGCTCTCCACCCTGAACTCCTCGCTGGGTGGCGCCCGCTACGCCAAGCAGGGGGACGTCTTCGCAGAGATCGCCTCCTCGGTCGCCGGCTACGCCGGGCTCACCCAGGCGAAGCTCACCGACGAAGGGGTGGTGGTTCCGGTCACCGTCTCCGCCAAGCTGACCGCCGTCGCCGCCAAGACCCCGGCCGCCCAGGCAGGGAAGTTCGCCCTGGTCACCGGCTCGGCACTCTACCACAACGGCACCATGAGCCGCTTCGGCGAAGGTCCGATGTACGTCTGCCCGGACGGCTACGCCGAGCTCTCCACCGACGACGCCGCGGCCCTGAAAGTGGCCGAGGGGGACACCGTGAAGCTTACCTCCGCCACCGGCAGCGTGAGCCTCAAGGCCAAGGTCGGCAAAAGGGTGCCCAAGGGTGTGGTCTTCGCCCCCTACCACTTCGGTGAGGCCTCGATCAACAGCATCACCGACGGCGCCGCGGTAACCTACGTAACTGTCGCGAAATAAGTTCCGGCAGGTCCGACCGGTCCGCATAGCCCGACCGGTCCGACCGTCCGACAGAGAACAAGAGCGGATACCCGCTTAGCCTTATACGACTCGTCAATTTCACACAAGAGGGGAAGACTATCAGATGGATACGCTAATCTTAGGACTGCCGGTCGCGTACTACATAGCCATGGTTGCCAAGGTGCTCGTAGCCTTTGTCTTTGTGCTCCTGACCGTAGCATACGCAACCTACGCGGAGAGAAAGATCATCGGTCACATGCAGGTGCGCCTGGGTCCCATGAGGACCGGCTGGCACGGCCTGCTGCAGCCGATCGCCGACGGCGTGAAGCTGTTCTTCAAGGAAGAGATCGTTCCGAGCCAGGCATCCAAGTTCGCCTTCCTGATCGCTCCGCTGGTGGCCCTCATCCCGGCCTTCATCTCCTTCGCGGTCATCCCCTTCGGTGACACGGTTTCCATCGGCGGCTACAAAGTGCCGCTGCAGATCGCCGCTTACTACGACCAGGCCGGTTCCCAGGTCTTCGACATCAACGTCGGCGTCCTCTACATCCTGGCCATGGCGAGCTTGGGCGTCTACGGGATCGTCCTGGCGGGTTGGTCCTCCAACTCGAAGTACTCGCTCCTCGGCGGGCTCCGCTCCGCGGCCCAGATGGTCTCCTACGAGCTGGCCGCCGGCCTCTCCATCATCTCGGTCTTCATGCTCTCCGAGAGCCTGTCGCTGCAGAAGATCGTGGCCGACCAGGCGGGCGGCGGCTGGTACGCCTTCAAGCAGCCCCTGGCCTTCGTGATCTTCTTCATCTGCTCGCTGGCCGAGATCAACAGGACCCCGTTCGACCTTCCCGAGGCCGAGACCGAGCTGGTCTCCGGTTTCTGCACCGAGTACTCCTCCATGAAGTACGCGATGTTCTTCATGGCTGAATACGCCAACATGGTCACCGTCTGCGCCGTCACCGTCACCCTCTTCCTGGGCGGCTGGCACGGCCCGGTGCTGCCGGGGTGGCTCTGGTTCATCATCAAGGTGTACTTCCTGATCTTCGTCTGCATGTGGATCAGGGCGACCTACCCGCGCTACCGTTACGACCAGCTGATGCGTCTGGGCTGGAAAGTCTTCCTGCCGCTCACCCTGGTGAACGTGGTCGTGACCGGCATCGTGGTCATGGCTCTGGGCAAGTAGTTCCGATCTAGCAACGAATTCTTAGGCGAGGTGCCGAAAATGATAATGCCGCTGATTAACGGTCTGAAGATCACTCTGAAACACATGTTTTCCAAGCCGGTTACCCTTCAGTACCCGACTGAGCGTCCCGACGTCGCTCCCGGCTTCCGCGGTCTGCACGCCCTGAACGTCTCCCACGATCGGGCCAAGTGCGTGGCCTGCTACCTCTGCCCCACTGTCTGCCCGGCCAAGTGCATCACGGTCGAGGCTGGTGAAGACGCGAACCACGACAAGTACGCCGCCGTCTACGAAATCGACATGCTCCGCTGCATCTTCTGCGGCTACTGCGTGGAGGCCTGCCCGGTCGATGCCATCCGCATGACCCAGACCTTCGAGCTCGCCAACTACAAGCGTGCCGACTTCACCTTCAACAAAGAGCGACTCTTAGAAAAGAAATAAAGGAGCAGCAATGGAATCGATCTTCTTTATCGTGGTGGCCGCGGTGGCCGTGATCTCCAGCCTGCTGGTGATCACCTGCAAAAACCCGATCAACAGCGCCCTGTCGCTGGTGATGACCTTCTTCTGCCTGGCGACCTTCTACGTAATGCTGGACGCCCCTTTCATGGCTGTCACCCAGGTGATCGTGTACGCGGGCGCCATCATGGTTCTCATCATCTTCGTGATCATGCTGCTGAACATCAGGACCGAGACCGCCAAGAGGAGCTCCCACGCGGTGTTCGCCGGCTCGGCCCTGGGGATCTTCGTCCTCTTCCAGACCTGCCTGTTCCTGATGCGGGGCGGGATGACCGGTGCTCCGGGGGGGCTTGACCACGCCGCCATCGTGAAGGCCGGCCACGTGGAGCTGATCGGTAAGGCTCTCTTCACCGACTTCCTGCTCCCGTTCGAGATCACCTCGATCCTGCTGCTGGCCGCCATCGTCGGCGCGGTGATCCTGGCCAAGAAGAAAATCTAACGCTTTAGCGAGCGATACAGGGGTGATGAAATGCTAGCTCTGAACAACTACCTTATAGTTTCGGCCATCCTCTTCTCCATCGGCTGCATCGGTGTCCTGACCAAGAGGAACGCCATCGTGATCTTCATGTGCGTCGAGATGATGCTGAACGCGGTCAACCTCTCCTTCATCGCGTTCTCCCGCTACCTCGGGAACCTCGACGGCCAGATCTTCGTCTTCTTCGTCATGACCGTGGCCGCCGCCGAGGCAGCCGTCGGCCTGGCGCTGATGATCGCCTTCTACAAGAACCGCGAGTCCATCGACGTCGAGGACATCAACGTGATGAAGCTGTAGAAAGGCAAACAAGTTCTACGATCTATGTTCTAGGTTCTATGTTGAAAACCAAGAACAGACGTAGAGCGCCCGCCAGCGGGAGGAGTACGAGTCCGCAGGCATCACAACCTAGAACCTAGAACTTAGAACATAGAACTAAGCTTTTAAAGGAGTCCGGAATGTTTGAATACGTATGGTTGATTCCACTTTTCCCACTCATCGGGGTGGTCATCAACGGCCTATTCGGCAAGAAGATTAAGAATGAAGCCGTCATCGGTGGGATCGCGACCCTGGCTGTCGCCGGCTCCTTCGTGGTCGCCTGCGGGATTCTGTTCCAGCTCCTGAGCCTTCCGGGCGAGGAGAGGCACTTCGTGAAGCAGGTCTTCACCTGGATCCAGTGCGGCCCCTTCAAGGCCGACGTGGCCTTCCTCATCGACCCGCTCTCCGCTCTCATGCTGATGGTGGTCACCGGGGTAGGCTCCCTGATCCACCTCTACTCCATCGGCTACATGCACGGCGAGGAAGGGTTCTACCGGTACTTCACCTACCTGAACCTCTTCACCTTCTCCATGCTGCTCCTGGTCTCCGGCGCCAACCTGCTCCTCATGTTCGTCGGGTGGGAAGGGGTGGGCCTCTGCTCCTACCTCCTCATCGGCTACTACTTCCACAAGAAGTCGGCCGGCGACGCCGGTAAGAAGGCCTTCGTGATGAACAGGGTCGGCGACTTCGGGTTCCTGCTCGGTCTCTTCCTCCTCTTCTACTACATGGGCGCCACCCACAACGTCTGGACCGTCGACTTCACCGAGCTTGCCAAGCACGCTGACCTGATCCCGGTCGGCGGGGTGACCACCGCGATCTGCCTCTGCTTCTTCCTGGGCGCCACCGGTAAGTCCGCCCAGATCCCGCTCTACACCTGGCTCCCGGACGCGATGGAAGGCCCGACCCCGGTTTCCGCCCTCATCCACGCGGCCACCATGGTCACCGCGGGCGTCTACATGATCACCCGCATGAACTTCGTCTACATCAAGAGCCCGACCGCCCTGCTGGTGGTGGCCTGCGTCGGTGCCGCTACCGCCCTCTTCGCCGCCACCATCGGCACCGCCCAGAACGACATCAAGCGCGTCCTCGCCTACTCCACCGTCTCCCAGTTGGGCTACATGTTCCTGGCCCTGGGCGTCGGGGCCTTCGGCGCCGGCGTGTTCCACCTGATGACCCACGCCTTCTTCAAAGCCTGCCTGTTCCTCGGTTCCGGCTCCGTCATCCACGCGATGCACCACGCTCTCCACGCCGAGCACAGCCACGCCGACCCGCAGGACATGAGGAACATGGGCGGCCTCAGAAAGAAGATGCCGATCACCTTCGCCACCTTCCTGATCGCCACCATCGCCATCGCCGGTGTCCCGGGCTTCGCGGGCTTCTTCTCCAAGGACGAGATCCTCTGGCAGGCCTACGCCAACCCCTTCCACGGACCGCTTAACATCGTCCTCTGGGGTGTGGGCGCCTGCGCCGCCGGCCTGACCGCCTTCTACATGTTCCGCCTGGTCTTCATGACCTTCTTCGGCGAGACCCGTCTCTCCGAGAAAGCCTGGCATCACCTGCACGAGTCCCCGATCACCATCACCCTGCCGCTGATGGTGCTGGCCGCCCTTTCCTTCCTCGGCGGTTACATCGGGATTCCCAAGGTCATCGGCGAGCTGTTCGGCGGGCTCCCCAACGTGTACGAGCACTACATGGAGCCGGTGCTGGCCTACTCCACCGAATACATGCATCAGCAGGGGCTGCACGGCCTGCACAGCGAGGCCGCCGAGTGGGGCCTGATGGGTCTCTCGGTGCTGATCGCCTTCTGCGGCATCGGTGTGGCTGCCGGCCTCTATATCATCCGCCCGAGCATCCCGGCCGCCTTCACCAACGCCTTCCCGGCCCTCCACCGTGCGGTGTACAACAAGTGGTACGTGGACGAGATCTACGACTTCCTCTTCGTCAACCCCTGCAAAGCGCTCGGCCAGTTCCTCTGGAAAGGGTTCGACGTGGTGGTGGTCGACGGTATCGTCAACGGTGTGGCAGCCGTGGTCCGCGGCTTCAGCGGCATCCTGCGCCACGTGCAGACCGGCTTCGTCCACAACTACGCCTACTCCATGGTGCTCGGCGTGGTGGTGATCGTCGCCTGCTACCTCTTCCGCTAAAGACTCATACCCGCCGAGGCCGATCTGGCGGAGGCGGGTATTAGAACCATTTTGACCTTTCGTTAAAGGAGCAGAGTAAATGAGCCAGCTACCGTTACTGAGCATACTAACCTTCTTACCGCTGATCGGGGCGATCCTTCTCCTCTTCATGCCCAAGAACTCCCACGGCGCTATCCGTGGCCTGGCCCTGGCGGTCTCGGCGGTAACGTTCGTCGCTTCGATCCCGCTCATCACCGGGTTCAATCCGACGGGCGGCTTCCAGTTCGTCGAGAACGTGCCCTGGATCGCGGCTGGCCCCTTCCAGATGAGCTACCACCTCGGGATGGACGGCATCAGCCTCTGGCTCATCATTCTGACCACCTTCATCATGCCGATCGCCATCCTCTCCACCTGGACCGCGGTCGAAGAGAAGGTCAAAGAGTACATGATCTGCCTGCTGCTCCTCGAGGTCGGCATGATCGGCTCCTTCGTGGCCCTGGACCTCTTCCTCTTCTACATCTACTGGGAGGTCATGCTGATCCCGATGTACTTCATCATCGGTATCTGGGGCGGCAAGAACAGGATCTACGCGGCAGTCAAGTTCTTCATCTACACCATGGTCGGTTCGCTCCTCATGCTGGTCGCTTTGATCGCCCTCTACTTCAAGGCCGGGGCCGGCGACTTCAACATCATGCGCTTCTACGAGCTGAACCTTGATCCGGTCACCCAGACCTGGATGTTCCTGGCCTTCGCACTGGCCTTCGCCATCAAGGTCCCGATGTTCCCGCTGCACACCTGGTTGCCGGATGCCCATACCGAGGCGCCGACCGCCGGTTCCGTCATCCTGGCCGCCGTCCTCCTGAAGATGGGTACCTACGGTTACGTCCGTTTCGCCATGCCGCTCTTCCCGGATGCCCAGGCCAAGTTCATGCCGCTCATCGCCACCCTCTCCGTGATCGGCATCATCTACGCCTCGCTGGTCGCCATGGTTCAGCAGGACGTCAAGAAACTGGTCGCCTACTCCTCGGTGGCCCACTTAGGCTTCGTCATGCTCGGCATCTTCGCCCTCAACCAGCAGGGTGTGGCCGGCGGCATGCTGCAGATGCTCAACCACGGTGTCTCCACCGGCGCACTGTTCCTTATCGTCGGGTTCATTTACGAGCGCCGTCACACTCGTATGATCTCCGACTTCGGCGGCCTCGCCAAGCAGATGCCGGTTTTCGCCACCATCTTCATGATCGTGACCTTCTCCTCCATTGGTCTTCCGGGCACCAACGGCTTCGTCGGCGAGTTCCTGGTCATGCTGGGCGCCTTCGAAAGCGCCATGCGCCCCTGGGCCATTGTCGCCTCCACCGGCGTGATCCTCTCCGCCGTCTACATGCTCTGGATGTTCCAGCGGGTCATGTTCGGCGAGCTCAGCAATCCGAAGAACCAGACCCTGAAAGACTTGAACGCCCGCGAAGTCGCCATCATGATTCCGCTGGTGGTCCTGATCTTCGTGATGGGTGTGTACCCGCGTCCCTTCCTCGACACCATGGCTCCTTCCATCGACAAGATGATCGCCCAGTCGAAGAAGCACCAGGCGGTGGCCATGAACGTCCCCGCCGGCATGATCAACCCGCACGCCGGCATCCCGGGGGCTCCGCCGATCGCCATGCCGGCCCCGGCTGGCGAAGCCGCTCCGGCCGCCCCGGCTGCTCCTACCGCAGCCAACCCGCATGCCGGCATCCCGGGAGCACCGCCGATCGAAGCTCCGGCCGCTGCCCCCGAACACAAATAGGATACAGACCGCTGAGAAACAGCTGACGGAGGATTATAGATGGAAACAATTGCAATGCCAGCCATTAACCTAGCAGCGATCATGCCTGAGGTCATCCTCTCGGTAGTCGCCATGGTGCTGCTGCTCGTCAACGTCTTCGTTCCGAGCGAAAACAAGGGGTACCTCGCGTACCTGAGCATCATCGGCCTCGCGATCACCGCTGCCAGCACCGTGAGCGGCTGGGGCGCACCGCAGATAGGTTTCGGCGGCGCCGTCATGGAAGACAACTTCGCGATCTTCTTCAAGGTGGTTCTGCTCTTCTCGGCGGGTCTGGCAATCCTGATCTCCGACCGGTACATGAGCCAGGAAGGGTGCAACTCCGGCGAGTTCTATCCCCTGGTCCTCTTCGCCACCGTCGGCATGATGTTCATGGCCTCCGGGACCGACATGATGGTCATCTTCCTGGGGCTCGAGCTGCTCTCCATCTGCCTGTACGTCCTGGCCGGTTACAACCGTGACAGCGTCAAGTCCAACGAGGCGGGTCTCAAGTACTTCCTCCTGGGTGCCTTCTCCACCGGCTTCCTGCTCTACGGGATGTGCCTGACCTACGGCGCCACCGGGACCACCAAGCTGGCCGGGATCGCCACCTACGCCATCCAGAACCAGGCCGTGACCAGCAACCCGCTCTTCGTCGTCGGCATGCTGCTGATCGCCGTCGGTTTCAGCTTCAAGGTTGCCGCCGCACCGTTCCACATGTGGACCCCGGACGTCTACCAGGGCGCACCGACCCCGGTTACCGCCTTCATGTCGGCAGGCCCCAAGGCCGCCGCCTTCGCCGCCTTCCTGAGGACCATGATCTTCGCCTTCCCGATGCTGAAAGGGAACTGGACCGAGCTCCTCTGGGTGCTGGCCGTACTGACCATGACCGTCGGTAACGTGATCGCCCTCTCCCAGGACAACGTCAAAAGGATGCTGGCTTACTCCTCCATCGCCCACGCCGGGTACGCCCTGGTGGGCTTCACCGCCTGCAACGCCGAAGGCGCCGCCGGCATCCTCTTCTACATGCTCTCCTACGCCTTCATGAACATCGGCGCCTTCGCAGTGGTGGTGCTGATCGGCAAGAAAGGCGAGAAGAACGGCAACGTCCAGGATCTGGCCGGGCTTGGCTTCAAGCGTCCGCTGCTGGCCGTTCTCTTGAGCGTCTTCCTCTTCAGCCTCGCCGGCATTCCGCCGACGGCCGGCTTCATCGGGAAGTTCTACCTCTTCTCCGCCGCCATCAAGAGCGGTTACGTCGGGCTCGCCATCATCGGCGTGCTGAACTCCGCCGCCTCCGTGTACTACTACCTCCGCGTGATGGTGTACATGTACTTCAAAGAGCCGCAGGAAGACTACGAGTGGGCCGGCATGACCCCCGCCGTGGCCCTCTGCCTGGTGATCACCGTCGTCAGCACCCTGGTGCTCGGCGTGGTCCCCGGCACCGTCCTCGAGCTCGCCCAGAAAGCCGTCCAGTTCTAAGGCCGGCGACATAAACGCAAAAAGAGCCCACCGGCCTCCGTCGGTGGGCTCTTTTATTTCCAGGCCCAATCCCTCTCCCTCCGAGAGCAGACCATCTCGTTCCGAGATCCATCTCCCTCCGACCATAATCCATCCCCCCCTCAAGGGGGAAAAACGAAATACCCTCGCCCCTTCAGGGGAGAGGGTGCCCGAAGGGCGGGTGAGGGCGCTTTTCGAAGCCAATCAGCCCCCCACCCGGACCATCCTGCACCATTCCGACACCAATTCGTAGGGTGGGCAGCCCCCTGCCCACCATTGCCCCGGTAGGCCCTCGACTGGAGGCAGCAACGATCGTGACGATCGCCGCTATCACCAATGTGAATTGAATATACCCTCGCCCCTTCAGGGGAGAGGGTGCCCGAAGGGCGGGTGAGGGCGCTTTTCGAAGCCAATCGGCCCCCCATCCAGACCATCCTGCACCGTATTCGTATGGCGGGCAGCCCTTCCACCAATACCCCAGAAGGCCCTCGCCAGGAGGCCCCTACGATCGAGATGATGGCAGCTATCATCAAAGCCATGGCAGCTACGATCGTAACGATTGTAGCCATAGTCCCGCCCCCCGTAGCTATCATCACGCCTCCCGTAGCTGTCATCGCGACCGCCGTAGCTGTCATCGTAAACCCCGTAGCTATCATCGCGACCGACGGAGCTAAAATCGCGCCCGACGGAGCTGTCATCGCCTCGGTTGCAGCTGCCTTCAAATACGGATGCAGCTGCGATACAACCCAATTCACCTACGGGCGTAAAGAATTGCAGCTGCTTTAGTGCCCGACGAAGCTATCATCAGGAAAACTGGAGCTAGGAAATTGATAAATACAGTTAGGACTTTGAATTACTGCGGCCGTGGTTGAAACGAAGGTCGCTTTTATCGAAAAAAATGCAGCTACGATAGTGGCCATTCGTAGCTACCACCAAAACGATTGCAGCACCGATTTTTTTGGACATAGCTACCACCGAAACGAATGCAGCTACCATTTTTATGAACGGAGCTACCACCGAAACGATTGCAGCTACAAGTTTTATGAACGTAGCTACCACCAAAAGGATTGCAGCTATCAATTTTGATGAACGTAGCTATCACCGAAACGACTGCAGCTACCCATATCGATGAACGTAGCTATCCTCGATACGTTTGCAGCGAAGACCGTGACAAAGGTAGCGATCATCAAGACCACCGCAGCGACGATCATGACGAAGGTGGCTATCATCGAGATGATTGCGGTGACGGTCATGACGAGCGTCCCTACCTTTGCCACGATTACAGCTACGATAGTAACGACCGTAGCAACGGTCGAGACGAATGCAGCTGCCTCCACGGTGACGGCAGTAATGGAAGGACGGATCGGAGGTGTTATGGGGGATTTTTGCGGTCAAAGTTGGATTCTCGACTGACAATGGAGGGGAGATGGAGCTAGGAGTCAAACGGGTAAGAGCCCCCGGGAGCTGGCTGTTTCCGCCGCTCCCGGGGCAACGACAACCCACCGTGTACCCTGCCGAAAATGACGATAGTGGCGGCCAGTACCTACATCTAAATCCGCCATAAGAAGGTGTGAGCCCGATGCTCACTGGTGGGTGACCATGCAAAAAAACGAACTTACTCTGTAGTCTGAACCACAGCCGTTTTCCTCTTGTTAGCACTCCTCACACTGAATCCCGTTGCCAGGACCTCAAGGATGTTCTCCTCGTTGGCCACCGACTGAATGTAGTGGGCGACCTTCTTGAACATCTCAGTGACCTCTTTCCGAGCCTCCTTGCGTTTCTTGATCAGGAGTCGGTCGTAGTTTACGGCAGCCTCGTAGCAAGCCTTGTACTTTGCAACGGCCGCCCGCAGCTCCTCCAGCGTGGGGAAACCGCTAGGAGGATTGCGGTAAAGAGCAAGGATTTCCAAACCTGCGAGGTACCGCTGCGCATTCCGCTGAAGTCGGCCACCCAATCCGACGGAAGTCGGCCGGGTGTTCCGATTGAAGTCGGCCACCCCCTGAGGGGTGCGCCGCTGGGTGTTGGTTACTGTCTCACATGGTTTCGCACGGGTCAATCTTCGATCGCAAC
>NZ_BLXW01000003.1:0-229727 GCF_054784495.1 Geomonas sp. Red276
ATCAGTACCGCTTTAACCGTCGTTTCGATCTTGCTGCTATGCTTCCCCGCCTCGCTGCTGCCGCTGCCCGGACTGGCAGCCGACCAGAGCGGTGGTTACGCCTAGCGGAAGATTGGCGCTAATCAGGTTAGCTTTTGAGCAATCCTATTCGGTGCGGCCGTACTTGTAGGCGGCGGCGCAGCTTCCTTCGGAGGAGACCATGCAGGCGCCGACCGGTGCCTCCGGGGTGCAGAGTTTACCGAACAGGGGGCATTCGAACGGGGAGAGCTTCCCCTTCAGGACCTCGCCGCACTGGCACCCCTTCGGCTCCCGCGGCTCCTCAACCTCGACCGGAATCGCGCGGGTGGCGTCGAAGTGGTGGTACTGCTCGGAAATCTCCAGCCCGCTCCCGGGAATGACGCCGATACCGCGCCAGGCTGCATCGACGGGGGCGAAGACCTCCTTTAGTACCTGCTGGGCCTTGACGTTACCTTCCCAGGTCACGAAGCGGCTGTACTGGATCTCCACCTCGCTCCGTCCCTCCACGATCTGCTTCACCAGCATCTCGACGCCATGCATGACGTCGGCCGGTTCGAAGCCGGTAGCCACGCAGGGGATGCCGTGCTTTTCGGTGAGGAATCGGTAGGCGTTGGCGCCGATGATGGCGCTCACGTGGGCCGGGCAGAGGTAGCCGTCTATGCCGAGAGCCGGATCGGCGGAGAGGACCTCCATCGGGATCGGCATGGTCTTGTGGGAGGCCAGCACGAAGTAGTTGGTGAGGCCGCGCCGGGCGGCCATGATGATGCTGCCGGCGATGGTGGGCGCGGTGGTCTCGAAGCCGACGCCGAGGAATACCACCTGCTTGTCCGGGTTCTTGGCCGCCAGTTCGACCGCGTCCAGCGGCGAATAGACGATGCGGATGTCCGCCCCGCGGGCGCGCTCCTGCATGAGGCTCGAGGTCGACCCGGGGACCCTGATCATGTCGCCGAAGGTCGCCACCACGGTGCCGGGGCGGCGGGCGTAGGCGACGGCATGGTCCACGTAGCCGACCGGGGTGACGCAGACCGGGCAGCCGGGGCCGGAGATGAGCTTCACGTTCTCGGGGAGCAGGGAGCGGATCCCGTACTGGTAGATGGACATCGTGTGGGTGCCGCAGACCTCCATGAAGGTCATGGTCCTGCCGGTTCCCGCCGCCAGTTCCTTGATCCTGGCGGAGAGCCCCTTCACGTACTCCTTGCTGCGGAATTGGGAGAGGTCGATCATGTCGGCTCCACTCCCAAATCGAGACACTCGCGCATGAGGGAGAGGGTTTCCAGCGCCTCCTGCTCGTCGAGTTTGCTGATGGCGAAACCGGCATGGATCAGGAGGTAATCCCCCACCTTGGCCTCTTCGCCCAGCATCATCAGGCTTGCCTCCCGCTTGACGCCGTCAACCTCGGCAACCGCCATGTCGTCGTTGACGCTCACCACCTTCATCGGTACCGCTAAGCACATGCGAAACTCCTTGCTGCAATCATGGCCTGCCCCAGGGCGATGCCGCCGTCGTTGGGAGGGGCCAGGCGTTGGGTGAATACTTCGAAATCGTTGTCTGAAAGGAGGGAGCAGATCCCCTCGGTCAAAAGCTTGTTCTGGAAGACGCCGCCGGAGAGGGCGACCCGGCCAATTTTGGTTTCCTGGCGGATCATCCAGCAGGTCTCGGCGATAACGTCCGCCACCGTGTTATGGAAGCCGCGGGCGATATCGGCCGCCGGTCTTCCCGAAGCGACCTCGTCTGCTATCTGCCGGATCATCGGGGAGAAGCTGACAAGGTAGCGCCCCTGGAAGAGTTCCACCTTGTAAGGGTAGCAACCATCCCATTGCGACGATTCCGCCACCGCTTCCAGTTCGATGGCGGCCTGTCCCTCGAAGGCCACCCGGTGCCTGAGGCCGATCAGCGACGCGACCGCGTCGAAGAGTCTTCCGCAACTGGACGTGAGTGGGGAGTTGATCCCGCGCTCGAGCATCCTCAGAAAGAGTTTCCGCTCCAGGCCGGGGACCCGCTGCACGCAGGGAAGCGGCAGGTCGAAGATGGTATCGCCGTAAATTCCGTAGAGGTAGGAGATTGCCATCCGGTACGGCTCGCGGACCGCTGCGTCGCCGCCGGGAAGGGGGTGGGGTACGAAATTTCCCTTCCGCTCGAATTTGGAGTAATCGCCGACCAGGAACTCTCCTCCCCAGATGGTGCCGTCGGTTCCGTAGCCGGTGCCGTCCAGGATGACGCCGATGGCCTCTCCCTCGACGCCGTTTTCGGCCAGGCAGGAGGCGAGATGGGCGTGGTGGTGCTGGACGCCGACCTTGGCAATTCCCTGGCGGGAGTGGGCATAGGCTGTGGAGAGGTAGTCCGGGTGGAGGTCGTGAGCCACCACCTCCGGCGTGATTTGTAAGGTCCGCTCCAGGTGGAGGACTGTCTCCTCGAGCGAGGCCAGGGTGGCCGCGTTTCCCAGGTCCCCGATGTGCTGGCTCAGGAAGGCTTTCCCGCTCCGGGCCAGGCAGATGGCACCTTTGAGCTCGGCTCCCACCGCCAGGACGTTGCGGGTAAGGGGAGGGATGGTGATCCCGCGGGGGGCGTATCCCCTCGAACGCCTGAGGAAGATGGGATTCCCCCTGAAGACCCTGATGACGGAGTCGTCGGTCCTGGTCTGGATCTCGCGGTTGTGGAGGAGAAAGAAATCAGCCAGTCCCTTCAGCCGTTCCCTGGCATCGTCGTCGCGGTAGCAGATCGGCTCGTCGGAGAGGTTACCGCTGGTCATGACCAGGGCGGTGAAGTTTCCGGCCAACAGCAGATGGTGCAGCGGTGTGTAGGGGAGCATGATGCCGAAGTAGCCGTTGGTAGGCGCCACCTGCGGGGCGATCCTGTTCCGCTCCCGTTTCCTGAGGAGGACGATGGGGCGTTCGGGGCCCTCCAGGAGCCTTCGTTCCGTGTCATCGAAGAAGGCAAGCGCGGCAACCGCGGCGAGGTCGGGTGCCATCAGCGCGAACGGCTTGTCGTCCCGCTTCTTACGGTTTCGCAGTTCCCGCACCGCCGCCTCGTTGGTGGCGTCGACCGCGAGGTGGTATCCCCCGAGCCCCTTGATGGCCAGGATCTTTCCGTCCTTTAGCAGGTCGACCGCTTTGTCGAGGGGGTCGCCCTCCACGGCCTTTCCGTCCCGATCCACCAGGGAGAGGGAAGGGCCGCAGACCGGGCAGGCGTTTGGCTGGGCGTGGAACCGGCGGTTGGCGGGGTCCTCGTACTCGGCCCGGCAGGCCTCGCACATGACGAAGGGAGCCATGGTGGTAAGGGGCCGGTCGTAGGGGGCCCCTTTGATGATCGAGTAGCGGGGGCCGCAGTTGGTGCAATTGATGAACGGATAGCGGTAGCGCCGGTCGGCGGGGTTGAAGAGTTCGGTGAGACAGTCAGGGCAGACGTCGCAGTCGGGCGAGACCTGCACCTCGTTCCCGTGGCCGCCACTCTCACGGATGGTGAATCCCTTCTCTTCCTCGCAGGGGATCTCCTCCAGGGACAAGCGGTCTATGCGGGCA
Source organism: Geomonas sp. Red276 (assembly GCF_054784495.1). NCBI lineage: Bacteria > Pseudomonadati > Thermodesulfobacteriota > Desulfuromonadia > Geobacterales > Geobacteraceae > Geomonas > Geomonas sp. Red276. The sequence continues at coordinate 3,537 of NZ_BLXW01000003.1, forward strand.
AGCGGCGGCGCCAGGGGCGGGATCTCCTCGGACAGACGATCAACCACCACCTCCGGCCCCTGCGCCTCGACGATGACGCCGGAGGGGGTGTTCATCACCCAGCCGGACAGGGAACGGGAGGTGGCCAGCCGGTAGATGAACGGGCGGAAACCAACCCCCTGGACGATCCCCTCGATCCGGATCCTGATCCGGCGGTCAGCGCCCATCGCTCCCCGCGGCCAGTGCTTTCACGGACTCGGCAGCAAGCCACTGGTACCAGGCATCCATTCCCTGGCCGGTCTTGCTGGAGACTTCGAAAATGAGGATGTTCGGGTTGACCTTGCGGGCGTAGGCCTTGCACTTCTCCACGTCGAAATCGAGGTGGGGGACGAGGTCGACCTTGTTGAGGAGCATCACGTCGGAGTTGTGGAACATGGTGGGATACTTGATCGGCTTGTCCTCGCCCTCGGTGACGCTCAGGACGGCGACCTTGTGGTGCTCGCCGAGGTCGAAGGAGGCGGGGCAGACGAGGTTGCCGACGTTTTCGATCATCAGGATGTCGAGGGCGTCGAGGTCGAAGTGTTCCACGGCATGGCAGACCATGTGGGCGTCGAGATGGCAGCCGGCGCCGGTGTTGATCTGCTTCACCGGGACGCCGGTGGACGCGATGCGGACGGCATCGTTGTCGGTCTGCTGGTCGCCTTCGACGACGCTGAAGCTGAAGTTGTCCTTGAGGTCCCGCAGGGTCCGCTCGAGGATGGTGGTCTTGCCGGAGCCGGGGGAGCTCACCAGGTTGAGGACGAAGACGCCCTTTTCCTTGAAGAGGGCCCGGTTGAGGGCGGCCAGCCGGTTGTTCTTGGCGAGGATGTCGGATTCCACCTTGATGGTCTTCGGGGCGGCAGCCGCCTGCTCTTCCTTATGATGGTGGTGCCCATGCCCGTGCCCGTGGCCGTGCGCATGGCCATGACTGTGCCCGTGCCCCTCGGCGTGCTGGTGCCCGCCGTCCTTGTCGTCATGGCTATGGGAATGGCCGTGATCGTGGCCGTGGTGATGGTCATGGTCGTGATGATGGTCGTGATCGTGATGATGTTCTTCGGGACCGCACCCGCAGGTCGTACACATGGCTTACTCCACCTCCAATTCTTTTACTCTCAGCTCTTCGCCGGAAACAACCTCCACCTGGTAGCCTCCGCAACTTGGGCAGGGGTCGTAATAGGCTGCCACCGGGAAATCCGCGTCGCACTGGTGGCAGCGGGCCCGGCCGGGGATGCGATCGATCTCCAGCTTGGCACCGTCCAGCAGGGTTCCCTTGGTGCAGGCCTCAAAACAGAACTCCACCGACTCGGGGACGATGTTGCTCAGTTCGCCTATCTCGAGACAGACCGCAAGGACGCGCCGACCTCCGGCGTTCTCCTCGCAGATCTCCACGATGCTCTGGGTTATCGACATCTCGTGCACGGTAGGGGTACCTCAGGATTCCTTCTTGGGGGTGATGTCGATGGCGTCTTTTCCTTCGGAAGCGTTCTTGAAGTTCCGTATACTCTTGCCGACCGCGCTGCCGATCTCGGGAATACGTCCCGCCCCGAAAATCACCACCACGATAACCAGTAACACCAACAACTCAGGTAATCCGAATCCGAACATTGCTACCTCCGTGCTTCGCCGCTTCCTGCGGTCCTTAATTAGTGGAGGAGAGTACCACATCAGGCCGGCCAAGCGCGAGGGAATTTAGCGCCCGCTTGTGTTTACACAATAATGCCGTCCCGGGAAAAGGGAGAGACGGAGGGGGTGACGAGGCGCCGAAGTGACTGGTTCAGGCAACAAGCCTAAAACGATTGACTTTGTAGGCTGCTCTGTAGCATAAACCAAGCGATATCGACAGGAGGCGAGGATGGAAGGGTTTATCAGGCATCTGAAGGCAAAGTTCATAACCGGCCTCTTCGTGGTGGTCCCGTTGGGTATCACCATCTTCATCCTGAAGTTCCTCTTCAACTTCGCTGACGGCATCCTCGGCACCTATCTTGATTCGGCGGTCGCCCTCTTCACCCAGCGCGATTACCACATCCCCGGGCTGGGGATGCTGACCGGCGCGGTGGTCATCTATCTCAGCGGGATCCTGGCCACCAACGTCATGGGGACCCGCATCCTGCGCTGGTGGGACGATCTTCTGTCCCGCATCCCACTCGTCAAGTCGATCTACAACTCGAGCAAGCAGCTCACCCAGGTATTCAAGGAGGGAAAGACCTCCTACCGCCGCGCCGTGTTCGTCGAGTGGCCCCGCAGTGGAGTTCGGGCGGTGGGGTTCGTGACCGGCGAGGTGATGCGTGACGGGGAGAAGCTCGTGGTCGTCTACGTTCCCACCATGCCCAATCCCACCTCCGGTTTCGCCCTCTTCTTCAAGGAGTCAGAGGTGTACGAGAGCGGGATGACGGTCGAGGAAGCCGTCAAGTTCGTGGTCTCCGGCGGCGCCGTCGTCCACTGATTCCTTAGATCCCCTCGCACCTTCAGGGGAGAGGGTGGCCGAAGGCGGGTGAGGGAGGTTTTTCTCGCCGCCATGAACCGCCCCCTCACCCTGACCCTCTCCCCCGATGGGGGCGAGGGGAGATGAAAAAGACGAGATTTCGCTTTCCGGAGGCAGCACATGAAACTCGTAGTCCTCGACGGCTTCACCCTCAATCCCGGCGACAACCCGTGGGACCCGGTCGCGGCGCATGGCGAAATCACCGTTCACGACCGCACACCGGATGACCTGATCCTGGAGCGCTGCTTCGGTGCCGACATCGTCCTGACCAACAAGACCCGGATGAACGCCGCCACCATCGCGGCGCTTCCCAAGCTGAAACTCATCTGTGTGCTGGCCACCGGCTTCAACATCGTCGACCTGGAGACCGCCGCCCGCCTCGGCATCCCGGTGGTGAACGTCCCCGAGTACGGGAGCGATTCCGTGGCGCAGCACACCATCGCGCTCCTGCTGGAACTGGCCAACAAGGTCGGCTGCTATGACGCCGCCGTCAAGCGGGGGGAGTGGAGCCGCTCGCGCGATTTCACCTTGATGAACGACCCTTTGACCGAGCTCTACGGCAAGACCATCGGGATCGTGGGGATGGGAAGGATCGGTGGCCGGGTGGCCCGCATTGCCCAGGCCCTGGGAATGAAGGTGGTGGCTCATAACCCGAACAGCCGGGTCGCACCGGAAGGCGTCGAGGTCGAGTGGCTCCCCCTCGATGAACTATTTCAGGCGGCGGACGTGGTGAGCCTCCATTGCCCGCTGACCGGGGGCAATCGCAACCTGGTGAATGCCGAGCGTCTCCGGCTCATGCGCCCCCACGCCTTCCTGATCAATACCTCGCGCGGACCGCTGGTGAACGAAAAGGAGCTGGCCTGGGCGCTGAACAGCGGCCAATTGGCCGGAGCCGCCGTGGACGTCGCCGCCAAGGAGCCGATTCCCTCCGATAGCCCCCTTCTCACCGCCAAGAACTGCATCATCACCCCGCACATCGCCTGGGCTACCCTGGCCGCGCGGCGCCGGCTGATGGCCACCACCGCTGAGAACATCGCCGCCTTCTTGGCGGGCAGCCCGCAGAACGTGGTGAACGGGGGGTAGAGGGCGGGCGGATGTCCGTCACCGTTTCTCGACATCAGCGATGGCCGGCTCCAGTTCTCCCAGGGTCCGGACCGTCACCGTCGGTTCGATTCCCCAGGGATCGAAAACCGCCGCTTCGGAGCGCTTCAGCCACGCCGCCCTCATTCCCGCCGATACCGCGCCTATCACGTCGAAAGGGTTCCCGGAGATAAGCCATGCACTACCGCGTGCCTCGGACTGCCTGAGGAAATGGCTGTACACCGCAGGACTCGGCTTGAACGACCTCAGATCATCCACGCTCACCACCCCCAAGAAAAGGTCGCGTATCCTGGCCGTCTCCAGCAGCTTTTCTACCGCTTCCGCCGTCCCGTTCGAGAACGCGAAGATCCGGTACCCCTTATCCCGCAGACCTGCCAGTGCTTCCCGCACGTCCGGAAACGCGGGAAGGGTCCGGTAGGTTTCCAGAAGGTCAACCTTCTGCTGGTTAGTCAAAGGCGCGCCGAGGGCCATGCTCGTATAGCTCAAAGCGTCCCTGGTGCAGACGGCAAAACTCTCATAGTTTTGCATGAGGCCGCGCCTGAAAGAGTACTCCAGCTGTTTCTCCCTCCATCTGCGCGAGAATTCACGCGGATCGGCCACCATCCCCTCGAGCTTGTTCACTACGCCTTCGGTATCGATAACGGTGCCATAGATGTCGAATCCTAAAGTCGTCAGCATGGTTCCTCCTGTGACTGTGGCCGCATTGATAGGAAAATGATGGATCAACCAGCGCCTTTGTCAAAGGCCGCTTGGTCCCGATTTTAGAAAAACTTCACGTCTCCGTTGTCTTCCCGACACAGTACGGTAACATTTAGCTGCTATTGTTACTTCGAACAAATAAAAGGAGAATGAGAAATGAAGACGATGGCAATGAGTGACTTTTATGTATGGTACTGTGAGTGGTGTGATTCCCGCAATTTGACCCCCTGGAAAACCACTGCCGCAGGGCAGGTTTGCTGCGGCGGTTGTCATAAGGAATTCCCGGTCGTGAAGGGGAGGGTGGTCGGCCAGTAGTAGGGGCCATTGCCCTTCATTGGGCAATGTTAGATGGCTGAAACGAAAAAGGGCTCACCCGTTGGGGGGAGCCCTTTTCGTTTGGGGATCAAAATCACCCTCACCCGCCCTTCGGGCACCCTCTCCCCTGAAGGGGCGAGGGGATATCATCTAACCTTCGGGCAAGGCTTTCTGGAGTGCGGAAGAGTGCTGGATCACCTTGTGACCTCTCAAGGCGAGGAGGCCCTGGAGGATCAGGCGATGGTGTGACGGATGTCTTTTCCTTTGACCATGAAGATCACCATCTCGGCCACGTTGGTCGCGTGGTCGGCGATCCTCTCCAGACATTTCGAGATGTAGTTGACCTTGATCGCGCGGGCGATGGTGGTCGGGTCTCCTATCATGAAAGTCAGAAGCTCCCGCTGGATCTGTTCGTTCAGATCGTCCACCACCTGGTCGTCCTGGCAGACTTTGATGGCCAGTTCCACGTCCCCCCGTACGAAGGCATCGAGCGCCTCCTTGACCATGGTGGAGGAGGCCACTGCCATCCGGGGGAGGTCGATATACGGCTTCAGGTTCGGCTCGGAGTTGAGCTCCTTCACCCGTTTGGCGATGTTGGCGCACTGATCGCCGATCCGCTCGAGGTCGGTGACGATCTTGAGGGCCAAGGTGATGAAGCGGAGGTCGCGGGCGGCGGGCTGACGGCGGGCCAGCACCTGGAGGCACTTCTCGTCGATCTCCATCTCCAGGGTGTTGATCTCGTGGTCAAAGGCGATGGTCCTTTGCGCCAGCTCGGTATCACGTTCGACCAGGGCCTGCATGGCATTGGCGATCATCGACTCGACCTTGCCCCCCATCACGAGCAGCTTTTCCCGTATCTCGTTCAGCTCGGTGTCGAACTGCTTGCTGAAATGCTCTCTTTCCATAACTTCTCCAGAACTTTTCTATTATTGTTGCCGGTACCAGTCAAAGTTCCGGTCCTGTTAGCCGAAACGCCCGGTGATGTAGTCTTCGGTCTGCTTCTGTTCGGGCGTGGTGAAGATCTTCTTGGTCTCCCCGAACTCGATCAGGTCGCCCATGTACAGGAACGCGGTGTAGTCTGATACCCTGGCCGCCTGCTGCATGTTGTGAGTGACGATGATGATCGTGTAGCGCTCTTTGAGTTCCTCGATCAGTTCCTCGATCTTCATGGTGGAGATCGGGTCCAGCGCGGAGGCGGGCTCATCCATCAGGATGACTTCCGGCTTGACCGCGATGGTGCGGGCGATGCAGAGCCGCTGCTGCTGGCCTCCGGAGAGGTTCATCGCGTTGGTCTTCAGCCGGTCCTTGACCTCGTCCCAGAGGGCGACCCTTTTCAGGCTGGTCTCGACCACCTCGTCGGCCTCGGCGCGGTTCATCCTGCCGTTGAGCTTGTAGCCGGCGATCACGTTGTCGTAGATCGACATGGTGGGGAAGGGGTTCGGCTTCTGGAAGACCATCCCGATCTTCCTCCTCAGGGAGACCGGGTCGACACCTTTCTGGTAGATGTCGCTGTCGTCGAGCAGGATCTTGCCGGTTACCCTGGCCGAGGGGACCAGGTCGTGCATCCTGTTCATGGAGCGGAGCAGGGTCGACTTGCCGCAGCCGGAGGGGCCGATGATGGCGGTGACGCTGTTCTCCGGGTAGTCCATGGTGATGTTCTTCACCGCGTGGGTCTTGCCGAAGTAGATGTTGACATCCTCCAACTGCACCTTGAGGGCAGGGGCGGGATCGGTCACTTTGAGATTCGCTGCGCTGTAAGACATGGTGTCGCCTTTTCTTGTCGTTTTTCAGGTACCGGGTCGGTACCGGTAGCTTGCATGGTCGCGGCCGGCCGCCAGAGAGGCCGTTAGACGCGGTGTCTGCCCCTTCCGAAGTAGCGGGCGGTGAGGCTCAGGGTGAACATCACCGTCACCAGGACCAAGGCTCCCGCCCAGGCGAGCCGGTGCCAGTCGTCGTAGGGGGAGATGGCGAAGTTGAAGATCTGCAGCGGCAGGGCCGCCATCGGCTTGGTCACGTCCTTGTTCCAGAACTGGTTGCCAAGCGCGGTGAAGAGAAGCGGCGCCGTTTCGCCCGCCACCCTGGCGATGGCCAAAAGCACCCCGGTCGTGACCCCGGACATGGCGCTTCGCAGGGTGACTTTGAGGCTGGTCCGCCAGAAGGGGACCCCCAGCGCCAGCGATGCCTCCCGCAGCGACCCCGGTACCATTTTCAGCTGCTCCTCGGTGGTCCTCAGCACGATCGGGACGATGATCAGGGCGAGGGCCACCGATCCTGCCAGCGCCGAGAATCCCTTCATCGGGACGACCAGCAGTGAGTAGGCCACCAGGCCGGTGATGATGGACGGGGTCCCCGACAGGACGTCGGCCCCGAAGCGGACCGTGGAGGCGATCTTGCTCCCGCCGTACTCCGTAAGGTAGATGGCGCCGAAGATGCCGATCGGGATCCCGATGAGCGAAGCCATGAGGATCATGACGAAGGAGCCGACCAGGCCGTTGGCCATCCCGCCCCCCGCTTCACCGGGAGGCTTGGGAATTTCCGTGAAGAAGTCCAGGTTGACCGAACTGATCCCCATCTTGACGATGTGGAAGAAGATCAGCCCCAGCGGGACCAGCACCGCCGCGGTGGCGGCCACCATCAGAAACGTCATCAGGTGATTCTTGAATTTTCGCATGAGCACCGACTTCATTTAGATCCTCCCTCCCGAGCTCCCCCTGGAGACGCTCCAGATCAAAAGTCTCGCCATGGCGTTGATGATCAGGGTGACCAGCAGGAGAATGAGGCCGATCTCCATCAGCGCCGCGCTGTGCAGCTTGGAGCTTGCCTCGGCGAACTCGTTGGCGATCACGCTCGGCATGGTGTAGGCCGGAGAGAGGAGCGACAGCGAAATCTGCGGCGCGTTGCCGATCACCATGGTGACCGCCATCGTCTCGCCGACCGCGCGCCCGAGGCCGAGGATGGCGGCCCCCAGGATGCCGGACTTGCCATAGGGGAGGATGGCGATCCGGATCATCTCCCAACGGGTGGCGCCCAGGGCGATGGCGGCTTCCTTCTGGCTCTGCGGCACCGCCATGAGCACCTCCTTGGTGATGGAGGTGATGATCGGCACCACCATGATCATCAGGATGAAGACCGCGGCCAGCATGCTGACGCCGTAGGGGGCTCCCTGGAAGAAGGGGAGGGCGCCGAAATGGTCGATCAGGAACGGTTCCACCGTGGACTGCAGCCAGGGGGCCATGACCAGCACCCCCCAAAGGCCGTAGATGACCGAGGGAATGGCGGCCAGAAGCTCCACCAGCGGGGCGATCATCGATCCCCACCCCTTGGGGCAGATCTCGGTGATGAAGAGGGCGGCCCCGATGCTCAGGGGGGTGGCGAGGGCCAGCGCCAGCACCGAGGAGACCACCGATCCGTAGAGGTAGGGGAGGGCGCCGAAGACTCCGTTTACGGCATCCCATTCGCTGGCGGTGACGAACTTCAGGCCGAACTTCTTGATGGCAGGGATGCTCTGCAGGGCCATTTCGGTCAGCATCAGTGCCAGGATTCCCAGGATACTGAGGGCGAAGATGGTGGTCACCCACCTGAAGATGAGGTCACCGCTCAGCTTCTTTTCCTGTGCGATCGGTTTCGGTTTACTGGCTGCTTGCACGGTGGTCTCCGGGTGCGGAGCGGTCATGGTTGATGCGTTGGCTGGAGGCATACGGTTTCTCGGGTTTCTCGGAGGGATCGCCGCCAGCTGACGGAATCCGCACGTGAAAGTTGTCTGTTTCAAAACGCTGGCGGCGGTGGCCTTGCTGGGCCGTGCCGCCGCCAGGGGATGCTAAGGCTATCCTGCCGCTACCTGATGGTCTTGATGGTCTTTTCCACCATCCGCACCACGTTGGCCGGCAGCGGGGCGTAGAGGAGCTGGCTCGCCATCTTCTGGCCGCGCTTGAGTTCCCAGTTAAGGAATTCAACCAGTTTCTTTCCCTTGGTCTTGTCCCTCTGGTCCTGGTAGACCAGCAGCCAGGTGAAGCCGGAGATCGGGTAGGCGTTTTTGCCCGGCTGGTTGACGAGCGAGATGCGGTAGTCGGCCGGCATCGATTTGGCCGCCCCGGCAGCGGCGGCGGTGGTCGAGGCGATGGAGGGCTCCACGAAGTTCCCGGACCTGTTCTTGAGCGACGCGAAGGGGAGCCTGTTCTCGAAGGCGTAGGCGAGCTCGACGTAGCCTATGGAGTACGGGGTGGTCTTGATCTGGCCGGCGACCCCTTCGTTACCCTTGCCGCCCAGGCCGACCGGCCACCTGACGGAGGTTCCTTTGCCCACCTTCTTGGCCCACTCGCCGCTCACGCTGGAGAGGTAGTCGGTGAAGATGGCGGTGGTGCCGCTGCCGTCGGTGCGGTGGACCACGATGATCGGCTTGGCGGGGAGCCTCAGGCCGGCGTTGTCCTTAGCGATCTGCGGTGCGTTCCAGCTGGTGATCTTCCCTTCGTAGATCCCGGCCAGGGCCTCCGGGGTAAGCTTCAATCCTTTGCCGACGCCCGGGAGGTTGTAGGTGACCACCACGGCGCCCATCACGGTCGGGATGTGGAGGAGCTTGCCGGGGGCGGCTTTCAGTTCTTCATCTGAGAGGAACTTGTCGCTGGCGCCGAAGTCGACGGTCTGGGCAGTGATCTGCTTGATGCCGCCGCCGGAGCCGATCGACTGGTAGTTGAACTTCACGCTCGGGTCGATCTTGGCGTACTCGGAGAACCACTTGGAGTAAATGGGGTAGGGGAAGGTGGCACCGGCGCCGTTGATGAGGGTTTCGGCATGGGCAGCGGTAGCTGCGGTGAAGGCGGCCACTGCGGCGAGGGCCATGACACTTTTGCGGATCCTGTTCAGCATTCATCCTCTCCTTTGATCATCGTCAGTTCCCGGCCAGAATGCCGGTGGTTTGTTACAGCCGTGTTACGGTTGGAATAAGATTGTGTCGACGCGGTGACTTTCCGTTTGATTTATCGCTTACCGTCCTTGTCAGCGAGGGCGGGGACCTCGATAACTTCCGGTCATCAGCCGCCAGTTGGACGGCCCCTTGCTTCGACGGATGCATGATGGAGGGGGATTGTTACAGGACGGTTAAGGATGTGTAGTTTTTGTATGGAGAATTCGAAAGGGAGAGGAAGTGGATGGCGGAGGGGGACGGCGAGGGCGAAAGGTGAAGGCTGAAGGTGAAGGCTGAAGGTGAAGGCTGAAGGTGAAGGCTGAAGGTGAAGGCTGAAGGTGAAGGCTGAAGGTGAAGGCTGAAGGTGAAGGCTGAAGGCTGAAGGTGAAGGCTGAAGGTGAAGGCTGAAGGTGAAGGCTGAAGGTGAAGGCTGAAGGTGAAGGCTGAAGGTGAAGGCTGAAGGTGAAGGCTGAAGGTGAAGGTGAAGGCTGAAGGTGAAGGCTGAAGGCGGTGAAGGCTGAAGGCGGTGAAGGCTGAAGGCGGTGAAGGCTGAAGGCGGTGAAGGCGGTGAAGGCGGTGAAGGCGGTGAAGGCGGGGGGGGGCTTAGTTGGCGCCCCCCCGATGCGGAAGGAGTGGTTACGACTTGGTGGCGGCTTTGGGAAGCGTGAAGGAGAAGGTGGAGCCGGTCCCGGGTGTGCTTTCGACCGAGACGCTCCCGCCGTGGGCCTGTACGATGTGTTTCACGATGGACAGCCCCAGCCCGGTCCCGCCGCAGTCACGACTGCGGGCCGCGTCGACCCGGTAAAAGCGTTCGAAGAGGCGGGGGAGATCCTTGGCTGGAATGCCGATCCCCTCGTCCTTAACCGAGACCCGTACCATCTTCCCCTCGTCGGCGGCGCTGACTGCGACCTTGCCCCCGGCGCTGCTGTACTTGATGGCGTTGTCGAGGAGATTGATCAGCACCTGGTCGAGCCTGCCGCGATCGACCGTCACCGATCCGGTGCCGGAGACGCCGGCGAACTCCAGGGTCACCCCTTTCTCTTCGCCCCGCTGCTCCACCAGCAGGAGGGCGTTGCGGATGGCCCCTTCCAGCTGTACCGTCTGGGGCTGCAGGTTCACCTCGCCCGATTCGAGCTCGGAGAGGGCCAACAGGTCCCGTACCAGCACGGTGAGGCGGTCGGCGTGGTTGTAGATGATCCCCAGGAAGCGGTCGCGCCGCCCGGCGTCCTCGCTCACCGCCCCGTTCAAGAGCGTTTCTGCGTATCCCTTGATGACGGTGACGGGGGTGCGCAGCTCGTGGGAGACGTTGGCCACGAAATCCCGGCGGATCTTCTCCGCCTTCTTGAGCGCGCTGATGTCGTGGAAGACCGCCACCGTCCCCCGCAGCTCCTCACCCTGGTTGAGGGGAACCCAGTGCACCATGGTGACCCTCCCTTCGGCGAGGGCGATCTCCTGGTGCTTTTCGTGCTGGAGGGTAAGTACCTCGCGGCAGGCCTCGTGGAGGTCGGGATGGCGCGAGATCTCAACGAGCTGCCTGCCGACCACCTCGGTGCCGGTTCCCAGCATGCTGCAAAAGGCGGGATTCACGAGGGTTACGGTCCCGTGCTGGTCGGTCACGATGACCCCCTCGCCCATCCCCTTGAGGATGGCATCGAGCTGGTTCTTCTCGGTGGAGATCCTGGCCAGCTGCTGCTCGATCCGGTCGGTCATCTCGTTGATGACCCGGGCGAGCCTTCCCAGTTCGTCGTCGCTGGTGATGGGAATGCGCCCTCCCAGTTCGCCCCGGCCGATCCGCGAGGCCCGGGCCGCCAGCATCCGGAGGTTGCGGGTGTTGACGTTGGAAAGGAGATAGGAGAGGAGTAGCGAGACCATCACCGCCACCGCCATGGCCGCCCCCAGGCTCCTCTGGAGCTTCAGCTGGGCCTGCTTCAGTTCGGCCAGGGGCAGCGCCAGCCTGACCATGTTACCGGCGCCGAAGGGAGCGGCGACGTACATCATATCCATGTGCAGCGTCGCCGAGTACCGCACCGATGAGCCGACCCCGTTTTGGCGCCCCTGGATCACCTCGGGACGGCCGTTGTGGTTTTCGAGGGTGGGAAGTTCGCCCCCGGAGACCTCGGAATCGGCCACCACCGTGCCGCCCGGATCGATGACGGTGACCCGGGCCCGCACCGCCTTCGAGAGGGTGTCGGTGAGGACCGGGGCATCCTGCTTGAGATCGCGGATCTCCTTGGAGGCCATCAAGGTGGCGACCCTCAGCTGGTCGAAGAGCTGCTCGCGGGTGGAGGAAATGATCGCCCTCTCTTCCTCGAAGGAGAGATAGCCGTAGAGCCCGCCCCCCAGGACCAGTACCAGCAGGAGGTAGGAGGCCATCAGTTTCCAGCGGAAGCTTGCTTTCATGGCTGCTCCATCTTGTAGCCGAAGCCGCGCACGGTCTTGATCAGGTCTCCGGCGCTCCCCAGCTTGGTCCGCAGCCGGGTGACGTGGGTGTCGACCGTGCGGGTGTCGCCGAAGTAGTTGTAACCCCAGACGCTTTGCAGAAGCACCTCCCGGCTTTGGACCCGCCCCAGGCGCTGGGCGAGGTTTATCAGGAGCTTGTATTCGGTGGAGGTGAGCACGACCGGCTCCCCGGCCACCGTCACGGTATGCCGCTCGGTGTCGATGGCCAGGTCGCCGATGGTGAGCGCCTTCTCCGTTTCCCCCTGGTCGCCCCCCCTTCGCAGCACGGCCCGCACCCGGAGCATCAGCTCCCTCGTGGAAAACGGCTTCACCACGTAGTCGTCGGCCCCCATCTCGAATCCCACCACCCGGTCGATCTCCTCTCCCTTGGCGGTCAGCATGATGACCGGGATCCTCCTGGTCTCCTCGGACCCCTTGAGCAGGCGGCAGACTTCGGTCCCCATCATCCCGGGGAGCATCAGGTCGAGCAGGATCAGGTCGGGTTTTTGGTGGCGGGCCTCCTGGAGACCGGAGATTCCGTCGGCGCAGACCAGCGGCCGGTATCCCTCCTGCTCCAGGTGGAAGGCGATCAGTTCGGCGAGGTCGGTCTCATCCTCGATTACCAGTACGGTTTGCATGGCGCTTGGGTCCTGTGTAAGCGGTGTTCCCGGGGCGGGAAGCATAGGTAAACGTTGGAAGTTTAACGGGAATGGAGGGGTGATCCCCAGCGGTCCACAGCAGTTGTGGAAAGCGTTGTGGAAAACGTGTGAATCTCCCGAAAAAACCGTTTCGAATCGGTGTCATTAGCAAATTGCCTAAAAAAGAGGCAGAAATCGGCGCCCGGTAAAAACGACCAAAAACCAACAATTTCGCTTGAGTAAGGGGTGGCGCTCCCTTCATGAATGGGCCGATGTAAAGGTTTCCGGCACCGCCTTATCTCTGGGTGATGCGGCGCCATCCCTCTAAAACGGGGATAAGGTGCCTCTCGTTTTTCGTCAGCACCATTATATAAATTAAGGCTGCCTTGACAAGAAACAAATGAAAAAGGGGACTTGGGGAGCAGCCGTATACCATCGCGAACAATTTCTCATTTGCCTTGACATGGTTAGGGCGCTGTGATAGACATAAACTCCTTTTATTTCAATGAGTTAAATATTTTAAACAATTTTTTGAGGATGCTAAACAGGAGGGGGCCAATGTCTGAACAGATCGAGCTTACCGTAGGGGGCCTGCTGGACCACATCGCTGCCAAGTTCCCCGACCACGATGCGCTGGTTTACCACGAGCGCGGTCTCCGCTACAGCTATGAAAAGTTCAACGAACACTGCCGTCTGGTCGCCAAGGGGCTTTTGAAACTCGGGGTCAAGAAGGGGGACCATCTCTCGATCTGGGCCTACAACGTCCCGGAGTGGGTGGTGCTGCAGTTCGCCTCCGCCAAGATCGGCGCCGTCCTGGTGACCGTCAACACGAGCTACAAGTCGGCCGAGCTAGAGTACATCCTCAAACAGTCCGATTCCACCACCCTTTTCATGGTGCAGAGCTTCAAGGACACCGACTACGTCCAGACCCTCGCCTCGGTGGTTCCCGAGCTGGCGGGAAGTACGCCGGGAGAGCTTTCCTGCGAGCGGCTTCCCTTCCTGAAGCGGGTGGTCTTCCTCGGTGGCGGGGCCCCGGCCGGGATGATTCCCTTCCAGCAGATCGTGGAGCTCGGAGCCCAGGTGAGCGACGAGGAGCTGGCCGCCGTCGAGGCCACGCTCAACCCGTACGAGGTGATCAACATGCAGTACACCTCGGGGACCACCGGGTTCCCCAAGGGGGTCATGCTGACCCACCACAACGTGGTAAATAACGGCTTCAACATCGGCGAGTGCATGAAGTTCACCGAGAACGACCGCCTCTGCATCCCGGTTCCCTTCTTCCACTGCTTCGGCTGCGTGCTCGGCGTCATGGCCTGCGTGACCCACGGCACCGCGATGGTCCCGGTGGAGGTCTTCGATCCTTTGAAGGTGCTGCAGACCATCGAGAAGGAGCGCTGCACGGCGGTGCACGGGGTCCCCACCATGTTCATCGCCGAGCTCGAGCACCCCGAGTTCTCCAAGTTCGACCTCACCTCGCTCAGGACCGGGATCATGGCCGGCTCCAACTGCCCGATCGAGGTCATGCGGCGGGTGATCCGCGACATGCACGCCTCCGAGATCACCATCGCCTACGGCCAGACGGAGTCCTCGCCGGTCATCACCCAGACCCGCACCGAGGACCCGCTGGAGTTGAAGGTATCGACCGTCGGCCGGGTTCTCCCCAACGTCGAGCTGAAGATCGTCGACATCGAGACCGGCGCCGAGCTTCCCCCCGGCAAGCAGGGTGAGCTCTGCACCAGGGGGTACCTGGTCATGAAGGGGTACTACAAGATGCCGGAGGAGACCGCCAAGGCGATCGACGCCGACGGCTGGCTCCACACCGGCGACCTGGCGGTCATGGACGAAAACGGCTACTGCAAGATCACCGGCCGCATCAAGAACATGATCATCCGCGGTGGCGAGAACATCTATCCCCGCGAGATCGAGGAGTTCCTCTACACCCACCCGAAGATCTCCGACGTCCAGGTCTACGGCGTCCCCGACCGCAAGTGGGGCGAGCAGGTGATGGCCGCCGTCATCCTGAAGGGCGGGGTCGCCATGACCGAGGAGGAGGTAAAGGATTTCTGCCGCGGCAAGATCGCCAATTACAAGATCCCCAAGTACGTCCGCTTCGTCGACTCCTACCCGATGACCGCCAGCGGGAAGATCCAGAAGTTCAAGCTGCGGGAGATGGCCATCCGTGAGCTTGAGCTCGACGAGGATGCCCCCCAGGGGCAGCCCGCCGCGGCCCCGGCCTGTTGACGAACCCGCGACGGCGCGGGCCGGTTGACGAACCCCGCGTCCTGCGCTATCTTTCCTGTTCCTTTCCTCTCAATGAGCTCATGAGGAAGGGTACGGGAGGATGTGCATGAGGCTTACGCCCAAGAACGAACTGGAATACCGCTTCAGGATGCTGCAGCGCGAGATGGCCGCCACCGGCCTCGACGCCTGTCTCCTGGTGCAAAACGCCGACCTTTTCTACTTCACCGGTACCGTCCAGTCCGGTATCCTCTACGTCCCCGCCGCCGGGGACCCCGTCTACCTGGTACGAAGGGATTACCTGCGGGCCCGCATGGAATGCGGTCTGGCCCAGGTAATCCCTTTTTCTTCGCCCAAAGATCTCCCGCCGCTGGTGGCCCGGCTCGGGCATCCCGTCCCTTCCCGAATCGGCCTGGAGCTCGACGTGCTCCCCGTCCTTCTCTACCAGAAATTTCAAGCCCTCTACCCGCAGGCGACCTTGGCCGACGCGACGCCGTGCGTGCGCCGGGTCCGGATGGTGAAAAGCCACGAGGAGATCCACATCATGCAGGATGCGGCCATCCAGGCGGACAAGGTGTACCGGCGGGCCAAGGAGTACCTGCGCGAGGGGATGACCGAGGTCGAGCTCGCCGCCGAGCTCGAGCGGGTCTGCCGGGTGGAGGGGCACCACGGCTACGTGAGGATGCGGGCCTTCAACGGGGAGGTCGGCATGGGACAGGTGCTGGCCGGCCCCGACTCAGCCGCCCCGGCCTTCACCAACACACCGCTTGGGGGAATGGGGCTTACCCCCGCCTTCGGCCATGGGGCGGGCTACAACCGGGTCGGTAAAAACGAGCCGGTGGTCATCGACCTCGCCGCAAGCTTCGACGGCTACCTGGTCGACCAGACCCGCGTCTTCTCGATCGGGCCGCTCTCCGACCGGCTCAGGAAGGGGTACGACGACATGCTGAAGATCCAGCAGCGGATGATGGTGCTGGCCGAGGAGCGGCCGACCTGGGGGGAGATCTACCGGGAGTGCCTCTCGCTCGCGGTAGCGCTCGGTTACGGTGACCACTTCATGGGAACCGCCGGCTCGCAGGTGCCCTTTATCGGGCACGGGGTGGGGATCGAGATCGATGAGTATCCGTTCATCGCCAAGGGGTTCGACAGCGAACGTCTGGAGCCGGGAATGGCCTTCGCTTTCGAGCCCAAAGTAGTGTATCCGGGGGAGGGGGCGGTAGGTATAGAAAACACCTTTTACCTTACGGAGAGCGGACTTAAGCGGTTGACCTTTTCCAGTGATGAGTTGGTGGTTCTGTAACAGGGAGAAAAATGTAGTCAAAACGGTCTAAATCGAATTTTTTTGTATTGAAAATAAAACGAGGCAATGGTATACATTTGAAAACTCTTTGTATACAGTATACTTCCCAGCGCAACCGGCCGAGCGCGGTCGACCGGCACGGTGACGAGAAGGGTGGCAAGTTTCCCAGAGTTTAATTCATCAGTGTTCACTCAACCCCAACAGAAAAGGAGAACCGACACATGACGCAATTAAAAGAGAAGCTGTTTGAGAAGATCCAGGCCCACCGTCCCCGTATCACCCGCCTGACCAAAGAGTTCGGCTCCGTTATCATCGACAAGGTTGACATCGGCCAGTGCATCGGCGGCGCCCGCGATATCCGCAGCCTGGTGACCGATATCTCCTATCTCGATCCGCAGGAAGGCATCCGTTTCCGCGGCAAGACCATTCCGGAGACCTTCGAGGCTCTGCCGAAGGCCAAAGGTTCCGAGTACCCGACCGTCGAGTCCTTCTGGTACTTCCTGCTGACCGGCGAAGTTCCGACCCCGGACCAGGTTGCCGCCGTCGAGGCCGAGTTCAAGACCCGCCAGGTGGTACCCGAGTACGTCTACCAGGCCGTCCGCGCTCTTCCGAAGGACAGCCACCCGATGGTGATGCTCTCCGTCGGTATCATCGCCATGCAGAAGGACTCCAAGTTCGCCGGCTTCTACAACTCCGGTAAATTCAACAAGATGGATGCTTGGGAGTACGTCTACGAGGATGCCAGCGACATCGTCGCCCGTATCCCGGTACTGGCCGCCTTCATCTACAACCTGAAATACCGTGGCGACAAGCAGATCGCCATCGATCCGACCCTCGACATGGGCGCCAACTTCGCCCACATGATCGGCCAGAGCGAGCAGTACAAGGACGTGGCCAGGATGTACTTCATCCTCCACTCCGACCACGAGTCCGGCAACGTGTCCGCCCACACCACCCACCTGGTGCACTCGGCTCTTTCCGACCCGTACTACGCATACTCCGCAGGCCTCAACGGCTTGGCCGGCCCGCTGCACGGCCTTGCCAACCAGGAAGTTCTCGGCTGGATCATGGAGTTCCAGAAGAAGCTCAACGGCGCCGAGCCGACCAAAGAGAACGTCACCAAGGCTCTCTGGGATACCCTCAACGCCGGTCAGGTTGTTCCGGGTTACGGCCACGCCGTTCTCCGTAAGACCGACCCGCGCTACACCGCTCAGCGTGAGTTCTGCCTCAAGACCCCGGGCCTCAAGGACGATCCGCTGTTCAAGCTGGTCGCCATGATTTTCGAGACCGCCCCGGGCGTCCTCACCGAGCACGGCAAGACCAAGAACCCCTGGCCGAACGTCGACGCACAGTCCGGCGTCATCCAGTGGTACTACGGTCTCAAGGAGTGGGACTTCTACACCGTCCTCTTCGGCGTTGGCCGCGCTCTGGGCTGCATGGCCAACATCACTTGGGACCGCGGCCTCGGCTACGCCATCGAGCGTCCGAAGTCCGTCACCACCGACATGCTCGAGAAGTGGGCTGCCGAAGGTGGTCGCAAGATGTAAGCATTCCCCTCACCGGGAAAAAAGAAGGGGGCGCGAAAGCGCCCCCTTTTTTTTCCTTCGTCCGACAGGTCCGACAGCCTAGACTGTTTCCGACTCCCCGAAGACCTCCGCGGTGAAGACGTAGAGGTCGGCCCCTTCCTGCCAGTCGTCGCGCTTTAAGCCTGCCTTGAGTGCGGTCTGGTTCAGAAAGGTCTCCCGGTTCCACCCCTGCTCGACCGGGACCTGGGGGAGAAGCACCCCGCGGGCAAAATTCTTTTCCAGGTAAAGCCCGTGCACGCCGACCTCGATCTCCTCGGGCGAGGATACCTTGGTCATCGGGGAGAGGACCGAAATCTCCAGCTGGAAATCCGCCAGGTCCTCTTCCTTCATCGGGTAAAAGCGCGGGTCGCGGATGGCCGCGGAGACCGCCATCTGCTGGACGAGCTGGTACAGGGGCTTGTCGGAGGTCAGGTTTCCTATGCACCCCCTGAGGGCCCCCCGGGTTTTGATGGTTACAAAGCAGCCCTTTTGCTCCAGCAGGGAAGGGGTGGTGACCTCCTTGGTCACGGCCTTGCCATTGCGTACCGCCACGGTAATTGCCTCGCGAGCCATTTCCAGCAGAAATTTCCTCTCTTCCGGGTTAAGCGTTTCGTTCACGTGGATTCCCCCTCGGGTAGCTAGCGTTTGCATGTGGATTAATTGGGCTAAAGTAATATATTTGACGCCCGAAGACAAGGGTTTGGTGTGAAAATAGATAGCTTACTTGCTAGTAGGCGGTAAAAAGTTCATGAGATAGTTTACATGCACCCGTACCCCCGCCGGCCCCTCCTGAAAGGGCGTGCGGGCCCGACTGGCGGGGAACGCGGCCGTTTCACCACCCCACATGAAGAGGGGGGGGGAGGTAACCACTCTTTTTCAGGCGAAAAGTTAAAGGTCAAGGGAAAATATTGATTTTTACGCTTTAAAAAGTGTTGACTTTTATCGGAATGCTAGTATATTCGGCCTTTGTTGTGACCTGAAAAACCAGGCGCTTTGCGCAGTAATGGTAAATCTAAAAAGAAAAGAGGTGATATCGTCAATGAAAAAAGTGATCTCTTTGGCTCTTTGCCTGGCTCTGGCCCTCGCCTTTGCTGCTGGCTGCAAGAAGAAAGAAGAGGCTCCGGCTCCGGCTGCTGAGCAGGCTGCTCCGGCTGCTCCGGCCGCTCCGGCTGCTCCCGCTCAGGGTCAGGCTTCTTCCGCTAAAGCTGCTCCGGCTGCTCCGGCTGCCCCGGCTGCCCCGGCTGAGAAGAAGTAATTGGGAACAGGGCCCGCCCTGTTTCCGAAAGCCCACAGAGATTCTGTGGGCTTTTTTTGTACCCGCAACCCCTGCATTTGCCTTGACAAAACTTGATCGGGAATGGTATTTGAAGGGGTCTACCAATATAATGAGGGAGGAAGTCATGGAAAGAACTTTTGCTATCATCAAGCCCGATGCCGTCGAGAGGAACGTAACCGGCAAGGTTATCGAGATGATCGAGGCTGGCGGCTTCAAGATCGTCGGCATGAAGAAGATCCGTCTCTCCAAGTGCCAGGCCGAAGGCTTCTACTATGTCCACAAAGAGCGCCCGTTCTTCGGCGACCTCTGCGCCTTCATGTCCCGCGGCCCGGTGATCGCCCTGGTGCTCGAAAAAGAGAACGCCATCGCCGACTGGAGGACCCTCATGGGCGCCACCAACCCGGCCAACGCCGCCGACGGCACCATCCGTAAGGTTCTCGGCGTGAGCATCGAGGAAAACACCGTTCACGGCTCCGACGCCCCGGAAACCGCCGCTTTCGAGATCCCTTACTTCTTCAACCAGCTCGAACTGGTCTAAGACGCAAAGGTACGACTCAAAAAGGGCCCTTCGTCGCGAAGGGCCTTTTTTATATGGACGCATGGAAAAGACCGACCTAAAGAACCTGACCCTCGAGGGTCTCGAGCAGTACATCGCCGGGCTCGGCAAGGAACGCTTCCGCGCCAAGCAGATCTTCAAGTGGCTCTACCAGATGGACGCCACGAGCTTCGACGAGATGACCAACGTCTCCAAGGAGTTCCGGGCCTTGCTCGCGGAGAAGGCGGTAATCTCCAACCTGGTCCCCGAGGTGGTGGAGGCGGCCGAGGACGGCACCAGGAAGTACCTCTTCCGGCTTGCCGACGGCAACGCCGTGGAGAGCGTGCTGATCCCCGACGAGGGTCGTAACACCCTCTGCATCTCCAGCCAGGTCGGCTGCGCCATGGGGTGCGCCTTCTGCCTGACCGGGACCTTCGGGGTCACCCGCAACCTCACCACCGCCGAGATCGTCAACCAGGTCTGCGCCGTGAAGCGGGAGGAGCCGGTCAGGAACATCGTCTTCATGGGGATGGGGGAGCCTCTGGCCAACCTCTCCGCGGTGGTCCCGGCCGTCAAGATCCTCACCGATCCGGACGGCTTCCAGTTTTCCAACCGCAAGGTCACCGTCTCCACCTGCGGCCTGGTTCCCGAGATGGCGGAGCTCGGGCGGGCGTGCATCGTCAACCTGGCGGTCTCCCTGAACGCCACCACCGACGAGGTCCGCTCGCAGATCATGCCGATCGACCGGCGCTACCCGCTGAAGGAGCTCTTGGCCGCCTGCAAGGCGTTCCCGCTCCCCTCTCGGCGCTGGATCACCGTGGAATACGTGATGATCCGCGATCTGAACGACTCCCTGGAGGACGCCAAAAGGCTCGTCAAGCTGATCAGCCATTTCCCCTCCAAGGTGAACCTGATCCCCTTCAACGAGCACGAGGGGGCGTCCTTCAAGACCCCGACCCAGGAGTCGATCGACCGCTTCCACAAGTTCCTTTTGGACAAGCACGTCACCGTGATCACCCGCTCCAGCCGGGGAGGGGAGATCTCGGCCGCCTGCGGGCAGCTCAAGGGGAGGCTTGACGAAAAGCTCAAGGAGCAGTAACCACAGACCGATCTATTTATAATTGCATGGCGAGGAGGGTGTGATGACTGAGGAGGTAATCGGAGTAATCGGCGGCAGCGGGCTTTACGAGATGGAGGGGATGACCGAGGTCGACCAGGTCAACGTCGACACCCCCTTCGGGCGCCCCAGCGACGACTACATCACCGGGAAGCTGGACGGGGTCCGCATGGTCTTCTTGCCGCGCCACGGCAAGGGGCACCGCTTCACCCCCAGCGAGGTCAACTACCGGGCCAACGTCTACGGGATGAAGAAGCTCGGCGTCACCCGCATCATCTCGGTCTCCGCGGTAGGGAGCCTCCGCGAGGAGATCGCCCCCGGCCACATCGTCGTCCCCGACCAGTTCATCGACCGCACCCGCGGCTTCAGGAAGGACACCTTCTTCGGCAACGGAGTGGTCGGCCACGTTCAGTTCGCCGACCCGGTCTGCCAGCATCTCTCCTCCCTCCTCTTCGACGCCGCCAACGAGGCGGGCGCCACCGTGCACCGGGGCGGCTGCTACGTCTGCATGGAAGGGCCCGCCTTCTCCACCCGGGCCGAATCCCACCTCTACCGCTCCTTCGGGGCATCCATCATCGGGATGACCAACCTGACCGAGGCGAAGCTTGCCCGCGAGGCCGAACTCTGCTACGGGGTCATCGCGCTCTCCACCGACTACGACTGCTGGCACGAGGCCCACGACGACGTCTCGGTGGAGGCCATCATCGCCATCATCAAGTCCAACGTGGCCATGGCCAAGAAGATCATCCGCTGCGCCGTGCAGAAGATCTCCGGCGCGAGGAGCTGCGCCTGCGCCGATGCCCTCAAGTACGCCATCATCAGCGACACCTCGGTGATCCCGGTGGAGACCCGGGAGAACCTGGAGCTGATCATCGGCAAGTATCTCTGATTGCCCGACTCGACACTTTAACCACTTTCAGGAGGTATTTCATGAGCATTTTGGTCGTCGGATCCGTCGCACTCGACTCGGTCGAGACCCCCTTCGGCAAGCGCGAGCGGGTCCTCGGTGGCTCGGCCACCTACTTCTCCACCTCCGCGAGCTTCTTCACCGACGTGAACCTGGTGGCGGTGGTCGGCGAGGACTTCCCGGAGGAGCACACCAAGTTCCTCGCCTCCCGCAACATCGACCTGACCGGCCTCTCCCGGGTCCCGGGCGAGACCTTCCACTGGAAGGGGCGCTACGGCTACGACCTCAACGAGGCCCAGACCCTGGAGACCCATCTCAACGTCTTCGAGACCTTCCGCCCGGTGATCCCGGCCGCCTACGCCGACGCCGAGTACCTGATCCTCGCCAACATCGACCCCGAGCTGCAGATGGAGGTCCTGAACCAAGTGAAAAAGCCGAAGGTGGTCGCCTGCGACACCATGAATTTCTGGATCTCCTCCAAGCCCGAGGCCTTGAAGGAGGTGATCAGGAAGGTAGACTTTCTCATCATCAACGAAGGGGAGGCCCGCCAGCTCTCCGGCGAGTCCAACCTGATCCGCGCCGCCCGCACCATCATCGCCATGGGGGTCAAGAACCTGATCGTCAAGCGCGGCGAGTACGGGGTGCTCATGTTCAACGGCCACTCGCTGTTCGCCGCTCCCGCCTATCCGCTTGAGGAGGTCTTCGATCCCACCGGCGCTGGCGACACCTTCGCCGGCGGCTTCATGGGGTACCTCGCCAACACCGGCAACCTCACCGAGGACGGGGTCCGCCAGGCGGTCATCTTCGGCTCGGTGATGGCGTCGTTCAACGTGGAGGCCTTCAGCCTCGACCGCTTGAAGTCGCTCACCTACCCGGAGATCGAGGCCCGCTACCGGACCTTCAAGCAGATGACCCACTTCGAAGGGGTGAACGAGCTCTAGGCGGGGGATGGAGGGATGTCCCTTCATTGACAAGATCTTCTTAATCTGTTAATTTTCCCCGGTACCAGACCCCGAATAGCCAGGTGAGGCGTATGTCCCGTTGGTTCCTTGTCGTGCTGATCGTTCCGCTGCTTCTTGCCTCTGGTTGCGCCATGAGCAAGGCGGAGAAGAACACCTACCTCTACCATTACCAGATGGGGCAGTCCTTCTACGCCGAGAACAACTTCACCGGGGCCTTGCAGGAGTTCACCGAGGCCGAGAAGATCAGCGCCAAGGACCCCGAGCTCCTCAACCTCCTCGGGCTGGCCTACTTCCGGAAGGGGCTCTTCGAACTGGCCGAAAAGAAGTACCTGAGGGCCCTCAAGCTCAAGGAGAACTACTCCGAGGCGCGCAACAACCTCGGGGTCGACTACCTGGAGATGAAGCGCTGGGACGCCGCCATCGCGCAGTTCAAGCAGGTCCAGGATGATATCTTCTACGCCGACCAGGGGAGCGCCGCCATCAACCTCGGTCTCGCCTATTTCGGCAAGGGGGATTACGACCAGGCCCTGGCCGAGCTGCGCGGGTCGGTCAGCAAGAACCCCGCCGACCCAAGGGCCAGGCTCAACCTCGGACGGGTCTATTTCGCCCTCAACCGGACCGAGCTCGCCATCGAGCAGTACAAGAAGGCCGTTTCGCTCAACTCCTCGTACGCCGCCGCCTACTACCACCTCGGGCTGGCGTATATGAAACAGAACGAGTCGCGGCAGGCCCGCGAGGCCTTTCGCGAGGTGGTCAAGCTCGCTCCTGATTCCGAAAACGGGCAGCTCTCCAGGGAGTACCTGGACATGCTGAAGTGAGGCAACGTGGCTGAACCAGAGGCAGAAGCAGGGGGTGCCGTCCCGCTCGGGGAATACCTGAAAAGCGTCCGCATCTCGCGGGGCCTCGAGCTCGACGAGGCCTCCCGGGTCACCAAGATCGGGAAGAACTACCTGATCGCCATGGAGCAGGGTGAATTCCAGAAACTCCCGTCGGCGGCCTACATCAAGGGGTTTCTGAGGCTGTACGCGGATTTCCTCTCCCTCTCCGGCGACGAGGTGGTGGCCCGTTACGAGCAGTCGCTGCAGCAGGCCGCTCCCCGCCCGCAGGCGGAGACGGGTGTCCCCCGCGCCCCGCAGGTCGAGAAGGGGAAGGTGGTGGGAGGACCCGGCCGCTGGGTGGTCCCCGGCTTCCTGCTGGTGCTGGTCATCATGGCAGCCATCTTCTTCGGCGAATCGGACGAACGTCCGCCGCGCCCCGCCGTCAAACCGGCCGCTCCGCCGCCGGCCGCACCCCAGCCGGCGCCGGCACCCCAGCCGCAGAACCCTGCGGTCCTTTCCCCGCACAGTTCAGCACAGGCTACGCCCCCGGCGGCTCCCGCCGCACCGGCGCCCGCCACCACCCCGGTGCCGGCCCCGGCTCCCGCTCCCGCTCCCGCCGCAGCCCCTCCGCCCGTCCAGAAGCAGCCGGGAGGGATCGTGCTGCGGCTCAGGTTCAACCGGGACAGCTGGCTGGCCATCACCATCGACGACAGCATCTCGCAGCGCTACGACCTGAAGGCGGGCGACGTGATCGAGTGGAAGGGGACCCGGTCGTTCGTGATCGATCTCGGTGACGGCGGGGCGGTGGATGCCGAATACAACGGGCGCCATCTAAAGCTCGGAGAGGCGGGCAAGCCCGTTCACGTGGAACTGAAGGGGCCCTGACGGGGAGGCCGACGGGCGATTTTGCCGGGGGGCGATTCCCTCGATACCGGCCATCGCCGCCGTTATCCCGACGGCGATGAGACCGGGAAACGGGATCGCCGCAGGCCCGCGCGGCACCGCTTGACACCGGGGAGCACGATGTTAGAATCAGTACGTCTTTTCAAAAACTTACCCGGAGCCTGACTTTGCCAAAGCAGCCGAAACGAATACTGGTGGTCGACGATGAGGAGAATGCACGGATCGGCCTTTCCCGCCTTTTGGCCAAGGAAGGGTTCCTAGTCGACAGCGTCGCCAACGGTTTCGAAGCGCTCAACTACCTGAGAGAACAGGAAGTAAACCTGATCGTCACCGACATCAACATGCCCGAGATGAACGGGATCACCTTCCTCAAGGAGCTCAACCGCTGCTACCCCAAGAGTAACGTGATCATGATCACGGCCTACGGCGGGGTAGAATCGTACATAGAGGCCATGAACCTGGGAGCCTTCGAGTACATCAACAAGCCGGTCAAGATCGACGAACTGAAGTCGATCCTCAAAAAGATCTTCAAGGAGACCAGTCACTGAATTAAATTGCAGGGGGGCAGCATGCGAACGTTCGACAAGATTCTTTTCGCCACCGACTTTTCCGAGAGCTCCGAGCACGCCTTCGAGTATGCCCTAGCCCTAGCCCAGAAGTTCAACAGCCGTCTGCTGATCCTTCACGTGATCAACGAACCGGTCGATCTCCGGGGATTCTACGTCCCGCACGTTTCCTTCGAGAACCTCGAGAAGGAGATCGAGGATGGGGCCCAGCAGATGATGGAGCGTTTCTGCAGCACCCACGTCAAGGAGTTCGCCGACTACGACTGCTCGATCGTCACCGGGATCCCTTTCGAAGAGATCCTGAAACGGGCCGAGAGCGAGCAGGTCTCCTTCATCGTGCTGGGTACCCAGGGGAGAAGCGGCATCGACCACCTCCTCTTCGGGAGCACCGCAGAGCGCGTAGTGAGAAAGGCCCTCTGCCCGGTGGTGACCGTCAGACTCCCGTAGCACGAAGCGCCGCGAACCCGGGGGCAGCGTTTTCGCTGTCCCTTTTTTTTTGACCGATCCCGAAAGAGAGCACCATGACTGACACCGTGAAACAGTACCGCGGCACCGTCCTCATCGTCGACGATGAGAAGATCATCCTGGACCTGACCGCCATCATCCTCAAGAACCGCGGCTTCCAGGTCTTTACCGCACTGAGCGCCGGCGAGGCTTTCAAGATCATCGAGGAGCATCCCCCCGAGCTGGTCCTTTTGGACTACATGATGCCCAACATGGACGGGCTCACCGCCCTCAAGGAGATCCGGCGGCGCTTCCCCGAGACCTACGTCATCATGTTCACCGGCAAGGGGAGCGAGGAGATCGCCGTCGAGCTCATGAAGGCGGGGGCCTCCGACTACATCCTCAAGCCGTTCAACAACCAGGACATGGTGGACCGCATCGAGAGCGTCTTGAAGCTCCGGGCGGTCGAGCTGCAGAACCGGGCGCTGCTTCTCGAGCGCGAGCGGCTGTTGGCCGAGATCGCCGACTGGAACCGGGAGCTCGAGGCGAGGGTCCAGGAGAAGAGCGAGGCGCTGACCCGTGCCCAGGCCGAGATCGTCCAGTCCGAGAAGCTCGCCACCTTAGGCTACCTCTCCGCCGGGATGGCACACGAGATCAGGAACCCGCTCAACTCGATAGCGCTCTTCGTGCAGCTCATCAAGGGTGGGCTCGACGAGAACGAGCACCAGGACTACTGCGACAAGATCCTCAAGGAGGTGGACCGGATCGACGGCATCCTCGGTAAGCTCCTCGACGCCTCCAAGCGGCCCAAGTTCGAGATCAGCGAGGTGCACGTGGACCGGGTGCTGGAGGATCTCCTCGAGGCCTTCACCCCCCAGCTCAGGCAGAAGAAGATCCAGGTGGTCACCGACTTCCGGAACATCCCTCCCGCCATCAAGGCCGACCCGATGGAGATCGAGCAGATCTTCACCAACCTCTTTCTGAACTCCATCCACGCCATGAGCGAGCAGGGGACCCTCGGGGTGCAACTCGACCAGGACGAGGAGTACATCAACCTCAAGGTCTCCGACACCGGTCCCGGCATCCCTCCCGAAAACCTCCCCAACATCTTCGACCCCTTCTTCACCACCAACGCGCGCGGCACCGGCCTCGGGCTCTCGGTGGTGCTGAGGATCGTCAAGACCTACAAAGGGAAGATCGAGGTGGAGAAGACCGACGGCAGCGGCACCACTTTCCTGGTCAGGCTCCCGCTGGCGGCCAAGTAGGGGCGGTTTCCCCTTCCAATTTGGCCGGCATTTTTGTATTATGGCCCATTCCACCAAGACTCAGAGGTCGAAATGGCAGCCGCCGGGGCAAAGATTCTCCTCATCGATGACGACAGCTTCTTCCTGAAGGTGCTTTCCGACGCCTTCTCGGGGGCCGGCTTCACGGTGGTGACCGCCTCCGACGGCATCCAGGGGGTGAAGGCCTACCTCCAGGAACACCCGGACGTGGTCGTCTCCGACCTGGTGATGCCGAACATGGGCGGGGTCAGCACCTGCCTGGAGATCGCCCGGCAGGCCGGCGACCGTGACCCGATCATCGTGCTTCTCACCTCGATGTTCAAGGGTGCTCCTCATGAGCATACCGTCCCCGAGATGGGCGCCAAGGTGCACATCCCCAAATCGACCCCTCCACTCGACATCGTGATCATCATCGAGCAGCTGTTGGAGAGAAAGGCGCGCGCCAGCGCGGCCTGATCCCGATGCCATTTCTGCTGCGTAACCTTACCCTGAACCCCGGCGATCCGGAGTCCGCGCTCCGCCCGCTATTGGCCAGAAAGCTCGGCATCCCCGACTCCGAGATCGTCTCCTTTTCCCTGGTGAGAAAGGGGATCGATGCCCGGAAGAAGGGGGCCATCAAGCTGGTCCACACGGTGGAGTTCTCCCTGCGGGACGAAGCCCGGCTTGTCCCGGGAGGGGATCTCTCGCGGGTGGAACCCGTCGCCCCGGTTAGCTTTCCAAAGCTTTCCCCGGTCCCGGGGCTGATCGTCGTCGGCATGGGGCCGGCCGGCCTCTTCGCCGCCCTGCGGCTTGCCGAGTACGGACTCAGCGCCACCATCGTGGAACGGGGGCGGGACGTCGACCGGCGTAACCGCGACGTGGCCCGCTTCTGGCGCGAGGGGACCCTCCTTCCCGAGAGCAACGTGCAGTTCGGCGAGGGGGGGGCGGGAACGTTTTCGGACGGGAAACTGACCACCAGGGTGAAGGACCCCAACTGCGGCTGGGTGCTCGCCAAGCTGGCCGAGTTCGGGGCGCCCCCCGAGATCCTCTACCAGGCGAAGCCCCACATCGGGACCGACCGCCTGCGGACGGTGGTGAAGGGGATCCGGGAAAGCCTCCTTAGCGCGGGTTTCCAGGTCCTCTTCGACACCAGGTTCAGCGACCTCATCCTGCGGGACGGGAACCTCGCGGCGATCGAGGTCAACGGGGAGTACGAACTTCCCTGCCGTGCCCTGGTGCTCGCACCCGGGCATAGCGCCCGCGACACCTACGCGATGCTGTACGAGCGCGGGGTGGCCGTGGAGGCGAAGCCGTTCGCGGTGGGGCTTCGGGTCGAGCACCCCCAGGCGCTCATCGATGCCATCCAGTACGGATCGAAGGCCCCCCCGAGCCTCCCTCCGGCCGAGTACGCCCTGGCCTACAACAACGAGGCGAGCGGGCGATCGGCCTATTCTTTCTGCATGTGCCCGGGCGGCGTGGTGGTGGCCGCCGCCTCCGAGAGCGGCGGGGTGGTGGTGAACGGCATGAGCGGCTACCGGCGCAATTCCCCCTGGGCCAACAGCGCCCTGGTGGCGACCGTCGGGCCCCGCGATTTCGAAAGCGGCTCGCCGCTGGCCGGCATCGAGTTCCAGAGGATGCTCGAGCAGCGGGCCTACCGGGCCGGCGGGGGAGGGTACCTGGCGCCGGCGGAGAGCCTCCTCTCCTTTCTCAAGAAGGGGAAGGGGAAGCTCGCCTCCAGCTACCGCCCCGGCGTGGTAGAATACGATCTGGCGCGGCTTCTCCCCGGGCCGGTGGTAACCACCCTCCGGGAGGGGATCGTCTCCTTCGACCGGAAGATGCGCGGGTTCATCACGGGGGAGGCGACCCTCACCGGGGTGGAGACGAGGACCTCCGCGCCGGTCAGGATCCCGCGCGGCAGCGATTTCCAGTCGGTCAGCCATCCCGGCCTCTACCCGACCGGCGAGGGTGCCGGTTACGCGGGGGGGATCATGAGTGCCGCGCTGGACGGCATCCGGGTGGCCGATGCCATCGCGCTGAGGAACCGGCAGGAGCAGGGGCAGGGGTAGGGTAGAGACTCAAACCGATACCAACAAGGAGTAGCTTGTGAAAAAGATATGCGTTGCGGACATCAAGGACCGGGACCAGGTCGAGGCGGTCTTCCTGGTCAAGGATAAGATCATGGCCATGGCCAAAAACGGCAAGCCGTATCTGACCCTCAAACTGATGGACAGGAGCGGCGAAATGGACGCCAAGATCTGGGACAACGCCGACGAGGTCGCCACCCTCTTCGACCGCAACGATTTCCTCGCCGTGCGGGGTAAGGCGAGCGTCTACCTCGGGAAGATGCAGCTCATCATCTCCGAGCTGACCCTGGTCCCCGAATCCCAGGTCGAGCTGGCCGATTTCCTTCCCGAGACCGACCGGGACATAAACGAGATGGTGGCCGAGCTGCGGCAGCTCTTGGCCACCATCAGGGATCCCGATATCGCCCGGCTGATGAACGCCTTCTTCTCGGATCCCGAGGTGATGGCCCAGTACCGGGTGGCTCCCGCCGCCAAGGGCATGCACCACGTCTACCTCGGCGGGCTCCTCGAGCACTCGCTGTCGGTGGCCAAGCTGGTGGACGCCATCGTGCCGCTGTACCAGGGGTTGAACCGCGACCTGCTGGTGGCCGGCGCCCTGCTGCACGATATCGGGAAGGTGCGGGAGATGACCTATCTGCGCTCCTTCGACTATACCGACGAGGGGAAGCTGATCGGCCACATCACCATCGGCGTGGAGATGATCCAGGAGCGGATCGCCACGCTTCCCGGCTTCCCGGTCGAGCTCGGGATGCTCATAAAGCACATGATCCTTTCCCATCACGGGCAGTACGAGTACGGCTCCCCGAAGCGTCCCAAGACCGTCGAGGCGACCATCCTCAACTACCTGGACGATCTCGATTCCAAGATCAACGGGATCAGGACCCACATCCGCAAGGAGCCGGACAATCCCTCCCGCTGGACGTCGTACCACCGTCTGTACGACCGCTACTTCTTCAAGGACAACGCCATGCGGGTCGAGGAGCCGCAGGCCGAGGATTTCCTCGATCCGGCCGAGCTGGTCCCCGAGCGGGTGGCCGCGCCCCCGCTCAAGCCTGACGCCCAGCGCCAGCAAAAGGATGGACGCAAGTCCTTCACCAACAACCCCTTCGAGGCGTTAAAGAACGAGAACCTCGATCTCTTTTAGCCCCTTTCCTTCCCCGTCCCCCTGGTACGCCGGGTGGAAATGGCACGGTGGGCACCCAATGCCCACGCGGTCGGAGAGAAATGGGGGCCAGAGGGGATCGTTTTGACTATGCAGTACTGTTATCTATATTTTCCAAGGAGATGCCATGCTGATAGAGAGAATAGTGGTTGGCCCGCTCGGGGTTAACTGTTTCATCCTGGGTGACAGAGGGAGCAACGAAGGGGTGATCGTCGATCCCGGTGCCGATTGCGACAAGATCCTCGCCGCCGTGGGGCGCTTTGGCCTCAACATCAAGTACATCGTCAACACCCATGCCCACTTCGACCACGTCGGCTGCAACCGCGACGTGAAGGATCGGACCGGGGCGGAGCTTTTGGTCCACGAGAATGACCTGGCGCTTCTCTCCCGCGCCCGCAGCAGCGCGAAGGGTTACGGCCTCGACGTGGTCGATTCGCCGGCCCCCGACCGCTACCTGACCGACGGCATGACGCTCGAGTTCGGCAAGCGCACCATCGAGGTGCTCCATACTCCCGGACATACCCAGGGCGGCTGCTGTCTCTATCTCCGCAACGAGCAGGTGGTCATCACCGGCGATACCCTCTTCGCCGATTCCGTCGGGCGTACCGACCTTCCCGGCGGCTCCCACGAGCAGTTGATCGCCTCCATCACCGAAAAGCTGATGCCGCTTCCCGAGCAGACCGTGGTTTGGCCCGGCCATGGCCCCTCCACCACCATCGGGCGCGAAAAGAAGTCCAACCCGTACCTGTAGGGGGGAGCCGATGCTGCAAGGGAAAGTGATCATCCTCGGTGTCACCGGGGGGATCGCCGTTTACAAGGCAGTCGAACTGCTGAGAGTTTTGACCAAAGCGGGCGCCACCGTCCACGTGGTGATGACGCGTGCTGCCACCGAGTTTGTCACGCCGCTCACCTTCCAGACCCTTTCGGGAAATCCGGTCCACCTGGAGCTCTTCAACCTGATCTCCGAGCAGGAGATCGGCCACATCTCGCTTGGCGAGCGGGCCGACCTCTTCGTGATCGCCCCGGCCACCGCCAACTTCATCGGCAAGGTGGCCGGCGGCATCGCCGACGACCTGCTGACCACCACGGTGATGGCCACCAAGGCCCCTGTGCTGATCGCCCCGGCCATGAACGTCAACATGTACCAGAACCCCATCTACCGCGAGAACGAACGGCGTCTGAAGGAGCACGGCTACCTCTTCGTCCCCCCCGCCTGCGGCATGCTCGCCTGCGGGTACGAAGGGGAGGGGAAGCTGCAGGATCCCGCCATCATCCTCGAGGAGGCGGTTGCCGCACTGACCCCGAAGGACCTGGCCGGGGAGCGGATCCTGGTCACCGCCGGCCCCACCCTCGAGGAGATCGACCCGGTGCGTTACATCAGCAACCATTCGTCGGGAAAGATGGGTTACGCCATTGCCCGTCAGGCCCGCCTGCGTGGCGCCGCGGTCACCTTGGTGAGCGGTCCCACCGCCATTGCCGATCCCTGGGGGGTGAAGGTGCTGCGCGTGGAGAGCGCGCGGGAGATGCGGGACGCGGTACTGGCCGAGCTCGACGGCTGTGACGTGGTGATCAAGGCGGCCGCCGTCGCCGACTACCGTCCCAAGCGGCGGGCGGGTACCAAGATGAAAAAGGTGGCCGAGTCCCTCTCCATCGACCTGGAGAAGAACCCCGACATCCTCGCCGAGGTAGGGGGGCGCAAGGAAGGACGGATCCTGGTAGGATTCGCGGCCGAGACCGCCGACCTGGTGGCCAACGCCACCGCCAAGCTTAACGCGAAGAACCTGGACATGGTGGTTGCCAACGATGTCTCCCTGGAAGGGGCGGGATTCAACGTCGACACCAACATCGTGAAGATCCTCTCCAGGGACGGGAAGGTTGAGGAGCTGCCGAAGATGGCTAAGGATCAGCTGGCGGGAGTCATTCTCGACCGGGTGCTGGCACTAAAAAGAGGGAAGGGACAAAAGCAATAGAACGCGGAGGACGCGGATCGAACGGATTGACGCGGATAAGGCTTAAATCCCTTTGAGCGATGAAAATCTCTTTGCTTACCAGGTAGATCCGCCTTTATCCGTTCCATCAGGAGTTGATCCGTGATGTCTTGGGGGGGGGAGGGTTATTTCGACAGTATCTCCAGCAAAAGCTCCGGCTGGCAGATGGCGTCCTTGAGTTTGGTCTTGATCTCGCCAAGCTCGGCGTAGGCCTGGTCCTTGGTGATCTTCCCGCTCCGATAGAGGAGCCTTAGGTTCTTACGCACCGCCTCCGCCGCGGCCAGCGCCTTCTCACCGGTCGGGTCGGCTTTGAAGTAGCGGGAATTCTCGCCGTTGTTCAGGAAGTCGAAGACCGCCTCCTGGGCGAGCTGCATGTACTCCTCGCGGTCCTCTTCGTCGAGGGCGTAGCGTGAGGAGTCGGAAAGCGTCTGCAGCAGGCTCTGCCACTTCTCCAGCCGGCTCACCAGCAGGATGGAGTTGAAGATCCTCTTGTTGGTTGCGAAGGAAAAGATGGTGTCCGATAGGACCTTGCGGAGCAATTGGTCGTTTTTGCTGAAGTGCTCGGCTGCCACCTTCTTCCCGGTGTCCCAGATCTCCTTCTCTACGTAGTTCTCGAACCGCATCTCCCAGTAGGCGTGCTTCAGGGTGAGCGACGAGAAGCTCCTCATCACCTTGTACGGGACGTAGTAATTGTGGGAGATGCAGTCGGCCGCCAGGTGACTCAGGTAGCCGTAGGCGCAGGCCTGCTCGGCACCGTCTGCGGCCTTGTCGAGCACCTTGTGCCCCATCCGCCAGCGATGGCAGTGCTGCAGGTAGTGGGTGAACTTTTTTCCGATGGTGATGTCGGCGGCGATGGTGCCGTAGAGAAAGTCGAAGGGATGGTTGCCGATGATGGCGGCCACCGAAGGCTCCAGCGTCTCGAGATGGGAGAGGACGTTCATCCCCAGCTGAAGATGGATTCCGGCCCCCCAGGCGAAGGCATCGTGGGGTAGGGCCAAAACGAGCAGCAGTGCTGCGGCAAGAAGTGGGAACATGTAGTTGAGGATAGTTAATGGATGAGCAAAAGTAAAGGCTCTAATCGACTAACTTGTTTGAGGGTAAGCGGATGCATGAAATGTCGGAACAGGAGTCCCTGGTAGCCTCGCTGAAGAGGTATCTCGAGGACCTGGCGGAGAGCGGGATGGATGAGATCCCCTACGGGGAGGCCTCCGTTACCGCTCCCCTGGCCGTGGCGCGTCCGGTAACGCCGGAACCTTCCCCCGGCGTCTCCACCGCTGCGTCCGCCGGCCCGGCAGCAAGGGCCCCCGAGGGGGTGTGCGCCGGGGATGAGCGTGCTTCCGCAGCGGCTTCGGCTTCGGCAACGGCTCCGGCACCCGTCGAGGGTGCCATCCCGATCAAGGCCGAGGGGCCGCCGAAGTCGCGGCTGGTGTTGGTGATGGCCGGTGATGGTTTCGCCGGGGAGGCGGGGTCCCTGCTGGCGAAGATAGTGGGCGCGATGGGGATTCCCCAGGACCAGGTGCTGCTGTTGAGCTACCCGAGGGGGGATGCCGGCGACGAGCTGCGTTCCGCCCTGCTCGCCAGGCTCTCCGCCGCATCCGCGGAATGTATCGTCGTCCTCGGAGAAGAGGCGGCCCAGCTCATGATGAAATCCGGAAATTCCCTGGAATCCCTGCGCGGGCGCTTCCGGAGCCTGGGCGGGGTGCCGCTGATGGCCACCCTTCATCCCGAAGAGCTGGTGGCCGACGAGGGGCTCAAGCGCGGCGTGTGGAACGAGATGAAGCAGGTCATGGCCCGCCTCGGCTCGTGAAAATAAGGACCGAAAGTAGGCGATAAAAAGGGGGAGTGGCTCCGTGTGGTGCCACTCCCCCTTTTTCTAATAATTCGAACGTTCGAAGAAATCCTGCAAAACTTCGTTATCACAAGCGAATTCCGAATTTTTTTCGCGGCCTGCTGCCTTTTTTTTACCCCGTTCTCCCCTTGGCGACCCGAATGGGCGTCACTTACACTCGAGCCCCTTCCTCAGGTTGGCCAGATTCTCCCTCATGAGGGCTAGGAAGGTGGTCCCCTTGGTGAAGTCCTCCTTGCTGACGTTGTGGGCCGCGTTCAGCATCAGCACCTGCGCGCCGGTCTCCTTGGCGATCATCTCGGCGGTCGCCGGGGAGAGCAGCTCCTCGCAGAAAACGTACTTGAGATGGTTGGCCCTCATCTGGTTGACCAGGTCGGCCAACTTCCGGGGCGTCGCCTCGGCATCCGGGTCCACCGCCTGTGCGGAGTGGTAATCCAGCCCGTAGCGCTTCGCCAGGTAGCCGAAGGCATAGTGCCCGCCATGGAGAAGGACCCTGGTCCTGCAGTCCGCCAGCCCCGCCTTGTACTCCCCATCGAGTTTCTGCAATTCCCCCTGGTACTTCAACGCCCGAGACCGGTAGTAATCGGCGTTGGCCGGGTCCTTTTTGGCGAGCCCGTCGGCGATGTTTTTCACCATTACCTGCGCGTTGGCGAAATCGAGCCACACATGGGGATCGAACCCGCCGTGGTCGTGGGCGTGAACTCCTCCCTCCTTTTCACTCTCGGCGTGCGACGTTTTCATCAGGGGCACCCCCTGACTTGCGTCCACCACCTCGGTGTTTCCCCCCTGCGATCCGAGGAGCTTGACCGCCCACGGTTCCATGAAGCGGTTGGTGTAGATGACCACGTCCGCCTTGGCGATCCGCACCACGTCGTCAGGCTTCGGCTCGAAGCTGTGCGGCTCCACCCCCGGAGGCAGGAGCAGTTTCACCTCCGCCTTGTCGCCTGCCACCTCGCGGGCGAAGTCGTAAACGGGGAACAGGGTGGCGACCACGATCGGCTTGTGCGGGCCGCTCTTGGCCGTCGGGGTCTCCTTCGAGCTGCAGCCAAAGGTGAGCATGAGGATGCCGACCAGCAGCATCCGGAAAACATGTTTCATCTAAAACTCCTCCACAAGAGGGAATGGGCGGGACCGTTGCTGTAAATAGAAACCATTTCGATTTGAATGTCAAGGGCTCCCGGGACTCACTTCGGTGTGGCGCAGGATTGGAGCCGGCCGTCTTCGAACAAGGTGACCTGCTGCAGCTCGTCGCAGACCTTGCCCTGGATCTGGGTCTGGGTCGAGAGCCGGCAGGTGTCGAGTGTTCCGGAGGGATAGAAGGATATCTCGCCGTACTCGTCGCAGGGGATCCCTGCGTAGGTGTAGAAATCCCTGCTGGTGCAGCTTCGCAGCAGGCCGTTCGGGTGGAAGGTGATCGCCGAGTAGGCGTTACAGACCACTCCCTGGATGGTGTAGATATCTCTCAGGTTGCACGCTTGCAGGCGCCCGTCGGGAAAGGTGGTGATCGCGGAGCCGGGGTTGCAGATGGAGACGTCGGCGGCGAAGGGGGTGGTGGTCAGTAGCAGTGCTCCCAGGAAAAGGGGGAAGATGGTAGCTCGCTTCATGGGGGGGGCTCCTTGTGTGCCGGCCCCTTCCCCCCGGCCTTGGCCACCGCGTCGGGTGGGAATGCGCTGTCAAGGGCGCTGAGATGGGGCGGCTTGACACTTAATGTGCGTTAGCTACGCTTAAGCATATCTCAACCCCGCAGCTAAAAAAGGAGAGACATCATGGCCAAGGTTCGCCATTGGGCAAAGGTTTTTGCCTGCGCAGGAGTGTTGTCTTCTATGATCGGTTGCGCGACGACCTCGACTCACGAGAGCACCGGACAGTACGTGGACGATTCGGTGGTAACCACCAAGGTGAAGGCGGCCCTCTTCGACGAGCTGTCGCTGAAGACCTTCAACATCGGGGTCAAGACCTACCAGGGCGTCGTCCAGTTGAGCGGCTTTGTCGATACCCTCGACCAGAAAACCAGGGCCGGCGATGTCGCCAGCCGGGTGAACGGCGTCACCGATGTCAAAAACGACCTGATCATTAAATAGATTACTGTCCCCGACGGGGGAGCGCCCGGCAACCCGCTTCGGCGGGTTGTTTTTTGACGGGAGGCGCAGATGATGTTCATGAGAATGGTGTTCGCTTTCCTGCTGCTCCTGCTGCCGTTCGATCTTTTGGCCGCCGAGGCTCGCTACGGCTACCCGATCGATGGCGCCTACGAGGCCACCATCCTCGGCACTCCGCCGCAGCTGATACCTGCCTACCCTGAAAAGATCCGCACGCGGTTTCTGGTCCTCGACGTGCTCCCCGAGCGCGTGAAGCCTCCCATCTTCTTCTACGACAAGGGGCTTCGCTGCACCTTCGCCTGGCAGAAGAAGAAGGCCCCCCTGGTGTTCCTGATCGCCGGGACCGGCTCGAGCGACCGTGCGGATAAGCTCATTACCATGCTGAAGGCCTTTTACCACGCGGGCTTTCACGTCATCACGCTTCCGTCGCCTACCAACGCCAACTTCATCATCTCCGCCTCGCGCAGTTGCGTCCCCGGCGATCTTGCCGACGATAGCGCCGACCTCTACCACGCCATGGAGGTGGCCTGGGAGCAGGTCCGGGGCGAAATCGAGGTCTCTTCGTTCAACCTCTGCGGCTACAGCCTGGGCGGCGACCAAGCCGCCTTTGTCGCCAAGCTGGACGAGGATCGCCAGGTCTTCAACTTCCGCAAGGTGCTGATGATCGACCCCTCGGTCAGCGTCTATACCTCCATCACCCGCATCGAGGAGCTGCTGAAGAAGATACCCGGCGGTCCGCGCCAGCAGGGGATCTTCTTCAACCGGATGCTCTCGCGCTTCAGTGAGTACTACCGCAGCAGCAACTTCGTGACCCTCAGCGACGAGTTCCTGTACACGATGTACCGGGAACGGCTCTTCTCCTCCGAGGAGACGGGAGGTCTGATCGGTCTTACCTTCAGGATAAACCTGGGGGGGATGATCTTCGCCTCCGACGTGATGACGAACAGCGGGTACATCGTGCCGAAGAACAAGGTGCTGAAGCAGAGCGACTCGCTCTACGAGTACTTCATGGTTTCCTCTCACCTGAGCTTCTACGATTATTTCAACGAGTACTTTTACCCGTACTTCCGATCCAAGCGCCCCTGGCTCACCGTCCAGCAACTGGCCGCCGCCCAGAGCCTGAAGAGCATCGAGGGGTACCTCGTCAACACTCCGAAGATCGGGGTCGTCGCCAACGAGAACGACTTCCTCATGGAGCCTGGCGATCTGGAGTATCTGCGGAGCCTGTTCGGGGCGCGTCTCAAGGTGTACCCCAAGGGGGGGCATCTCGGTAACCT
The DNA here is from genome assembly GCF_054784495.1 of Geomonas sp. Red276. Classification (NCBI taxonomy): domain Bacteria; kingdom Pseudomonadati; phylum Thermodesulfobacteriota; class Desulfuromonadia; order Geobacterales; family Geobacteraceae; genus Geomonas; species Geomonas sp. Red276. Next base: position 40,478 of record NZ_BLXW01000003.1, read on the forward strand.
AGAGTACCGGGACAACCTGGAGCAGATGATCGCCTTTTTCCGCTAATAGGAGGCTCCCGTGAGCCGTTCCCTGACCGTCCTGCTCATTGTACTGGTCCTCTCCGGTTGCGCTACCACGAGGCCGCAAACCGCCCCGGAAATCCCGGCGCGCCACACCATGGCCGAGTTCCGGGATCAGCCGTTCGCCTACGTCTACGACCCCTGGGAGGGGTTCAACCGGAACATGTACCGGTTCAACTTCTACTTCGACAAATACCTCTACCTCCCGGTGGTACGCGGCTACGAGTACGTGACCCCGGTCTTTGTCCAGCAAAGGGTCTCCCATTTCTTCGACAACATCGGCGAACTCAAGAACCTCACCAACAGCGTCTTCCAGTTGAAAGGGAAGGAGGCCGGCATCTCCCTGGGGCGTTTTCTCACCAACAGTACCCTTGGCCTGGGAGGGCTTTTCGACCCGGCCTCGAAATGGGGGCTGGAGCGCCGGCCGGAGGACTTCGGCAAGACGCTCGGTTACTGGGGGGTGGCCTCCGGCCCCTACCTGGTGCTCCCCATCTTCGGTCCCTCTTCCGCGCGCGATACCGGAGGGATGGCGGTCGATTCCGGGATTCGCTACGGGATGTACACGGTCGCCGAGGCACCGGTCGACTCCGACGACAGCTTCGCGGTGACGTTAGGCATCGAGACCCTGGAGGCGATCGATGCCCGCCATCAGCAGACCTTCCGCTACTACGAGAGCGGCTTTCCCTTCGAATACTACCTGGTCCGCTTCATCTATCACGAGAAGCGGGAGCTCGAAGCGACCAAGCAACCGCCGCCGTCGTCCAAATGAAACGAGACGGCGGACCATCCTCAGACTTCGAAAGTGGGCGAAATTATGCATCTTTGGCCGGAGGGATCCTCATGAACAGGGTCCGTGACAAGTTGCCGGGAACCGGCAAGCGGGGTAAAGTTTAATTGGAAACGCCGGGCTTTCCGCTCCATCCACGGCGCGGGAACGCGACGTTGCCGGGAGGTGCCATCCATGCGCAAGGTAACCTACAGCTGCGAAATTCACGCAGCCCTGGACACGGTCTGGAAACTCCTGATCGAAAAGGTCGAGCAGCCCCAGAGCTATCTGCCGGCGGTGGTGCAGTCACGCATCCTCCAGCACTACGGCAACGGTCTGCTGAGGGAGATCAAGGGGGAGGGGATGCTGATCAAGGAAAAGGTGGTGATCGACCGGGCCCACGGTGAGATCCATTACTTCCTGCTCGAACATCCGCTCTTCTCGGGGAAGGTGGTCAACCGGGTGGTACCCTCCTCGGTGCAGAACCCGGTTTCCCCGCAGGTGCTGACCATCGAGGTGGACTGGACTCCCAAAGACGAAAAGGCCGAGCAGATTCTTCTGGCCGGGATGCCGGACCAGATCCAGAGCGAGGCGCTGACCGTCAAGCAACGCGCCGAGGCCCTGGAGAAGGAGAGTTCCCAGCCGCTCACGACCCCGTACGCCTTCGGGATCACGCTGGCACTTCCCTTCGCGGACGCGGTCAAGAAGGTCAAGGACGAGCTCGCCAAGGAGGGGTTCGGGATCATCTCCGAGGCCGACGTGAAGCAGAAATTCCAGGAGAAACTGCAGAAGGACTTCCGCAACTACCTGATCCTGGGCGCCTGCAACCCGGGGGCGGCTTACCAGGCCCTGGGGATCGAGATGAACATCGGTACCCTGCTCCCCTGCAACGTGGTGCTCTACTCGGTGTCCGAGTTCCGCACCACGGTGATGGTGATGGATCCGGTGGCGGCCCTGTCGCTGGTGGGGAACCCGCACCTGGTCGAGCTCGCCGAGTCGATCAAACAGGCCCTGCAGAGGGTGGTGGCGGGGCTGTGACGACATGGTCAAGATAAAGCGGGCATACGAGGCACCGGCAGCGGAGGACGGGGTCCGCCTCCTGGTGGACCGGCTCTGGCCCCGCGGTCTCAGCAAGGAGCGGGCGGGGGTGGACCACTGGCTGAAGGACCTGGCCCCCAGTAACGAGCTCCGCCACTGGTTCGGTCACGATCCGGCCCGGTGGAAAGAGTTTCGGGAACGCTACCGCGAGGAGCTTCGCAAGGTGCGGCCGGCCGTCGAGGAGGTGGCGGGGATGGCCCGTCGGGGAAGCGTCACCCTTCTCTTCGCGGCCCGCGACCCCGATCACAACAACGCGGTGGTGCTCAGGGAGCTGATCGAGGAACTACTGTAAAGCCGGACCGGGCCCCACGCGGGCCTTCCGGTTTTTTTAATTGCCTTAGCGCCAAGGAGATCCGTCATGGGACAGAACCTAGCCAGCAAGATACTGCAGGCGCACCTGGTCGAGGGAGAACTGGTCCCCGGCAAGGAGATCGCCATCAAGGTGGACCAGACCCTGCTTCAGGATGCCACCGGGACGATGGCCATGCTGGAGTTCCTGGCCACCGGCATCGATCGCGTCAAGGTGAGCCTCGCCGCCCAGTACATCGACCACAACCTTTTGCAGACCGACAACAAGAATGCCGACGACCATGCCTTTCTCACCTCGGTCGCCCAGCGCATCGGCGTCTACCTGTCCAAACCGGGTAACGGCGTCTCCCACCAGGTGCACCTGGAGCGGTTCGGCGTGCCGGGGACGACCCTGCTAGGCGCCGACTCGCACACCCCGACCGCCGCCGGCCTCGGCATGCTCGCCATCGGGGTCGGCGGTCTCGATGCGGCGCTGGCCATGGCCGGGCGCCCCTTCCACCTGACCTGCCCGAAGATCTGGGGGATCAAGCTGACCGGCGAGCTGCAGCCGTGGGTCTCCGGCAAGGACGTCATCCTCGAGATGCTCCGGCGCCACAGCGTCAAGGGCGGGGTAGGGAAGATCATCGAGTACTACGGCCCCGGCGTCGCCACCCTCTCGGCCACCGACCGCGCCACCATCGGCAACATGGGGGCCGAGCTCGGCGCCACCACTACCGTTTTCCCCAGCGACCATCGCACCCGCGAGTTCCTGGAGGCGCAGGGGAGGGGAGAGGCCTGGCGGGAACTGTCCGCGGACCCCGACGCCGCCTACGACGAATACGACGAGGTCGATCTCTCCCTGGTGGAGCCTTTGATCGCCTGCCCGACCTCGCCGGACAACGTGGTGCGGGTGGCCGACATTGAGGGGCTCAAGGTCGACCAGGTGATCGTCGGGAGCTCGGTGAACTCCTCCTTCCGGGACCTGATGACCGTCTGCAAGATCCTCGACGGCAGGAAGATCGCCCCCAACCTCTCCTTCCACATCAACCCCGGAAGCCGGCAGGTGCTGGAAAACGTGGTCGCCAACGGGGGGTTCATCATGCTCCTGCTGGCCGGGGCCCAGATCCACCAGCCAGGCTGCCTTGGGTGCATCGGGATGGGGCAGGCCCCCGGGACCAACCAGGTCTCCTTCCGCACCTTCCCCCGCAACTTCCCGGGACGAAGCGGGACCAAGGAGGACCGGGTCTACCTCTGCTCCCCGGAAACCGCAGCCGCGGCCGGCGTCTTCGGGGTGGCGACCGATCCCAGAAAGCTCGGCGAACTGATGCCGTGGCCGGCCGTCCAGAACCCGGAGCACTACCTGGTGGACGACTCGGCGGGGATCGTCGCGCCTCCGGAGGACGGGTCCAAGGTCGAGATCGTCACCGGCCCCAACATCGTACCGCTGCCGGAGTTCGACCCCCTCCCGAACGAGCTGGAGGTTGAGGTCATCATCAAGGTCGGCGACAACATCTCCACCGACACCATCATGCCGGCCGGCAACAAGGTGCTCCCGTTCAGGAGCAACATCCCGGCGATCAGCAGATTCGTCTTCGAGCAGGCCGACCCGGAGTTCTCCGAGCGGGCCAAGGTCAAGGGGAACGGCGCGGTGGTGGCTGGCGTCAACTACGGCCAGGGGTCCTCGCGCGAGCATGCCGCCCTCGCGCCCCGCTTCCTCGGTATCCGGGTCAAGATCGCCAAGGGGTTCGCGCGGATCCACCGTTCCAACCTCATCAACTACGGCATCCTTCCCCTGACCTTCAAGGATCCGGCCGATTACGACGGCCTGAACCAGGGGGACCGGCTGAAATTCGCCCGCCTGAGGGGATTGGTGGAGGGTGGGGCCACCGAGATCCCGGTGGAGGTCAACGGCAGGGAGATCGTTACCCTGCTGGATGTCACCGATCGGGAGCGGCGGGAACTGCTGGCCGGAGGCCTGTTGAACGTGGTGAAGGAGGAGAGCCATGGAAGGTAGTCTGAGAGACCTGCTGCCGGAAAAGGAGCTGATCGGGTTTTACGAGCAGATGGTGCTCTGCCGGGAGTTCGAGGAGAGCTGCGCCGAACAGTACGCCAAGGGGGAGATCACCGGCTTTCTCCACCTCTACAGCGGGCAGGAGGCGGTGGCCGTGGGGTGCACGGCCGGTCTCGAAGCGAACGATTACATCCTTTCCGCCTACCGGGATCACGCCCAGGCGCTCGTGCGCGGGGTGGAGGCCAAGAGGATCATGGCCGAGCTCTTCGGACGCGCCACCGGGATCTGCAAAGGGAAGGGGGGATCGATGCACCTCTTCTCGCCCGAGAAACGGTTCATGGGGGGCTATGCCATCGTAGGCGGGCAGTTCCCCATCGCGGTGGGGCTTGCCTGGGCCTCGCACCTGAAGAACGAGGACAGCATCACCGCCTGCTTCTTCGGCGACGGCTCCATGAACCAGGGGACCTTCCACGAATCGCTCAACTGGGCGAGACTTTGGGACCTCCCGCTGCTCTTCGTCTGCGAGAACAACTTCTACGGCATCGGCACCGAGGTTCATCGCGCCTCCGCGCAGGCCGCCCTGCACCGGCGCACCTGCGGGTACGACATCCCGAGCGAAAAGGTCGACGGCATGGACGTCATCGCCATGTACCGGGCGACCAAGCGGGCGGCCGCGTGGGTGCGCGAGCGGCAGCGGCCCTATTTCATCGAGGCGGTCACCTATCGCTTCCGTGGCCACTCCATGGCCGACCCTGCGAGGTACCGCTCCTCCTCCGAGCAGGAGGTCTGGAAGAGCCGCGACCCGATCCCGAATCTCGGCCGCAGGCTTATCGAGGAGGGGATCGTAACGCAGGAGCAACTCGACGGGATTCACGAGCGGTGCAGCGCCGAGGTCGAGGAGGCGGTGAGCTTCGCCTCCCAGTCTCCCTGGCCCGAGGACGACCAGGTCTGGGAAGATATCTACGTCTGACCTGCGCAGAGGGCAGGGGAGAACTTTGCAAAAGGGAGGGTCCTGTCACATGGATCCTCCCTTATTTATTTCCAACTCAGGACTTGAATGGAGTTGACTTACATACGCTTTGGCTCTATATCTATCTCGTTCAATTTCGGCCATCCGGCCAAACTACATCCGGAGGGAAAGAATGATTGTAAAGAAGATGAGAAAGTATGTGGCAGGAATCAAGATTATCGGCCTGCTTGCAGCGACTGGACTTTTTGCCGCCTGTGGAGGCGGTGGTGGCACCAGCGGTGGCGGGGCCGGTTCTTATTCCGGTGTTCAAAGCAAGGCTGTAGTAACCCAGTCGAACGCTGCCTCTCTTTCATCTTCTGCCTATAACAATACCAGCATGGCCATGACCGCGAACATCGCCGCGGTTCAAAGCCCCGGCTCCGCTCCCTCTTCCCCTGTCGTGGCCGGCATCGGTGCCACTCTCAAGGAAGGGGTAGCCAAGGCTCTCCAGGCCGGGTCCGCGGCAAATGCCCTCACCGGCGTGACCGCCAACCAGACCATCAACGGCGCCTACAGCGGGAGCGCTTCCTTCTCCCTCAACCTCAACCAGTCCACCGGTGAGTTCTCCGGCTCCATGACCTTCAGCAACTACTGCGAGCAGGCCGGCACCGCCACGGTTTCCGGTTCGGTGGGTATCGGCGGCGTCTTCAACATGAACACCGGCGCCTTCAACTCGCTCACCATGACCTTCAATCCGCTGAGCGCCACCCTCAACAACGCCACCTCGTCCCTCTACGGCAGCATCGGGTTCTCCGTCCAGGGGAGCAGCGAAACGATGACCATCTCCTGCACCGTGAGCAGCGGTGGGGCCGTCTACTGGCTGCGCGACTGGACCTTTACCCTCACCTCCACCAGCATGACCATCAGCGGCCAGTACTACGACCCGCAGTACGGCTACGTCGACATCACCACCCCGACGCCGCTCACCGTCAACTCCCTTTCCGGCGAGCCGACCGCCGGTGTGGTCCTCTTCAACGGCGCCAACGGCTCCAGGGCCAGGATGACCTTCAACAACAGCGGCTACGTCGTGACCGTCGATGCCAACGGGACCGGCAACTGGGTGATCGTCCAGTAGCTTCGGCCATCCCTGGGCCTTCATGACCAAAAGCAAACGCCGCCGAAACCTTGAATGGTTCGGCGGCGTTTTTTGTTGGCTGGGGATCGATAATTGATGGCCGCAGGTCCGTCGGCCAATGCTAGCGGGGCTTGCGAGGCCCGGGCGCCGAATAGCGGCCCTTTTGAGCGTCCATCTCGTCGATCCATCCGGCCTTGGAGTCCGGAAAGGCGTCGGCGTAGGGGACGTACGGCTTGATGTCCAGGACGGGCGTGCCGTCCAGGAGGTCGACGCCACGGAGGTGGAGCGTTCTTCCTGCGATCCTCACCAGTTCCACCGCCGACAGGCCGATCGAATTGGGGCGGTGGGGAGATCGGGTGGCGAAAACGCCCCGTTTGGGTCCCCCGCGTGGCGGCTTCACGGTGCTCTTCCACCCCTCGCTCAGGTGAAACGCGAAGATGAGCCACACGCGGTCGAAGCCATCCAGATCCTGGAGCACTTTTTCGTCGAGGTGCGGCTCGAGCTCCAGGGTGGCAACCGCAACCTCCCCGGTCTCGGTCCCCTCCACCACGGTGCCTTGATGGGGGGCATCGATGCGGCGCGAATAGGGGGACCGGACGAAGCCGATGGGACGATAGACGAACTGGGTATCGTGGGCGATGTCAGGGGAAATATCTTGCGGCAAGGGGAACTCCGGTTCTCAAGCAAGCTCGGCGAGGCCGCCGGTTCAACGTCCTATATCACATGGAGCGGGGTGCTTTCCAGGATATGTTTATGGTATCGGGCTGGCCGCGGCGGTTTTGAGTCCAACCGCTCCACTCTGAACTTGCCCACTCCTTGACCCGATGGTATGATGCCTCGCCTTTTAAATGTCCCTTCCGGGAGCTTTTATGTCGAAGAGATTCACCATCTTCCTTGTTCTGATTGCCGCGACTCTCCTTCTCTATCTCCAGTGCGGTCGGCACGATTTCATCATCCTTGACGACCAGCTCTACGTCAGCAAGAACCCCTCCATAGCCGGCGGGCTCACTGCCGATTCCGTCAAATGGGCGTTCTCGCTCGGCTCCACCGAAACCAGCGGCAACTGGCATCCGGTCACCTGGCTCTCCCACATCCTCGACGTCCAACTGTTCGGCCTCAACCCGGCCGGCCATCACCTGGTGAACGTCTTCTGGCACGCCCTCGACGTCGGGCTTCTCTTCCTGTTCCTCTCCGCTGTCACCGGCGCCCTCTGGCCGAGCGCCCTGGTTGCCGCCATCTTCGCCTTCCACCCGCTGCACGTCGAGTCGGTGGCCTGGGTGGCCGAGCGCAAGGATGTGCTGAGCACCTTTTTCTGGATGGCCGCCCTCCTCATCTACGCAGGCTACGTCAGAAAGCGCAGCGCCGGACGTTACGCCGCCCTCTTGGCCGTCTTCGTCATCGGGCTCATGTCCAAGCCGATGCTGGTATCGCTTCCCATCGTACTTTTGCTCCTCGACTACTGGCCGCTTGGGCGCTTCGCCACCGCCGGCGGTCCGGCTCCCCTGGTAGAGGGGGGCACGCAGGCGGCCGACCGGGAGGGGCGGGTGCTGTGGCCCCTGCTGCTGGAAAAGCTCCCCCTGGCCGGCATTACCGCCTTTTTCTGCGGACTCGCCATCTACGCCCAGCGGCAGGGGGGGGCGGTCGCCGACCTTTCCGTACTCCCGATTTCCCTCCGGGTGTATAACGCCCTGCTCGCTTACCTCGCCTACATCGGGAAGACGGTCTGGCCGGTGAACCTCGCCGTGTACTATCCTTTCCCCCGTGTCGAGTCCTACCTCCCCGCGGTGGGCTGCCTCGTCCTGTTGGTGGCAATCTCCCTCGTGGCCGTGCTCAACGCGAGACGCCGTCCGTATCTGGCGGTCGGCTGGTTCTGGTTCGTCATCACGCTGCTGCCCGTGATCGGCCTGGTCCAGGTCGGACACCAGTCCATGGCGGACCGCTACATGTACATTCCCATGGTCGGGCTCGCCATCATCGCGGTCTGGGGGATCCCGGAGATCCTTCCTTCCTCGCTTCGCCAGGCGAGGATACTCGCCCCGGTAGCGGGAGCGGTGCTGCTCGTCTTCGCCGCCCTGACCTGGAACCAGCTCGGTTACTGGCAAAACAGCCGGTCGCTTCTCACCCATACCCTCAAGGTCACCGGTGAGAACTACTATGCCCATATCCTTTTCGGGAACTGGTTGTTTCAGGAGGGGAACTACAACGAGGCTCTTCCCCACTACCTGGAGGCGGTGAGGATCCATCCCCGCAACGAGGTCGCTCATTACAAGATCGGGATGATCTCGATGATCACCGGTGATCTGAATCAGGCCATCCAGCATCTCGTCATCGCGCTCCAACTGAAACCCGACTCGGAGCGCTCAGCCAATGCCCGCGCCTCGCTGGAACGTTGCCTGGCAATCAAGGGGCAGATGACGCCCCGGTAGATACTGGCATAACCACCTCGTCACCTCGGTCCTTACCTGAAGAAACGCCAGAGAGAGTGAGGTGCCTGTGGAACCGAGAAGCCGCCCATCCTTAACCGGATGAGGCGGCTTTTTTTGTGCCCTATCTGGCGATCACGATGAGGATGGGATGAAGGAGTAAAATAGAGAGCAGGACCCCGGCCCATGAGTTTCCAGGGCACGAAGAGTGGCATCCGAGGCACAAAGTCACGAGAAGGAGTCTCCGTCATGGAAAACAAAGTTCAGAAGATTACCCCTTTCCTCTGGTTCGACTCCAAAGCGGAGGAGGCGGTCAAGTTCTACACCTCGATTTTCAGGAATGCGAAGATAACCGGCAAGACCCACTACAACCGGGAGAGTGCCGAGGCATCGGGACGCCCGGCCGGTTCGGTGATGACCGTTTCCTTCCAACTGGAGGGGCAGGATTTCGTGGCCCTGAACGGCGGCCCGACCTTCACCTTCAGCGAGGCGATCTCCTTTGTCGTCAACTGCGATTCGCAGGAGGAGATCGACTATTACTGGGAAAAGCTTTCCGAAGGGGGGCCTGAGGAGGCGCAGATCTGCGGCTGGCTCAAGGACAAGTTCGGGGTCTCCTGGCAGATCGTTCCCTCCATGCTCGGGGAACTGCTGTCCAGTCCCGACCCCGAACGGGCCCGCCGGGCCATGGTCGCCCTGCTGAAGATGAAGAAACTCGATATCGAAGGGCTCAAGGGTGACTAGCGGGAGCCGCGGTAAAGCGGCGTGAGGAGAGGTGGCGGTCAGGTGAGATGGGTGAAGCGGGCCCCTGCTCCAGGATAGGAGCAGGGGCCGGTATATCAGGCGATCACTTCCGCCCAAGTCCTCTCTTCGAGGAAACTTCCGGCGACGTTCTCCTCCATCTCGCACAGGCGGCGAAACGGGATGGTGAAGGTGAGCTTGTCGGCCATTCCCTGTCCCTTGAGGTACTTGCGGGCGGAAAGGTCGGTGAGGCCGATCAGGCAGCGGGGATTTTGCGAGTGGGCCTCCCGGTAGGAGACGATGCCGACCACCTGGCAGGCCGCGGCATACGGCACCGCCACGTTCTCGAGACCGGGGCGGTCGTAATTGCCGAGGATCACCAGGGCAGAGAGCTGGTCCGGATTGACGAGGAAGGTCACCGAGATCGGCTCCTCCTTCTCGGGATCGACTTCCGAAAGTGGCTTCATGATCACGTACTTTGCCGGAATGTCCTGGATGGGATTCGCCTCGATGAACCATTTCACCGCCTCGGGCGATTTCTTGAACCGCTCCCCATGCAGGAAATGATGGACGAACTCCTCCGGGGCGCCGCCTGCCCTCATCCCTTCACCGATCGCCCTGCCGGCGGGATCGTTCTCGTTGCCGTGGGAGAGGAATCCGCAAAAACCGGGTATCCCGCCGGGGAACTTCTCGTAGATGTTGCCGAACCCAAGCCCGACGCCCCCTCCCGGGCAGCCGAAGGTCTCGCGGTCGAACACCGCCGTCTTCCCCTTGGACGCCGTCGTCACCATGAACATCACGCACGAGCGCGTGCCGGGTGAGAACTGGGCCGCTCCTTCCGGGCGTACGTCCGACCAGAGCAGGGCTATCGGTTCGCTGCCGAGCTTCAAAGCGCGGGCAATTTTGCTTTCCATCCTTTATTCCTCCTGGTTGGCGCTGATTTCGGATAATCGTGGAACCTCAATCCCTGCGGTACGGCCACTTGTTGAGCCACTGGGTGGGCTCCGTCAGGATCACTCGTGTCAGGTAGCGGCGGGTGTTGGGATCGAGCACGAGATAATAGGTCCGCTGTTCGGTTCCCCTTCGGCCGCGGCATTTCTCGAAATAGCTCAGGATGTAGGCCTCGTCGATCTTGGCCTCGCGCATGGTATCGGCCACCGCCTGAGGAAGGGCTGGACTGGAGACCCGGAAGGAATCCGCTTCATACGGTTCGCCCAGCTTCCGACGGAGTTCGGCCTCCGACGGGCGTTCCCCTCCCGGGCGGTCGCAAGCGGCTACCATGGTTTTTTCCTTGGCGAAATAGTCGGAATGGTCGGCACGAAAGAAGGCGACGGCGGCCATGTTGGTGGTGAGGGTGAGAACGGCGTAGACGACGGGGAGGACGATGAAATAGGTAAGTGGGCGGGCATCCTTTCTGTTAAGGAACTTCCAGACCCCGTACAACCCGCCGATCATCAAAGGAATCTGGAGACCGACGAAGTACCAGGGGAAGAACCATAACCCATGGACACTGAAAGGAATGGCCGCCGCCCCGGCCAGAACGAGGGTGAACAGTACGGTGGCGGAGGCGCCGTCCAGTTCGGACAGGCCCGCCTTGGCGAAGGCCGCGGTCGGCAGGGGCGGGGCCAGCAGGGCTGGCATCAGCAGGAGCAGGGCTACCAGGATACGTTTGGTCCTCTTATCGATCATTCCGACTCCGACTTTTTACCGCCCGGCACCGTCCCTCAGGGAAGCGGGACCCAATCCACCGGATGGATATAACACATTAACGCAGGCTTTTCCAAGTGTTTCTTAATGCGGCTAGGCTATGGCCCGGCTCCCCGTCAGGCATATTCTGGCGCTGGGCGCGCTTTCACCGCTCCCCCCGTCGTTGTGTTCCCGGGCCGGTCTGGTAAGATTTGTCAAGATCCATAAATGAAAGTGAACGGGCCCCCGGGTCCGTTTTACGTTGGCCCAGACTGGAGACCGTTATGTCCGAGATGACGTATCGCGATGCCATCAACGTGGCACTCAAGGAGGAGATGCGGAGGGACCCGACCGTGGTCACCTATGGGGAGGACGTCGCCCTCTACGAGGGAGCCTTCAAGGTCACCCGGGGGCTGCTGGCCGAGTTCGGCGAGGAGCGGGTGAGGGACAGCCCCATCTCCGAAAACACCATCGTGGGGGTGGCGGTCGGGGCGGCCATGGGAGGTATGCGGCCGGTCGCCGAGCTGATGACGGTCAACTTCGCCCTCTTGGCCATGGACCAGATCGTGAACCACATGGCGAAGATCCGCTACATGTTCGGCGGACAGGTCTCCCTCCCCATGGTGATCCGGATGCCCGGGGGAGGGGGGAGCCAGCTGGGAGCACAGCATTCGCAGAGCCTGGAGAGTTATTTCATGCATTGCCCCGGGATGCTGATCGCCTACCCGGCAACCCCGGCGGATGCCAAGGGGCTCCTGAAAAGCTCCATCCGTGACGATAACCCGGTGGTGTTCCTCGAGCACGAGCTCCTCTACAACAGCAAGGGGGAGGTCCCTGACGATCCGGACTTCGTCGTCCCCTTCGGGAAGGCGGCAGTCACGCGGGGAGGAAGCCAGGTGACCATCGTCGGCTACGGGCGGATGGCGATCCTCGCCCTGCAGGCGGCCGGGGAGCTCCAGAAGGAAGAGATCTCCTGCGAGGTGGTGGACTTAAGGACGTTGAGTCCCTTGGACATGGATACCGTGCTAGCCTCGGTGAGGAAAACGGGTAGGGCGGTGGTGGTCGAGGAATGCTGGCGCGCCGCCGGCCTGGGCGGGGACCTCGCCGCCCGGATCTACGAAGCCTGCTTCGACACGCTGCTCGCCCCGGTCAAGCGGATCTCCGGCCTCGACGTCCCCATGCCATACTCGCGCAAGATCGAAAAAATCTGCATCCCGCAGGCGGACGGTATCGCCCAGGGAGTTCGCGATCTTCTCAAAGAATCGTACTAAGGGAGCCGCCATGAACGACATCGTCATGCCAAAACTTTCCGACACCATGACGGAAGGGAGGTTGGTTGCCTGGAGAAAAAGGGTGGGGGACACCGTCAAGCGCGGTGAAGTCCTGGCCGAGGTCGAGACCGACAAGGCCAATATGGAACTCGAGGCATTCACCGCCGGTACTCTTTTGGAACTCAAGGCCCACCCCGGCGACCTGGTCGCGGTCGGTACCGTCATCGCGGTGATCGGAAAGCCGGAGGAGAAAGGCGCGGCTGCCGGTGGCGGGGCTCCTGCTGGTGACGAGGCTCAGGCACCGTCGGCTGCCAAGGAAGGCGGGAAAGAGTCTGCCAGTGAGGGGGCGGAAGAGGGCGCCAAGGAGGGCGAAAGGAAACCTGCTCCTCCTGCCGAAGTGGAGAAAGGGCGTGCCGAGAAGGGGAAGGGCGCGGCTCCCGCGGAAGTGGGGAAGCCCACCGAGGCCCCGATAGGGCACATCCTCGAGAATGCCGAGGAACCGGGCATCGCCCCTCAACCGCCGGCGGAAGGTGGGCCCGAACAAGGTGGGGAACACGCCGGGGCTCCCAAACCTTCGGCCGGACCGGTGCACCAACCTGCTGCCGCCCGACCGGCTCAACCTAACGAAGGGGGCCAGAAGCCGGCGCCCTCCCCACAGTCTGGAGAGAGCCGCGAGAAGGCTGCTCCGGTAGTCAGGCGACGCGCCCGTGAGCTGGGGATCGAACTGGCCGCAGTGAGAGGGAGCGGTCCCGATGGGCGGATCCTTTTGCAGGATCTCTACGATGCCCAGACCCAGCAGCAGCCACAGCCTGCCGGGCAGTCGGGCGCCCAGCCGCCACCCACCGGCCAGCCGGTACCTCGCCCTGCACTGGAGGAAGGAACCCAGCCGCTCCCGAGGCTGCGCGCGGCAATCGCCAAGACCGTCACCCAGTCGTGGAATTCCATCCCCCACTTCACGGTCACCATGGAGATCCTGATGGACGAGGCCGAGTCGTTGCGGCACCAGTTGAAGCAGACCGGTATCCCGGTCACCATCAACGATCTCATCGTAAAGGCGGTGGCCCTCGCCCTGCAGGATTTCCGGCTCCTGAACGCCACCTTCGGGGAGGACGGCATCCATGCTCATGGCGACATCAACATCGGCGTCGCCGTCGGCGTGCAGGATGGCGTCCTCATTCCGGTGATTCCGGGATGCCAGAACCTTTCCCTGAAGGAGATCTCCGAGACCGGCCGCAAACTTGCCGAAAAGGCCCGCTCGGGAGCTCTCAGCGAACAGGAAATGAGCGGCGGGACTTTTGCCGTCTCCAATCTCGGCATGTACGGGGTGAGCGACTTCACCGCGGTGATCTATCCCACCCACTCGGGGGTGATGGCTGTCGGCGCCGTGGCCGACACCGTAATCGTGCGCGCCGGCGCTCCCGCCTGTGCGAAGGTGATGAAGGTGACGATCTGTGCGGACCACCGGCTGGTCGATGGCGCTTACGTCGCCGAGTTCCTGGTCCGGTTCAAATCGATTCTGGAAAACCCCGTCCGGATCATCGTCTGATCTCCCGATATCAGGGGGCCACGCGGCCCCCTGCCTTTCCAACGTCCCCCATGGCCACCCGCCCCGCTTTGCCCCCTTCCGCTTTCCTCACCATGGTCTCTCATTTACGGCGGTTACCTTAAATTCGTAACTTTACGACGCTAATGAGCTAAAGGCGGAACCAGCTCTGCCGATATGACTACCAGGTCCACAACGGCTGCCCCATGGCTGGCCCCCGTGCTCAGTGCTCTGAATCGCACCGCCGGGCATATCTGTGGCCTTGGTGGGACTGGCAGGGGAGGACACATGATGTTTCGAGCCGCCGCCGCCGCGGACGGTCAGGTCTTCAACCGCGAGCTCTTCCTCCTCCGGTTGGACGGGGCGGAAGATGCCATCGGAGATATGCTCACTCTCTCCGTGACGAGTCTGGCGAAGCATGTGGCCGCTCTCGATCGAGCGGTACAACAGGAAAACGTAGTGGAAATCATCTTCCTTTCCCACACCATCGGCGGGATTGCGGCAACCGTGGGTGCGGAGCGGCTTTCCTCGGTGGCAACCCGGCTTGAGCTTTCGGCGCGCAAGGGAGACCTCTCGCACCAGGGGGACCTCCTGGCCGGGGTGGTCAAGGAGTTGGCCGCCTTCAGACATTGCCTGGATGCCGAGTGGGGTGGGGCATGATCGACACTGTCAAGATCATGGCGGTGGACGATGTGCCGATGAACCTGGACATGCTGGAAGTGATGCTTGGCGACCTGGAGGCCACCTTCCTGAAAGCGTCCAATGGCCAGGAGGCGCTCGAGCTGCTTGGAGAGCACCAGGACACCGACACCATCCTGGTCGATCTCGAGATGCCGGTGATGAACGGTTACGAGCTCCTGTCCCGGCTGAAACGCGACGACCGCTACCGGGACATCCCGGTTATCGTGGTTACCGCCGATCGAAGCGAGGTGCTGAGCGCGCTTTCCCTGGGAGCCAACGACTTTTTGACCAAGCCGTACAATCCCGACGAGCTGAAGCTCCGGGTTCGCAACCATCTGCGCAGCAAGAAGTTGATGGACATCTCCCTCGGGATGAACAACGCCCTCGAGGAGCAGGTGATCAAGAAGACGGCGGATCTCCGGAAGGCCTTGGATTTCTCCAAGCGGACCGAATACGAGGTCTCCATCCGCCTGGGACGGGCGGCCGAATTCCGGGATGTTGAAACCGGTCAGCACACCCGAAGGATCTCCGAATTCTCGGCGGTGCTCGGAAAGTTGGCGGGGCTCTCCGAAAAGGCCTGCGAGGTACTGAGGTACTCCTCACCGCTGCACGACGTGGGAAAGATCGGCATCCCCGACCGGATCCTCCTGAAGCCGGGAAAGCTTGACCCGGACGAGATGCGGCTCATGCAACTGCACACCGTGATCGGGGCAAAGATCCTGTCCCATGCCGAGCGGTATCCGGTCATCGCCGCCGGGCATGTCATCGCGCTCCAGCACCACGAGAAGTGGGACGGGACCGGGTACCCCAACGGCCTTGCGGGGGAGCAGATCCATATCTTCGGCAGGGTCGTCATGCTGGTCGACGTCTTCGACGCCCTTCTTTCCGAGCGACCGTACAAGAAGGCCTTCCCGCTGGAAAAGGTGGTCGCCATCCTGAACGATGGACGGGGGAGTTTCTTCGAACCAAGGCTGCACGATCTCTTTATGGCCAACCTGGAGCAGTTCGTGGCACTTCGGGAGCAGCTCAACGACAATGGTGAGGAAACGGTGCTGGACGAATTGCTTCCCTTCTTGAGCACCGAAAGTATTTGAGGGGAACTGGCTGGCGGAGGGAACAGGCGTGTCCGTCCCTCACCAGCAGGAACTTTGGCCGATCAAACCAGGAGACAGATTATGAAGTGTCTGATAGTGGATGACGAGATTTTCTGCAGGGAGTTCGTTGCTACTCTGCTTCGTTCGATGGGAGATTGTCATCAGGCGGGGAGTGGGGACGACGCGATTGACAAGGTTCGCGCCGCCCTCGACGCGAGTGACCCGTATGACGTGATCTTCATGGACATCATGATGCCGGGGATGAGCGGACACGACGCGGCCAAGGCGATACGGGCACTCGAGAAGGAGCGCAACGTCGAGAAGCGGGTCGACATCGTGATGCTCACCGGTCTCAACTCCACCAACGAGGCGATAGACTCCTTCTGCAACGCCCAGTCCTCCGCCTATCTCGTCAAACCGGTCTCCAAGGACGGCCTCTACAACGTCATGTCCAAGCTCGGGCTGATGTATCGGTAGCCCCGTTCCGGCAGGACTCTCCCAATCCGTGAAGCCGGTCACCGAGGCCTTTGGACCTCGTGACCGGCCCCGATCCCTCCCCAAGGTTACACCTCCACGAATCACCTTTGACAATAGGCAGTTCTCTCTATATAGTCCCCGCTAATTTAAAATCTCTCGCCTTATTCTTCCAATGACAATGGTCTTCGTCTGTTTGCCCAGGCACCGCCTGTGATAGAAACGGTTCTTAATCCCTCGCCCCCTTGGGGGAGAGGGCGGCCGAAGGCCAGGTGAGGGAAGGTGTAGCATGTCGCCAGAACCCAGTGAGGTCCGTAATTGGGACATTACCGGCCGGAAATGAAGCCTTGCTGGAATCGCATAAAAGGGGAGCGCATGGTTGAAAAATGGGTCGTCGCGTTCGGGTGGTTATTTTTGTGCACTTCATGCAGTACCAGCTCTCGCGTCGAAAGTCCGTGCGAGTTGAGGGCTAAAGTGGCGACCGGTGAGGTATGTTCTGGTGACGTTCGGTCCCAGGCATGCCGGCAAAGAAAAGCGGCAACGGTGTTCAACTGCCAGGGTGTCATCTTTAGCGAAAAAGGCGACCCGGACCGGGCCATAGTCGAGTTCAACAAGGCAATTGAATCGGACGGGACTTTTGTTGAAGCCTACTTCAATCGCGGGGTCGCTTACGTCGACAAGGGCGAACTTGACCGCGCCATCGCCGACTATTCCAAGGCCATCGAACTGGACCCGAAGCTTGTTAATGGCTACTTCAACCGCGGCAATACCTATGGCATCAAGGAGGAGTACGACCGAGCGATTGTCGACTATACCAAGGCGATCGAGTTGGAACCGAACTATGCCAGCGCCTATTACAACCGCGGTAACCACTATTTGAGCAAAGAAGAGTTCGACCACGCCATAGCCGACTACACCAAGGTCATCGAGTTGGAACCCAACCATTGCTGTGCCTACAACAACCGTGGCTTTGCCTACAAGTCCAAAGGCGAGATTGAACTGGCCATCGCCGATTTTACCAGGGCCATCCAGTCTGACCGGAAGCTTGCCAGCGCCTACCGGAACCGCGGTGACGCCTATTCGGAGAAAAACGCAGACGATCTTGCTATCGCGGACTACACAAAAGCCATCGAACTTGGCCAGTGCGACGCGGTTACCTTTCACAACCGCGGCGTTGCCTACTCGAACAAAGGCGACAACGACCGTGCGATCGCCGATTTCAACAAGGCCATCGAGCTCGATCCCAAGCTGGCTACCGCCTACTATAGCCGCGGCAATTCCTATAAGACGAAGACTGAGTGGGACCGAGCAATCGCCGACTATACCAGGGCCACGGAACTGGACCAGAAGCTTTACGCCGCGTACCACAACCGCGGCTATACCTATGGAATCAAAGGCGACTACCTGCGGGCCATCTCCGATTATTCCAAGGCCATCGACTTGGCCCCGCAGCAAGCCGCCAACTACGCCAGCCGTGGTTATGCCTACCGCCTGACCGGAAACTACGACCTGGCCATCTCCGATTATGTCGATGCCATCCGGCTCGATCCCAATGACGACTATCCTCGCCTCTGGTTGTTGCTGACACTTCGTACCGTGTCGAAGGAACGGGTAAGCGGTCAGCTGGAGGAGTTACGGATCCATGTGTCTTCCCATCCGTCCGATATGTTTGTCAGGACAATCTGCAGGTACTATCTCGGGATGGACGGATTGACGGAAAAATCGGTACTGGAGGAGGCTCATAAAGGGAAGAACGACCGCGAGATACGGGAGCACCTGTGCGAGGCGTACTACTATCTTGGGGAGGAGCGTATCGGGAAGGGGGACACCAAGGGGGCGGAAGCATATTTTAAACGCTGCCTGGAGACCTCCATCTACGACTTTATCGAATATCAGGCAGCGACGGCGGCTTTACAAAAGATAAATGGCGTATCAGCTGGCAAGCAACAGGCAGAGGCCACAAAGCGGCTTTTATACCACAGGCTTTAAATGGGAGAGTTCCTCGCGGACTGCTTCCTGGATCAGTTCCCTGAGAGGTTTTTCCTGAATGCAGCTGCGAAGGGCTTGGTTGATCATTGTCTGGTAGTTGCCTCCTCCTTGCTCGTTCACCTTTGCCCGAAACCACTCGAGGATGTCGTTATCTATGCGAATGGTGATCCGGGTCTTGGTGGTGTCGGTGGGAACCACTGAGCCACGGGAACCGTTACTGAAGTCATAATTCTTTTTCATAGAATTTCCTCTCCCTGAAATTCGCCTTGCGAGCGGATATTATCCGGATGGTCTCTTCCCTCCGCCACGTGTATACGACTACCAGGAGGTTGAGGGTGAAATCGAGTCCAATGGTGACATAACGATATTCGGCATGGTCCCGGTCTTCAATGGTAATGGCACGTTCGTCATCAAAGACCCCAACTGCATCGGCGAATCTCACCCCGTGCTTTAGGTGGTTCCGTGCCGCTTTATCGGGATCCCATTCGTAGTTCATAATCATTATGCACACTGTATGCACAGAGTCAAGAAGGTAGGGAGCTCGTTGGCTGGAGCGAAAAGGGGGGGAGGCTCCGGCCCCTCCCTGCGTGGGAGGAGGGGCCGGGCCGGTTATGGAGGCGTCAGCTTAACTTGAACTGGGTGACGAGGGTGCTCAGGTTGTCGGAGAGGCTGGCCAGTTGGGCGGCGGCCACGGAGGAGTCCTGGGAGCCTTGGGCGGTGCGTTGGACGACGTCCGAGATCCTGGTGATGTTGCCGGTAATCTCGCTGATGGTGGCGGTCTGCTCCTCGGCAGCGGTGGCGATCTGGTTCACCTGCATGCTCACCGCGTTGATCTGGTCGAGGATCTCCTGGAGGGCGTTCCCCGATTTGGCAGCCTCCTCGGTTCCCTGTTTGACCTCCCGCACCCCTTCCTCCATCGCCGAGACCGCTCCCTTCGTCTCGGCCTGGATGGCCTTGATCATCTCGCTGATCTCCCGGGTCGCCTTGGTGGTCCGCTCCGCCAGGGCCCGCACCTCGTCGGCCACCACGGCAAAGCCGCGTCCCTGTTCGCCGGCCCGGGCCGCCTCGATGGCGGCGTTCAAGGCCAGCAGGTTGGTCTGATCGGCGATGTCCTCGATGGTCCCCACGATGGCGCCGATCTGGTCGGAGCGCTCGCCGAGGCTTTCCACCGTCCGGGAGGTGGCGTTCACCCGGTCCGCGATGCGGTTCATGATTTCCACGGTCTGGGAGACGACCTGGGCTCCCGCCTCCGCCGCGTTGCTCGCCTGCTGAGAATTCCTGGCCGCCTCGTGGCAGTTCGCCGCGATGTCGTTGGAAGTGGCCGACATCTCCTCGCTGGCGGTGGCCACCGTCTGGGTCTGGAGGGCGACCTGCTCGGCACCGTTGGCGATCTCCTCGGAGGTCGCGTGGAGGTGGCTCGACGAGGTGGCGATGCTTTGGGATATGTCGGTAGTCTGGGAGACGATGTCCCTCAGGTTCTGCACCATGTTGTTCATGGCCGCCATGAGCTGGCCGGTTTCGGTTTGGTCGATGCCGGTCACTTCCACGGTGAGGTCGCGCTCCGCGATCCGGTCGGCGGTGGCTACCGCGGTGTAGAGGGGCTTGGTGATGCTGTTGACGATCCAAAATGCCACCATCCCGGCCACCGCCATGGAGGTTATCACCAGCGCCACGATCATCAGCCGCGCCCTTTTTACGCCGCTCATGGTGGCGTTTCCGTCCACCTTGGCCTTTTCCTGGATGTAGGTCTGCAAATCACCCAGCGCTGCCTGGTATGCGGTCCGTAGCGGCTTCACATCGGCGAGCGTCCGCTGGGCCTCCGCCTTCCTCCCATCGTTCAGATACCCGATGATCTTGTCGCGCACCGCGAAGTACGACGCCCGCCGGTCGGTGACATTCTGCAGGAGGGCCTTCTCCTTGTCCGTCGTCAGGGTAGCCTTCAGCATGTCCAGGGTCTCGGTGCCGCTCTTCTTGTTGGCACCCATGGCGCTGAGCTCTGTGCGGACCACGTCCGGTGCGTCCGCCAGCACCGCCTCGTCCATGTGCAGGGCGCTGTTGGCGATGTTGAGACTTATCTGCCCAACCCCCTTTATCTGGGGGATGCGGGTGTCGAGCAGGGTCACCAGGTTGGTGTTCAACGAAGATATTGCATAAAAAGCTGTAAGTGCTACAACTGCCGAGGCCGCTATGATGATGCCAAAGCCGATGAACAGTTTCATCTTGATCTTGAGGTCGGTCTTCATGCTGATACCTCCGCTGTTCCCGATTTGACGCACGTTATGGTGTCGGCACATCGATCGTCCTCCACCTCTTTGAGGATGGGAGGAAGGGCGCGGCCGTGTTAGACGGCTTGGTACTTTTCGCGTCGGTCGAAGGGGGCGGACACCTTCTGAGAAGGAGCCAGTCTCCCCCCCCCTCATTGACGGGGGATTTAGTGGGTAGGTAAGGGGTTGTTTTCGATACGAAAGTCTAATTTGAAAAAACTAATAGTCAAGCCGGCTTCTGGTGTTTAACCGGAAGGGCATGGAGGATGCGATGGATAATGAATTGGTGAAAGCGATCTTTAGGGGGGTGGAGAACGAGCCCTTCGCGCGGGCCTTGAAGATGGAGCTGGTCGAACTGGAGGAGGGGCGTTCGGTGGTCGAGATGGATTACGACCCGAAGGTGATGGACAACCTCTTTGCGCGGATGCACGGCGGCGCCATCTTTGCCCTCATCGACGAGGCGTTCCAGACCGCGTGCCAGACGGTCGGGAGCACGACGGTGGCCATGAGCGTCAACGTGAATTACGTAGCCAGCCCGGAAACAGGCGCTCGGCTGCGGGCTGAGGCGGTCGAGGTGAGCGGCACCAAGCGGACCGCGACCTATGACATCAAGGTCCGCGACCAGCAGGGGGAGTTGATCGCCGTCTGCCAGGCGCTCGCGTTCAGGACAGGGAAGCCGCTGCCGTTTCTGTAGCAACAGTCCGGGACCCCATCCTCACCCCAACCCACCCCTTGAAGGGAGGGTGAAGTGCCCTTATCCGCGGTCCGATGCCTTGCCGCAGAATTTGCTAATCGGGAACTATGTGATTCATTATAAGAGGAGATACCAAGGGATCGGGTATCATCTCCCGGCCGGCATCGTCCCGTTTTCACACCGGGTCCGGAGAGTGTCCGAGAAGTGGAGGTACCAATGAGAGGAGCTTTTACGAGGATCGCGGAAACTGGTTTAGTTGCGGCCCTGCTGACAGCCGGTAGTGCATCGCTGGCCGCCGCTGAGGTAAGCGTGAACGTGAATCTGGGTCCACCTCCGATCGTGGTGGCGCAGCCGCCGGAGGTGGTCATGATGCCGAGTACCGGTGTCTACTTCGTCCCCGGTGTCGAATTCGATATCTTCTTCTACAACGGCTACTGGTGGTCCCCCCGCGGCGACCGCTGGTACCGGGCCCGCGCCTATAACGGCCCCTGGCGCGTTGTGTCGCGGCGGGGAGTGCCCGGTCCCGTTTACGGTGTTCCTCGGGACTACCGGCGGGTTTACATG
Source organism: Geomonas sp. Red276 (assembly GCF_054784495.1). Taxonomy (NCBI): domain Bacteria; kingdom Pseudomonadati; phylum Thermodesulfobacteriota; class Desulfuromonadia; order Geobacterales; family Geobacteraceae; genus Geomonas; species Geomonas sp. Red276. The sequence continues at coordinate 62,206 of NZ_BLXW01000003.1, forward strand.
CACGAGCGGCACATCCCTTACGGTCAGTGGCGCAAGGAACATCGCGGCGGACATCCCGGGGAGGCGAGGGAGCATCGTGGCGGGCCGCCGCGCGGTGAATTCCGCGGTGAGCATGGCGGCGGGCCCGGAGGGCGCGAACATGGCGAGCGTGGCGGCCATGGGCACGGAGAAGGGCGAGGCGAGCATGAGGGCCACGGCAGGTAATCGGGCGTGGCGGTGAGTGCCGCCGGCAAGTCAGGAGATGGCGAGGGGCAGGCCGGAAGATCGGACCTGCCCCTCGTCGTTTCAGTCAGCGAGCAGGATGGCCGCGCACCACGCGCCGACCACGAGGGCTGCGCAGGCGACCGACAGGAAGAGGTTCAGGCGTGGACCCGGGCGCCCGTAGCGTGCGACCAGCGGCTCGACCGCCAGCCCGAGCAGGAAGCCGAACCCGAACCCGAAGAGGTGGGCGCCGAGGTCGGTCTGCTTTCCCTCGCTTCCCAGGAGCACGAGCAGCGCCAGTGCGGCCGCGGCCGGAGCCAGCCACCGCTTTCTGACGTGGTGCCGGTAGCGGGCCACGGCGAGGGCGCCGAGCAGGCCGACCGCGCCGAAAACCGAGGTGGAAAAGCCGACCGAGCTGTGCCCCCTGAGCTGGAAGTAGGCGTTCGCGAGGTTCCCGAGCACCCCGCTGGATAGGATGAGGGTCCAGGCGAGCCCCGATCCCAGGTCTCCGCAGAGAAAGATGATGAAGACGCTTCCGATGCCGATGTTGCTGAAAAGGTGTACCCAGTCGGCGTGGAGGGTGAGGGCGGTGACCACCCGCCACCATTCGCCGTCCATGATCGCCCCGGCCTGCGCCTTGCCGATCTCCACCCAGTCCGGCTCCTTACCCGCAATGGTCACCGGCAAAAGGGTGATGTTGTAGAAGATGGCCAAAAGCAACAGCACCGAAAGGGCGGGGAGGGCGTTCTCGATCAGGGGACGGACCGCCGGTGGCGTCGGGGGCCAGTTCCTGTTCTCGTCGACATACGACTTCAGTTCGGCGACCGCCTGGCGCTGCTTCGAGGCGGGCACCAGGAGGTAAAAGCCCCCCTCACCCTGCTCGACCCGGCAGGTTATGTAGCGCGATTCCAGGACCAGCGACCAGAGATGAGCCCGCTTCGACGGGATTGCACCCCTTATGAAGCGGTCGACCTGGTTGGGGGCGATCTCCACCCACTCCTCCTGGGCGGGGACGGAGAAATCCGGCACCGGCGCGGGGATGGAAGGGGAGGGGGGCGACGGCACTTCCTCCGGCGGGAGGCCGGCACCGTGCTCGCACGACTCCGTCTCCGGGCGTCGCAGCAGGTAGCCGAGCCGGTAGCGGCGGTGGGGTGCTCCGGGTGATCTTCTCATCGGGGCACGTGTACTCTCTCACCGGCAGCCGGCGTCGATTTCATGGTCATGGAAGGCTCCTGGGTTCTGCCGGTAATATAGTTGCGCGGTCTCCTAAAATCAAGGGAGGGAGAGCTTCTTTGCTGAGAGAATACCTTAGCCAGCTATAACTTGACTTAACCCGTAACTTGATTTACATCTGAGCCTGCATCACCGTCAACGGCGCCGGTGTTATTGGAGGCCGTCGACCGAGTTATGCAGACATCGTTCAATCACTGTAATCTTCCCCCCTGGGTAATCGCCTCCCGGCACTTCAATGACAATCCGCAGCCCCTCGAGATTCAGGGCGTGCGGGCCGCCAACCGTTTCCTCTTCGACAAGCTCGATACCATCGCCTCCGTTGACGAACGAGGCTCAATTTTCAACGACTACATGTCGGTGAAGTTCCAGCTCCACCAGTGGCAGGAGCAGGGGACCGACACCGCCAGAAAGAGCCTGAAGAACAGCTACCTCCGTTTCCTGCGCGGGTGGATGATGGACTCCAACTCCCCGGAGGGGGCGGTCCTGAAGGGGTGGGTGGAGAGCCGGATGGGACTTGCGCCGACCTTTCACCGGACACGGATCGGCGGCATCCACGACGAGGAGTATCTCCAGTACGCCGTCGACCGGACCAAGGGGAGCGCGCGCACCTCCGCCATCAATTCGCAGCTCGATCTGCTCTACGAATACTGCCAGTACGAGTTGGCCAAGCGCTACCCGGGCCAAAGACACCTCACCCTCTACCGCGGCACCTTCGAGCGGAGCGAACACGACGTGCTGGAGGTCCTCTCCAAGCGGGAGGAGATCGTGAGGCTCAACAACCTCAATTCGTTCACCACCGACCAGGAGCGCGCCTGGGAGTTCGGGTTCATCGTCTGGGAAACGCAGGTGCCGCTCTCCAAGATCTTCTTTTTCGATCACCTGTTGCCGAATTCGATCCTGAAGGGGGAGGGGGAGTGTCTGGTGATAGGCGGGGAGTACCGGGTGAAGCGGCTGCTCTGCACGGTTTAAGGGCCGCCCCTGGAGATGGCCATAGGACCGCGTGGGCACGGGGTGCCCACCCTACGGTTCGTTAGGGACCGAAGAGGGGGGACAGTTTTACCAGCCGGTCGGCCAGATCCCTCAGCTCGGCCACGAGCTTCTTGTCCATCTTTTTCAGCCAGCGAGCGGGAAGGTATTCTTCTCCGAAGTAGGCTCCCGCCAAGGCTCCCGCGATGGCGCCGGTGGTATCGGCGTCCCCACCCTGATTGACCGTCTCGACCACGCACGATTCGAAGGAGCGCGCCCGGAAGAAACAGTGGAAGACGGTCTGCATGGTGTCCACCACGTAGCCGGTGGCGAGCCCTTTGTAGGGATCGAAGGTGAAGTTGGGGAAGCGGGAGATTAAAAGATCGACCTCCCTGCGGAGCTGAAGGAGGGACTTTCCGGTCAGCGCCATCTGGAGGAGTTTGCCGACCGCCAGGCAGGCGGCGTCCGAGAGCGGCTGGTTGTGGGTCAGGTGGGCCTGTTCGATGGTGCAGCGCTCCAGCAGCTCCTGGTCGGACAGGGTGCAGAGCGCCACCGGGAGCATCCTCATGGCGGCGCCGTTGCCGCCGTCCCATTCGTTGGGGGGCGTTTCCAGGGTACCCTTCAGGAGGTAGTTCCGGATCCCCCGGCGGCAGGTGTCGCCCACGTCGATCGGTTTCGACTTCAGCCAGTTGGCCAGGTTGTCGGCGATCGCGGAAAGTTTCCATCCCCCGTGGTCCGCAACCGCCCGGGCGAGGCAAAGCGACATCTCCGTGTCGTCGGTGACCTGCCCCGGCTTGAGCCTGAGCCATCCTCCTCCCACCATCTCGTTGAGGACGCCGTACTTGTCCCTGATCTCCTGGCGGGTCAGGAATTCTGCCGGTGCCCCCAGGGCGTCCCCCATAGCGAGACCGAGGAAGGCGCCCCTGGCCCGGGAAAGGATCTCTTCTCTGGCGGCTAGGCTGTGCATGCCGCCGGAAGATGCAATAAGCACTCCGTCTAATCATCACAGCCTGGCTCGGCGTCTCATCCATCCTCCTCGCCGCCGGGCTCAGGAAATCGTCCCCGACCGGAAGTCTGCTCCCAGCGTAGCTCCACAGTCGTTCCCTCTCCGGCTATTGCTCATCGTGGCCTTGCCCCGCCTTCCCCTTTTTCCGCCGCTTCCCGCCGGATACCTCCTTCTCCCCACCCCCATATCAACGGCGCTGCCCAAAAATTAATCGCTTCACCGCCACGAGAAGCAGCGCTTTCATGCCGCCTTCGGTTTTTACGGTACGTCCGGGACCGGCCAAAACTCCCCTAATTCCGGGGCCACCGGCCGTATACGCCACACTGGCACGTAAAATGCTCGGGAGAGCCGTAACGGTACAACGGGGTATCTGAAGTAAAAGGCAACGAAGCCCGGCGCAGAGCAGATCTGTGCCGGGCTTTTTTCTTTGGGTCCCGAACGCACGGCAGCAAAAGGAGGAACACCATGGCTTCGTCTTGCAAACAGATGCAGAAGATTCAGGGACACCCATGCTTCGGCGGCAACCACCAGAAAAACGGCAGGATGCACCTGGCAGTCGCGCCCAAGTGCAACATAAAGTGCGGCTACTGCACCCGCCGCCACGACTGCGCGAACGAGTCCCGGCCGGGGGTGACCAGCCGGCTCCTCACCCCGCAGGAGGCGATCGTCAAGGTGCGCGAGGTGATGGCCAGCCCGATAACCGGCCCGATCATCAAGGTGATCGGCATCGCCGGCCCCGGCGACCCTCTTTTCAACGAAGAGACCTTTGAATCCTTCCGGCTGGTTGGGGAGGAGTTCCCGGAGCTGATGAAGTGCCTGAGCACCAACGGCCTGCTCCTTCCCGACCGGATGGCGGATCTCAAGGCGATCGATCTCCACAGCCTCACCGTGACCCTCAACGCCCTCGATCCCAGGGTGGGGGCGCGGATCTATTCCCACGTCTACTACCGCGGCGTGCGCTACAGCGGTGAGGAAGGGGCCGCCATCCTGGCCGCCAACCAGCTCGAGGGGCTTCGCCAGGCGGCGGAAGCGGGATTCACCATCAAGATCAACACGGTGGTCATCCCCGGCGTGAACGACCAGGAAATCCCGCTCATCGCCCGCAAGGTGAAGGAGCTTGGCGCCTTCGTCATGAACCTCATGCCGCTCATCCCGCAGGCCGATTTCGCCGACCACGCGCCTCCCACCCCCGAGAAGCTGGAGGAGTTGAGAAGCGCCAACGAGCAGATCATCGGCCAGTTCAAGCACTGCAAACAGTGCCGGGCCGATGCGGTGGGGCTGATCGGCCAGGACCAGCAGCTCGCCAAGCCCGCTCCCCTTCCGCAGGAACAGCCGCTGCAGGAACTTCACCTGTACCAATAGGAGGCCCCCTATGGTCTACCAGTTCGTCGAGACCGACATCGGTCCCTTCCTGGGGCTGGCCCGCGAGGAAGGATGGATCTGTGGAAGGTGGGAATTCGAGTTCCTGCTGGAGCAGTTTCCCGCCGGCTGTTACGTGCGCCGCGAGGCGGGGAACGCCCTCGGGTACGTGACCTCGGTGAGGTACGGCGACAGCGGCTGGATCGGCAACCTCCTGGTGCTTCCGGAGGCCAGGCGGCGCGGCATCGGGAAGGCGTTGATGGAGCTTGCCATCGAGGCCCTGCAGGAGAACGGGACCAAGACGATCTGGCTCACCGCCTCCGAAAAGGGGGCGAGCATCTACAAGAGGCTCGGGTTCGTGACGGTGGACAGGGTCCAGCGCTGGGTGGGGAGCGGGCGGCCGGGCAGCGCTGCAAGCGCCGAGGCTCCCGATCTCGACCTGGTGGTGGAGATGGACCGGGAAGGGTGGGGCGACCGCCGGGCCTCCCTGCTGCGGACCACCTGCGGGCGCGGCAAGGTCTTTTCCAACTCCGGCGGATTCGTCTGCTGCCAGTCCTGGAAAAGCGGCATGCAGCTGGGTCCCTGGGGGGGAGTGGTCGGGGCCGAAGCGGAGGAGCTTTTGGACACCGCCCTGGCGGGCGCCGGGGAGCGGGTCTTCCTCGACGTCCCGGCAGGGAACCGGTTGGCGGGTGCTCTGCTCGCTCAACGAGGATTCGAGGTTTGCGGGGATAACCTCCTGATGTATCGGGGAATCGAGCCCGGATATCGCCCGCAGCACGTCTTCAGCCTGGCCAGTATGGGAAGCATGGGGTAATGAGGTAAGCGGGTACGGCGGTAAGCCGGTATGCCGCCAACAATAAGGCAACAAAGGCAAGGGAGGAACGAACAATGATCGTGGTCGCCTGCATCAAGCAGGTCCCGGACACCACCCAGGTTCAGATCGATCCGGTGACCAACACGCTGGTCAGGGAGGGAATCCCCTTCATCATCAACCCCTACGACACCCACGCCCTGGAGGAGACCCTCAGGCTCAAGGACAGCCATGGTTTCAAGGCGGTGGCCCTCTCCATGGGACCCCCGAACGCCGAGGCCGCCCTCCGGAAGGCTCTGGCATTGGGCGTCGACCGGAGCATCCTCCTCTCGGACCGGGTCTTCGGCGGCGCCGACACCCTCTCCACCAGTAACGTCATCTCGGCCGCCATCCGGAAACTCATGGATGACGACGAGATCGGCATCGTCTTTTGCGGCAAGCAGACCATCGACGGTGATACCGCCCAGGTGGGGCCGGGGATCGCGGTGCGGCTCGGTTTCTCCCAGTTGACCCTGGTGGACCGGATCGAGCGGATCGATACCGAGGCGAGGACCATCACCGTTCGCCGCAAGCTCGAGGGGCGCTACGAAATCGTGGAAGCGAGGCTCCCGGCCATGATCACCGTGGTGAGGGAACTGAACCGTCCGCGCTACCCGACGGTCCCCATGCGGCTTGCCTCCGCCAAGGCCGAAGTCGAAAGGTGGAGCAACGAAGAACTGAAGCTGGATGTCAATTCGGTGGGGCTCAAAGGCTCCCCCACCTGGGTAAGCCGCATCTTTTCTCCCCAACGCGCTCAGGGGGAAATCATCGGTGACGGCATGAATGACCCGGTTTCGGCTGCGCTCATGCTGGTGGACCGTCTCGTCGAGGGGGATCTGCTGGCGGTTTAAAAAGGAAAGGGTGAACCAATGACTGAACCGAAAAAAGTAAAGAAGCCGCGCGGGAAGGCGAGGGTGGTGACCGGCAGGTGCGTCGCCTGCGGTGCCCGCTGCCAAAGCGCCTGCCCGGTTGACGGCGTCGAGATGAGCGAGGCGGGCGAACCGGTCATCCTGGTGGAGAAGTGCATCGGCTGCGTGAAGTGCGTCAAGGCCTGCCCCGCCGGCGCGCTGGAGATGTTCTACACCCCGGAGGAGCTCGAGATTCTGGCCGCCCTCGCCAACAAGGGGGAGGAGGACCTCGACGAGGAGGAGCTCGCCCGCCGCAAGCTGGTCGATTCCTACCGCGGGGTCTGGGTCTTCATCGAGCAGAACTCCGGAGAGGCGGCCCGGGTTTCCTGGGAGCTGACCGGGGTGGGGCGCGAGCTGGCGGATTCCCTCGGCGTGGAGCTGACCGCCATCGTCATCGGGGAGAAGATCGGCCACTTGGCCACCGAGGCCTTCAGCTATGGCGCCGACTGCGCCTGCCTGATCGACGACCGGGTCTTCAGCCAGTACCGGACGGAACCGTTCCTGGACGCCATGTGCTACCTGATCGGGAAGTACAAGCCGGAGGTCGTCTTGATGGGCGCCACCGGGATGGGGCGCGACCTGGCGGGTGCGGTGGCGACCCGCGTGAAGACCGGGCTCACCGCCGACTGCACGGGGCTCGGCATCGACGACAAGCGGAACCTGATGCAGACCCGTCCGGCCTTCGGTGGGAACATCATGGCCACCATCATGTGCGACCGCTTCCGGCCCCAGATGGCCACCGTCCGGCCGCACGTCATGCCGATGCCCGAACGCCGTCCCGGCGCCACCGGGAAGGTCATCACCGAGAGCTACACCATTTCCGAGTCCTCCATCTTCACCCGCGTGCTGGAGGTGATCACCGACAAGAGTGGCAAGGACAAGGTGGACGTGGCCGGTGCCGAATTCATCGTCTCTGGCGGGCGCGGCATGATGGCCAAGGAAAACTTCGGGATGCTTGAGGAATTGGCCGATCTCCTGGGGGGCGTGGTGGGAGGCTCCCGCAGCGCCGTGGACGCCGGATGGCTTCCCCAGGACCGCCAGGTCGGGCAGACCGGGAAGACGGTGCGCCCGAAGATCTACATCGCCTGCGGGATCTCCGGCGCGATCCAGCACCTGGTAGGGATGCAGGATTCCGACGTCATCATAGCCATCAACCGTGACCGCGAGGCCCCCATTTTCGAGGTGGCCACCTACGGCATCGTCGGCGATCTCTTCCAGGTGGTCCCGGCGCTGACCGGCCGCCTGCGGGAGCTGAAAGAGGCCCGGTAAAGCCCCTCGCCACTGCGCCCTCTCCCGCCTTGAGAGGAGATATACCCTCGCCCCTTTAGGGGAGAGGGGAGAATGGAAACCATATATTTTTGCGCCGAAACGGAGCCTTCCATGCAACAGACACTATTTGCCGGAATTCTGGTAGCCTCACTAGCAATCTTCGCCTTCAGCTGTTATCGGCGTCTCGCCCTGGTGTCGGTCGGCACCGGTGAGTACCGCTTCGACCATCCGATGACCCGCCTGAATGAAGTGCTGGTCTACGCCCTCGGCCAGAAGCGGGTGATGAAGCGCCCCTTCGGCATCAACCACGGGGTCATCTTCTGGGCCTTCCTGGTGCTGACCCTGGCCAACGCCGAGTTCCTGATCTCGGGCGTCTTCCCGAGCCTCAATTTCACGCTGCTTCCGCCACCGCTGCACGGGACCCTGTCGCTTTTATTTGAGCTCTGTTCGCTCGCTACCCTGGCCGCCGTCTCCCTGGCTTTCCTGCGGAGAATCTTCAATCCCCCCTACGAGGAGGCCCGCACCTTCGAGGCCTTCTTCATCCTCACCATGATCGCCGGGCTGATGGTGGCCTATTTCGGCGTCCACGCGGCCGAGATCGCCATGGGAGAGGCGTCCCCCTCCTTCTGCGCTCCGGTTTCCTCGCTGCTGGCGAGCCTTCTCAACCACACATCCCTCACCGGCCAGCTTCCCGTCATCAAAGCCGTCAGCTGGTGGGTCCACGCCGTGCTGCTCCTTTCCTTCATGAACTTCCTTCCCTACAGCAAGCACATGCACATCCTGACCGCCATTCCCAACGTCTTTCTCCGCTCGCTGGGCAAGGTCAATTCCCAGCCGCGTGAGGAGTTTGCCGAGGGGAGGTCGTTCGGCGCCAGTTCGGTGGACCGCTTGAGCTGGAAGGATCTCCTCGACTCCTTCTCCTGCACCGAGTGCGGCAGGTGCCAGAATTCCTGCCCCGCGGCGGCAACCGGCAAGCAGCTCAATCCGCGGATGCTCATCCACGCCATCAAGGAGAGCCTGCTCGGTAACGGCAGCGCCCTCCCTTCCCCAGTTGATGCCGCGGCCGCCAACTCCGCCGCCTCCCTGATCGGGAAAGGGGAGGGGAAGGTGAGCGAGGCGGCCCTCTGGAGCTGCACCTCCTGCGGGTCCTGTATGGAATCCTGTCCGGTCTTCATCGAGCACCTTCCCAAGGTCGTCAAGCTCAGGCGGCACCTGGTGGAGATGGAGGCCCGTTTCCCCGAGGAGCTCCTGAACCTCTTCGAGAACATGGAGCAGCGCTCAAATCCCTGGGGGATGGCCCCTTCCGAGCGGAGCAAGTGGTGCTCCCAGCTCGACCTCAAGCCGTTCGAGGCGGGAAAGACCGAGTACCTCCTCTTCGTCGGCTGCTCGGGCGCCTTCGATGCCCGCAACAAGCAGGTGACGGTAGCGCTCACCAAGGTGCTGGATGCGGCTGGGGTCTCCTACGGCATCCTCGGCAAGGACGAGAAGTGCTGCGGCGAGAGCGTCCGCAGGCTCGGTAACGAGTTCCTGTTCGAGACGATGGCCAACGAGAACGTGAGCCAGCTCCGCAGCCGCGGCGTCACCAAGGTCATCACCCAGTGCCCGCACTGCTTCAACACGCTCAAAAACGACTACCGCCAGTACGGGTTGGAGCTGGAGGTGATCCACCACACCGAATTCATCAAGGGGCTGATCGACCGTGGCAGCGTCGAAGTAAAAGGGGGCGGGGACCTCGGCCGGGTTGTCTTCCACGACTCCTGTTACCTCGGGCGTCACAACGAGGTCTACGAGCCGCCGCGCGAGGTGATCAGGCAGGTGACCGGGAAGGCCGTCCACGAGCTTCCCCGCAACAAGGAGAACGGTTTCTGCTGCGGGGCCGGTGGGGGGAGGATGTGGCTGGAGGAGCATGAAGGGACCGCGATCAACCGCAGCCGCGTGAAGGAGGCGCTGGACCAGAAACCCGCCACCATCTGCGTCAGCTGCCCGTTCTGCATGACCATGTTCGAAGACGGGATCAAGGAATTCACCGGGGTGACCACCCAGGTGAAAGACATCGCCGAGGTTGTCGCCCAGAGCCTATGAGCTCATCGATTCGGATAATGTACGGGCAAGCTCGCTGACGCGAGGCAAGAGTACCTATAAAGGCAAAGAAAGGGGATTAGGCAGGTTTAGCCTAATCCCCTTTCTTATAGGTCTTGGGGGAACCGTCGGCATTCTCTTTGACAGGGGGGGGTAAGCTTACTTCAGAGCCTTCCCGATAAAGTCTGCGGCGTCCTTCTTCAACTGTTCCAGTGCATTCAGCTCGAGATACATCATGTGGCCGGAGCGGTACTGCTTCATGGTGATGTTCTTCTTGAGGTCCGGGGTGATGCCCAGGTGAGACATCGTATAGGCGGTGGCCATGTGGGGGGTGGCGAGGTCGAAGAGTCCGGAGGCGGTCATCACCTTCATGTACGGGTTCTTCGCCATCGTGTTCGCCAGGTTGTCGCTCGTGTCGGCGTAGGAGTTCTTGGCCTCCCAGTCCCAATGCGGGATTCCTCCTCCCAGGCTGAAGTACTCCAGGTCGGTCTGGTAGGAGAGTTCCTCGCCCAGGTACTTGTTGACCATGGCGGTGAACGGCGGCCGGATGGTGGTGATGGTCGGATCGAAGCCGTGCGGGGCGGCCGGCACCACGTTGTCGGCGGTGAGCCGGCTGTCCATGATCCCCACGATGCGGGAGCGGTCCCGCAAAAGTTCGGTGGCGAAGATCCGCTGGTCGATCCTCAGGTTCCTGTTGTCGATGAAGGCCGGGGAGAGCCCGGTGAAGCGGGCCATGGTCTCCACCACCCGACGGCGCTCCTCTGGTGTGAGGCGGTCCCCCTTGTTGAGGGCGGAGAGGTATTCCCCGCCGGCCCACTGCTCGGCGGCGGCGAGCGTGGCGTCCAGGTCCTTCTGGAGATCCGGAGCCAGTTTCCCGTGGTACCAGGCGGTCGCCGTGTAGCTGGGGAGATAGAGCTCATAGGGGAGGTCGTTGCCGTTGTCGAAGGAGATGGTCTGCATGTTGAGCACGGTGGAGATGAGGATCATCCCGTTGAGGGCCTGGCCGTGCTCCACCAGCCGCTCGGAGAGCCCCGCGCAGCGGAAGGTCCCGTAACTCTCGCCGACCAGGAAGACCGGCGATCCCCAGCGCTGGTTGCGGGTCATGTAGAGCCTGACGAACTGCCCGAGCGACTCGATGTCGGCGCGCACGGCTGCGTACTTCTTGGCGCCGTCCGGCTTCACCGCCCTGCTGTAGCCGGTTCCCACCGGATCGACGAAGACGAGGTCGGCGAAGTCGAGCCAGCTCTGGTCGTTGTCCACCATCTTGAAGGGTGGGGCGGGCATGTTGCCGTCGGGGAGCATGACGACGCGGCGGGGCCCGATGGCCCCGAGGTGGAGCCATACGGAGGCGGCGCCCGGCCCTCCGTTGAATACGAAGAGCAGCGGGCGCCGTTTGGCTGATTCGGGCTTCTCTGCGGTGTAGGCGACGTAGAAGATCTCGGCGTCGGTCTCGCCGTTGTCGTTTAACACGGGAAGGGTGCCGGCGGTGGCCCGGTAGGCGATCTCCTTGCCGGCGATCTTCGCGCGGTGGTTGGTCACCACCGTTTTGGTCGGGGGGAGGAGGGGCTTTTCCTGGCTCCCCTTTTCGGCTGAAGCCTCCTTTGCGTCCCCCGGAGGCGCCGCCATGGCCGTTACTGCCGAAAAAATCCCCATCCAAAGGGCACAGCCAACCAGAAGACCTCTTACCAAGCTCCTACCTCCCTTCGGTCTGCGCAACTGCTAGAAAGCGACGTACGGCCCGGTCCCGAGCGTGGTGGCGCGGTTGGGGTAGCCGAAGTAGGTCTTGCGTCCCAGGAAGAACGGAAGGCCCCAGTCGAATCCGAAGGAGGAGACGCCGGCGATGTCGCTGAAGACGTTGTTGTTGGTGTTGAAAAGGGCGATGAAGTTCCCTACGTTGAACGGCACGTCCTGTACCGGGCTCCCGGAGGCACCCTCGACGGTCCCGATCAGGGCGCGGGTCACCGGCGGGCAGTACCAGGCGCTGTTCGGCGACGAGCAGGGGGGGAGGACGCCGGAATTGGCGTTCGGGATGTAGTAGGCGTTGGAGCCGGTATCCGCGAAGGCGTTCCAGACGTTGGCGGAGTTAGGCGGGTAGATGGTGGCGAAGTCCCCGGTGGAGTCGACCGGGAACACCCTCTGCTGCCCGGTGGTCGGCGTATTGTTGCTCTGGGTGCCGATGCCGAGGATCATGCTCCCGGTCACCGAGGTGGTGCCTCCGAAGGGAACCGGCGGGAAGATCAGCTGGACGCCGTTGTTGTCCTGGGAAAGGCTCGCCACCGGGTTCTGGACCTGGCTGGCCGACGGGACCTTGGTCTCGACGCAGTTGGTGTTGTTGGTCCCCGAGCAGGCGTAGTATCTCCCCACCGACTCGATGGGGGTCGAGTTGTTCGGGTGGTTGACGCAGGTGGAGCCGCAGTCCGTCAGCTGGGTATTGACCCCGAGGATGCCGTTCATGCCGGCGCTAAGCGGCGTGGTGTCCGGCACGCTGCAGGGGGATACCAGGTGGTTGCCGAAGGTGGAATCGACCACCTGGATCGGGATCTGGACCGGAGATTCGCCCCCCAGCTGGACATTGGCGGTCTGGATCGGGCCCCAGAAGGAGGAGCCGTCGGCGAACTGGACGCAGCCTGCCAGGTTGCCGCCGCTCACGGTCACCTGGTTCATGGTGATAGAAGCTGGGATGGCCTGTTTGAAGAGGCGTAAACCGACGCTGCCGGTATCGAGCAGGATGTCGTTGATTTGCTGGCAACCGGTCCCATCAGGGTTGCAGATGGTGACGCTCACGCACGGCTTGTTGAAGTAGTTGACCGAGGTGGCCGCAGAGCAGAGGCCCCCGTTGACGGTGACCTGCATGACGTTGCCGCCGGGAAGCGGAATGGTAGAGGGGATGACGGTGACGGTGGCGTTCTGCGACAAGGTCACCGCCGGGGTGGTGTTGGTGGCCGGGGTGACCGTTACCGTGGCGGTTATGGTCGCGGTCCCTGCGGCAACGGCGGTGGCGGTCCCCTTGGTCCCGGTGGCGTCGCTGACGGTGGCCACGTTGGCGGCGGATGTGCTCCAGGTCGCGGTGCTGGTGACGTCGGCGGTGGAGTTGTCCGAGTAGGTCCCGATCAGGATGAAGTTGAAGACCTTGCCGGCCACGAAGGTGGAGGTGGCGGGCTTAAGAGTGATCGAGACGAGGGTGCCCGGGGATGGCGTGCCTCCGCCTCCGCCACCTCCGCCGCAGCCTGCCAATCCTGCGATGAGGACAAAAAGGGCGAATACGAAACCGGTTCTGGCCAGAAATTTATCGAAGGTCATTGACGTTCACCCCGGTTGGGACCATGGCCGGAATATAGGCCCTTCCCTGAAGATTTCTCATGTGCCCCCACGTTTCCACCACCACGTTCGTCCCCTGGACCTGCTGCTGTCTGCGGCCGCGGATGCGGGGTGTCTGCTTCTTGGCGGTCTGGTAATCCTGGTGGTAGGAACCCAGAAGCGAGCTCAGGTCCGGGGTGTTAATCCCGTTCCAGGCCACGGCGAAGACCACCCCTGAGGGGGTGACGTATTCGCGGATCCTGGTGGCGGCGGTCTGGACCTCCTGCACCTGGTAGCTGCTGGTGCCGTTGGCGGCCAGCACGCGTCTCACCGAGGAAACCGGGGTGCCGTCCTTGGCGATGGAATCGGACTTCTCGCCGAGCACGGCGAGGGCGGGGTTGGCCGGCAGCTGGCTGAGCGCAACGGCCGATAACATTAGCAGCGTCGAAAACCTGGGCATTTTCATGGCGGTCACCTTCTGAAGTATCCGGGGGAGCCGGGAATTTCGAATAAGTCTACCATGCGGCGTCGAGATGCAACTATTTGGCCTGTTTCTCGTCGAGCAGGGTCATGACCTGGTCGGTGATGTCCTTGGTGTCGAGGGAGTCGGAGACGAAGAGGACGGCCTTCTCGTCGACCACGAGGCCGAAACCGTTGGCCTTCGCGTACCCGGCGGCGACCTTCTTGATGTTTTTGACCACATCACTGGTCATCCGCTCGCGCATCTTTTCCATCTCCTCCTCGCTTGCGCGGACGAGCTTCTGGAAATCCTCGACCTTCTTCTGGAATTCCTTCCCCTTGGCCGCGCGCTCCTTGGGAGACATGGTGGGGAATTTGGCCTGGATGGCCTCTTTCTGCTTTTCGAGCTGCTTCTCTTTGGCCTGAAGCTTCTCCTTGTACTTTTCCGATTTGGCCTTGAGCGTATCGCTGACCCCCTTGCCGGTCTTGGATTCGCTGGCGATCCGGGACATGTCGACGAAGGCGACCTTCGGTCCCTGTTCCTTGGCGGACGGTGCGGCCGCGGTGGCCGGGGAGGCGGTGGCGGTGGTGGCCGGAGCATTCGCCGGGCTGGTGGCCGGAGCCGGGGCGGTGGCGGAAGCCGGGGCGGTTGCTGCGGGTTTGGTGTCGGCGGCGGCCGGCTGGGAAGCGGTATCCGCCATGGCCGGTGCAGAGATGAGTGCGGAGAGGGCCACGACGGCCAGGAGCGAAGCGAGTCTGTTCATGCTATCCTCGTGATATCTGTGGGATTCGAGAAACGATAGAAGGTTTACCATGATTTTCGGGTGAACTCAATTTTAATGTCGCCCTTTTTAGACGGACACCTGCCCGGGGCATCACCCCGCTCCATTCGATGAAAGCCACCCTTGTATCTCGCACCATCGCTCCGAATCGAGGTTGACGGGGGTGGCCGGCACTGTTACCATGCGGGCTCGCACGGAGGTAACCATGCCAGAGATCATTAAGAAACTTGAACAGCTGACCGTGGCGGACCCTGCCGACCGCGAGGTCATTGCCGCCGCCGTTACCGAAATCCGCGAATTGAAAAGTATGCGGGACGCCCTGGAGGAGATCCTGATCGTCCTGGTGCGGACCGGCGTCCCGTGGGATGAGGAGGGGCGCCCCAACGAGAACTTCGACCACTTCCGCGAGCGTTACCACCGCTCCCTGCACGAGGCAGCCGACCTGCTCGGCCTCGACCTGCGGAGCACCATCACCAGGACCGAACCGAGAACCTAGTTTCCCTCAGTTTGAAGGAGAATCACCGCACATGATTCATGCATACCTGCTGCAGATCGCTTTCATCTTCGTCTTCTTCATTGTCCCCGGCCTGGCCGGCGGATGGATCGCCTGGACCAAGGGGCGAAACCCCTTCCTCTGGTTCCTGCTCAACACGCTGTTCCCCCCGACCCTGATGGTCACCATCTTCCAGGGCCCCGCCCGGGCGGTGCCGGGGCACTACCGCGAATGCCCCAACTGCCACGAGTTCAGCAAGTGGCGTGAGATGGTCTGCCGCTTCTGCAAGACCGACCTGGCCGGCTGAAGGAGATGATCACCCAGGCCCAGGCAGACTTCACCCGCATGGTGCACGAACTCGGAGAATTCACTCGCCGGGATGTGACCCAGGGGGTGAAACTGGGCAAGTTCAAGAAAAGCGCCCTGGGGATGATGGAAAAGGAGCCGGTGGCGGCAAACCTTCTCCTCGGGCTGGTCGCCTGTCTCGAGCATGATTCGGCGGCCATGCACGACCATCACAAGAAGGCCCTGGAACTCACCGAGTCCCTGGTCACCCTCATGTACTACTCCGCGTCCCTCGAAAAGTGCTGCCTCTGGGGGGAGGCGGTCCGCTTCGCCCTGTTGGCGCTGGACATGGACCCGGAGAACCCGCTACTCCTCGACGAGGTGATCCGTATGGCCCCCCTGACCGGCCGCTTCTCGCTCTACAGACGGCTCTTGGAACAGAAGGGGGGCTGGGCGCCCCGGCCCGAGGCGAGCCAATGCGAGGCCGTGGGCGACCTGCTCACCTCCCATGGGATGCTGGAGCGCGACCTGAAGGCCGTCCTGGACGGCATCGGCTGCGCCCTGTCACAGACCGACGTCATCCTGCGGGATTACTCCTTCGGGGTGGTACCCGTCCCCGATGCACCCTTTCTCCATTACCGCTTCGTCATCCCCGACGAATTTTCCGCTTCCTACTACGAAGACCTGGTGCGCTCGGGTCTGCGCTCGCTCCCGCTTCATCCAAGGACCTTCGAGGCTATCTCCTTCAGCGTGGAGAACGCCGCCGTCCGCGACCTCTACCGGGTCATGGAGAAGGAAGGTGTCGAGGGTGGTGAGCCTGTCGTCCCGGACCCGGAGCGGCTCAAGGCGATCGGAGAGCTGGTCCTTGGGGTGGAGGCCCGGCCATGATCAGTAACGAGTCCCGCCTGGTGTTTCACCCCGCCTTCGCCGCCGTGCTGGATGAGCTGGCGACCCTGGTGGCCAAGGAGAAGGAGCGGCACCCGGAGAGCTACCGGGAGTCCCCGCTTGCGAAGCTCTTGGCCCAGGTCTACCGGGCCATCGTCAAGGATATCCCCGGCCGTCCCGAGCACGCCGAATACTACCAGGGCGAGGGGGAAGTCGAGGGGGGCAGTCAGTGGCGGAGGGCGATACTCTCAGGCGGGTACCGGCTCTATTTCAAGCACGACAAAGAGAGTAACGTCATCGTCTATGGATGGCTCAGTGACGAGGTCAACTTGAGAAAGTACCGCCGGCACGTCGAGGCGTACCGGGAAAAGGTCCTCAGTCACGAGATCACGGACATAACCTGAGATAGGCAACGAGGCACCATGTCGCTGCGTAACCTTCAAATTCTCACCGCCGTTGCCCGCAAAGGGAGCTTCGCCGCGGCTGCCGACTACCTTGGCCTTACCCAGTCTGCCATAAGCCTCCAGGTGAAGAACCTGGAAGAGGAGTTGGGGGTCCAGCTGTTCGAGAGAAACGGCCGCAGCCCCAAGCTCAACGCCAGCGGCCGTCTGGTCGTGGAGCGGGCGGAGGAGATCCTTTCCCTGTACGAAGGGATCAAGGGGGAGCTCTCCCCGGCGAACCGGATAGGAGGGGTGCTGACCCTTGGCGTGGTCCCCACCGTGCTGACCGGACCGCTCCCCTCGGTGCTCGGCCGGTTACGCAGGGAACACGAGAACCTGCACGTGCGGCTCGTGTCCGGCCTTTCCGCCGACCTGTTCCGGAAGGTGGAAGACGGCGAGCTCGACGCCGCCCTCACCACCGAGCCCCCGTTCGCGGTAGGTCCCCAGTACGAATGGCGCCCCTATGACGTGGAGTCCTTCTTCGTGGCGGCGCCGATCGGGACCGAGGCCAGCCACATGGAAGAGCTCTTCGAGCGCTTTCCCTTCGTCCGCTTCGACAAGACCGCCTGGGCCGGGGCGATGGTCAACCGCCAGCTGATGGCCCAGAACATCGCCCCGCGCGAGGTGATGGAGATCGACTCGTTGGAGTCGGTGCTTCGCCTGGTGGAGGAGGGGCTCGGCATCGCCGTGGTGCCGCTCAACAGGAAGCGGCTGCTTGCCGCGGAGAGCCATTTCAGCCTTACCAGGTTCGGGTCTCCTCCACTGACACGGCGGGTCGGGATGTATCAGAAGGGACGTCATGTCCGCCAGTTACTGACAGAGCTCATACTGAACGAACTCACCACTGAATGCATTTCTTGATTAAAACTTGATGTAACGTCAAGTATTATCAATTTTTAGTTATGGAAGCATCGTGCTATGCTCCCTGAAAAGGAGGACGCGATGATTTCCATAAGCGACGCACTCACCCCGGTACTGGCCATGATACTGGCCGGCTTTCTCATCCAGCGCACTAACTTCCTTCATCCAAACTTTTGGCCCTCCGCCGAAAAACTCACCTATTTCCTGCTCATGCCGGCGACCTTGATACACAGTCTTGCCGGGAAGAAGATCAGCGATCTCCCTTGGCTGAAAATGCTTTTGACAGTCGAGGGGGCGGTCGCTGCCAGTGCGCTGCTGGTCCTTCTTTGGTGGCTGACCGACCGCCGGATGGGTGGGCCTGCCTTCACGTCGCTCTTTCAGGGGGGCGTCCGCTTCAACACCTTCGTGGCGCTGGCGCTGGCGGAAAACTTGTTCGGCAACGAGGGGCTGATGCTCGCCGCGCTCGGGGCCGGCTTCATGATCGTGCTGATCAACATCCTGTGCGTCTCGGTCTTTTCGGTGGCGGTCAATAAAGACGATGGGGTGAGTCTGACGCGGCTGGTGGGAGACCTGGTACGCAACCCGCTGATCCTGGGGTGCGTGATCGGGGTTGGGGTGAATGTGTTGGGGCTGAAGATCCCGAAGGCGGTCGATGGGGTGTTGCTGTTGGGAGGGAAGGCCGCGTTTCCCGTCGGCCTGATGGCGGTAGGGGCCGCTTATCGGGCGGGGCATCTGAGGGCCCACTGGCAGTCGCTGGTGGTGAGCAGCACCATACAGTTTCTTTGCAAACCGGCGATCGCGTGGGGACTCGCGACCTACCTGGGGCTGTCCGGAGTGGCAACCGGGGTGGCCGTGCTGCTGTTCAGCGTGCCCACCGCGCCCTCCGCGTACATCCTGTCCCGCCAGATGGGAGGCGATCATAACAGCATGGCTACCATCATCACCGCCCAGACCTGCCTGTCATTCTTCACATTGCCGCTGACTATCGCCCTGTTGAGATAGCCAGTAGGGTGGGCACCCCGTGCCCACGCGGTCGTCGACGTTGTGCCTCCGCTTTACAGCCGGTTTCGGGCGAAACGGTGGGCAGAGGACTGCCCACCCAACGGATAAGAAAGGGTCAAAACTCTTCTACAGCTACTGCAGCGCAGAGGGGGGCGGGGAGGGTTAGGTCTGCCAGCATCCACTTGGCCGGCTCGTCCGGTCTCCCCCGGTGGGCCAGCAGCGCCGCCGATTCTCCCGGCAGCAGTGACACGTCGAATCCGGTGGAGACCTGCGAGAAGCCGGTGCCGGTTCCCTTCAGATACGCCTCCTTCCTGCACCAGCAGCGGTAGAAGGCCGCCAGTTGCTGGTCCCCGGGCAGGGAAAACAACTCTTCCTTTTCCCTCTCGGAAAAGTACCGCCTCGCCATCTCCCCGAATTGAAGCTCCTGCTTCATCATCTCCAGGTCGATCCCGACCTGCCGCCCCCTGGCCAGGGCAATCAGCAGATGCTCCTCGGCATGGGCCACGTTGAACGACACCGGCTCCGGCTCCTCGACAAGCCTCGGCTTCCCGAACTCTCCCTCTCTAAGCTCTATCTCCACCGGCGCTCTTCCCAACGCATACCCCAACTCTTCCCGCAGAATCCCGCGCCCCACGAAGAAGCGCCTGCGCCGGACCTCGTCTATCAGCCGGTTACCCCGCTGCACCTCTTCGGCAGTGAGAAACCCACGCAGGCGATCGGCCTCGCCATCCGGTACGTCCAAGGAAAAATAAAGGATGTCGACCAGCCCGGAAAGGGATGCCGGCACTGTCAGCTTCATCGCGGCGCTCCCGCCTGGAACCACGCCTTGAGGCGTCGCAGCCCTTCCTCGACGGATACGGCGGGTGCGTAGCCGAGATCGTTTCTCGCGGCGGAGATGTCGAACCAGTGGGCGGTGGATAGCTCGCGGGCGACGAAACGGGTCATGGGGGGCTCTCCCGAGAGACGGAAGGTTTTCCAGATTCTCTCGCAGGCGGCCCCAACGGCGTAGGCAAGGGATGGGGATATGGAGCGGGTAACGGGGGGAAGTCCGGCGGCGGCGAGGATCTTGTTCACCATCTCCCAAAGCGGGAGCGGTTCGCCGTTGGTGATGAAGTACGCTTTCCCGGCGGGGGCGGACCTGAAGGAAAGCCGGTCTGCGGCGTCGAGATGGGCTTGGGCTGCATTGTCGACGTAGACGGTGTCGACCAGGCACGGACGGTTCCCGATCCGCCGAAGCCTCCCCGCGCGCGCCTTCGCGACGATGCGCGGCACGAGGTGATTGTCCCCGGGGCCCCAGATCAGGTGGGGACGAAGCGAGACGGTGGCAAGCTCCGGCGAATTTGCCGCCAGCACTTCCTTCTCCGCCATCGCCTTGGTCAGCGGGTAATACGTTTCGTAATGGGTGGGGTAGGGGAGCCCTTCATTCCCCCCCTCGACGTCCGAGCCGTCGAACACCACGCTCGGCGAACCGGTGTAGATAAGCCTCCCTATCCCGTGGGCCCGGCAGGCCGCGATCACGTTATCGGTCCCCACCACGTTCGCCTGGTGGTACTCCTGGTAGTCGCCCCAGATCCCCGCCTTGGCCGCCACGTGAAAGACGATGTCGCAACCGTCGGCAGCCTGCTCGACCGCCTTCCGGTCGCCCAGATCCCCATGCAGTTGCCTGACTCCCAGGGCCTCCAGCTCGGGGTAATGGCCGCGGGAGAAGCTCACCACCTGGTCGCCGCGGGCGACGAGCAGGCGCACGATGGCCGACCCGAGGAATCCCCCTCCACCGGTCACGAGCGCCTTCATTTCACCTTCTCCGCCGCCCACTTGGCCAGCTTCTCCCGGAAGATCTTGGCGTTATGCCTGATGTCGACCGGAAAGGCGGGGTGGAAGAGGATCGTCTCGATGGCGTGGGTGTGGATATGCTCCTGGGCGATCTTCAGCAACTCCTCCCGCACTTTGTCCTGGTCCCACTTCGATCCTTTCTCCAGCTCGACGCAGAGAACCGGTTTCGTCTCCCCGGGGGCGCCAATTCCAACCAGCGCGGTCCGGTAGACGGCCGGGTGGGTGTTGAAGACCGCCTCGCAGGGAATGGTGAAGAGCGGTCCGGCCGCGGTTTCCACCCGGTGCGACTTCCTGCCGCAGAACCAGACCCGCCCATCCTCGTCGCGCCCGCCGAGGTCCCCCATCCGGTGGAAGAAGGACCCGGTCTCCGGATCGAGGATCTTGGCCAGGTGGTCTGATTCCGGACGGTTGTAGTAGTTCCTGGTGACCTGCTCCCCCTGGACCACGATCTCTCCGATCTTGCCGACCGGTACCTTGAGGTCATCGTCCCAGTAATAGATCGGGCTGTCGGTGATCTCGATGATCTCCAGCCGGATCCCTTCCACCGGGCGGCCGATGCAGACCCCGCCGCCGGCGTCGGTGATCTCCCGCGTGCCGCCGAGGATTTCGCTGCTGCCGATGGAGCAGACCGGAAGCGCCTCGGTCGCCCCGTAGGGGGTGAATACCTCGACGCCCGGATTGAGCATGGAGGTGAAGCGCTCCAGCACGGCGGCCGGCACTGGCGCCCCGGCGGAGATCGCCCGCCGCAGGGAGGGGAGCCTGATCCCATGCCGCACGCCGTAGCGGCTCACCCGGTTGATGAGGGCGGGGGAGCCGAACATGGTGGTGACGTTGTACCTGGTGATGGCGTCGATGATCTTGACCGGATTGACCGACCCTGGTCGGGTGAAGTCCATCTCGGGGATCACCGCGGTCATGCCGAGCGCGGGGGCGAAGAGTGCGAAGAGCGGGAAGGTCGGGAGATCGATCTCCCCCGGGTGGATCCCGTACACCTTTTTGAGCGCTTCCACCTGGGCGGCGAAATTGCCGTGGGTGTAGACGGCCCCCTTGGGAATGCCGGTGCTGCCGCTGGTGAAGAGGATGGCGGCGACGTCGTCGCGCTGGGTGGGCGCCATCATGAACGGTTCGTCGGGTGGCGTGTTCTCGATGATCGACGAGAGGGTGGTCCCTTCCCAGCCGAGGCGGTGGCCGACGGTGACCAGGGTGCGGAGGGTCCCCTTGCCCCAGCGGAAGAGGAGCCGGGCGATATGTGCCTTGGGAATGCCGATGAAGGCGTGCGGTTCGGCCTCGGCGAGGCAGGTCTTCAGGTTCCTGATCCCCAGGCCCGGGTCGATCAGTACCGGCACCGCGCCGACCTTGAAGAGCGCGAAGGTGAGGGCGAAGAACTCGGGGCTCGGCGTCACCATGAGGACGGTACGGATGCCGGAGCAGATGCCGACGCCGATGAGGCCCGAGGCGATCCGGTCGCTCAGCTTGTCCAGTTCGGAGAAGCTCATCCGCCGCTTCTGCTTCGGGAAGATGATGGCCGTGGTATCCGGCTGGCGCTTGGCCATTTCCGGCAGGTGGGCGGCTATGTTGACGATGTCACTGTTGGTCATGCGATGCCTTTTCTGTTTGATGGAATCGCTTGCTTATCACTTGGGTGGGGATGGGGCGATTCCTTTCGGTTAGGCTGCGTCCCCGCAATGTGTCTCCGCCAGAAACTTCACTATCAGTGGCACCACTTCCTCTTTCATGTCCTCGAGAATGTAGTGTCCGGCGTCCGCATAGCTCGTCACTTTGGCCTTCGGGAAGCGCCTGATCCATTCCTTGAGGAAGCTCTTGTCGAAGACGAAGTCGAGCTCGCCCCAGAAGATAGCCATCGGGAGATCGGCAAAGCGGACGAGCCCCTCGGCCACCTCGCTCACCAGCGCGTAGTTCCGGTCCCCCGGCTGCAGCGGAATGTCCTGCACGAACCGCAGGGTGGCGATCCGGTTTTGCCAGGAGTCGTACGGCGCGCGGTAGGCGGCTTGCAACTCGGCGCTCATCGGGTTCTTCTTGCACCCCACGATGGAGGCCCCGGCGCTGAAGGCGTTGAAGCCGCGGACTAGCAGGGTGCCGAGGAGCGTGTCCCGGCAGATCTTAAGCCCCAGCGGGAATTTCTTCTCCTTGGGGAGATGGAATGCGGCCGTGTTGAGAATGACCAGCCTGCCGATCCGCTCGGGGTGGCGGCTCGCGTAGGCCATGCCGATCATCCCGCCCCAGTCGTGGACGATGAGGGTGATCTTTCCCGTAAGCTTCAGGTGGTCGATCAGCTTCTCGAGATCGTCCACCCGGCGGGAGAGGGTGTAGTCGTAGCGGTCGTCGCCCGGCTTGTCGGAGAAGCCGCAGCCTATGTGGTCGGGGACGATGCAGCGGTAGCGGTCCCGGAGCGCCAGGACCAGGTTACGGTAGTAGAAGGACCAGGAAGGATTTCCATGGACCATGACCACCGGGGCGCCGGTCCCCTCGTCGAGGTAATGGTAGGAGAGGCCGGAGAGGTCGAGGGTTTTGCCGGTGAAGGGATAGAGTTTGCCGAGGTCTTTGGCCATTTACCAGTCCACCCCGAGCATGAGGCAGTTGAGCCCGCTTCCGATCCCCAGCATCGCCACCCGGTCCCCTTCGCAGAGGACGTCGCGCTCGTCCGCCAGCGCGGCCGTGAGCGGCAGGGAGACGGTCCCCATGTTGCCGAGGAATTCGTAAGTGGTGAAGTCCTTTTGGAGCGGGATGCCGAGGGTCTTGAGGATTGCGCTCTGGTGGGCGCTCCCGACCTGGTGGCAGATCACGCGGTCGACGTCGCTGTCGGTCCAGCCGACTTCGGGAAGGAAGTTCGCCCAGGTTTTCACCCCTAGCTCGACGCCGTAATTCATGACACTTACCGCGTCGGTGCTCATGGACTGGATGAACCCGCCGTGGCCGTCCGGCTGGACACCCCAGAGGCAGAGGTTGTGGTGTTCGGGGGCGGTGAGGGCGACCCCGCCGCGGAGCCTGCGCCTGCCGGAGTTGGAGAAGGAGCCGTCGGTAAGGAGCACCGCAACGGCGCCGGAGCCGCCGGTCAGGGTGGCGAGCGAGCTGGCGAAGTTTTCCATGCCGCGGTCGGCGAGCATCCTCTCGATCATGATGTCGTTGATGTCGCGCGCGCTCTCGCAGGAGACCACGAGGCCGGCGCGGATCTGGCCGAGCTCGATGCGGTTGGCGACCTCGAGGATGCCGTTGAGGACGCCGAGACAGGCGTTTGAGAGATCGTACACCGCGGCCTGGCCGGAGATGCCGAGGCCGGCCGCCACGCGGCAGGCGGTGGCAGGCTCGAACTGTTCACGGCAGACGCCGGTGTAGAGAAGCGCCCCGAGATCGGCGCCCGAGAGTCCGGCCGCGGTCAGAGCCTTCCTGGCAGCGGCCAGGGCACCCTTGGAGAGCGGGAATCCCGGTTCCCACCAGCGGCGCTCGCGGATGCCGGTAAGCGCCTGGAGCTGTCCCGGCGCGAAGTGGAGCGTCTTGTACAGCGGCTCCAGCCGGGCCTCCAGCTCCGCCGAAGTAACCACCACCGGCGCCAGTTCATAACCGAAAGACTCTATGAATACCTTTGAATACTTCATAAACCACCTTAAGGATTGATAGTTCCTGAAACCTGAAAAGCTTCCCTCACCCCTGCCCCTCTCCCGGAGGGAGAGGGTATAGTGAAATCCAGTACCCCCTCTCCCGGAGGGAGAGGGAATAGTCGCCTCCAGTAACCCCTCTCCCTCCGGGAGAGCGAATAGTCGCCTCCAGTAACCCCTCTCCCCCCGGGAGAGGGTGCCCGAAGGGCGGGTGAGGGAGGTTTTACTTCCTTTCCACCTGCACCGTGAAATCATTCATCTGGTAAATGACCCTCCCGTCCACCGACAGGAAGCCATCCGCCGTCATCACCTTCGCGGCGTCGTCCATCGCCGTGACCCACATGGTGACCGTCACCAGACTGTTAGTCGGCACCACCTGGCCACGGTAGAGCCAACGGTGCTTGCGGTTCAGGGCGACCGCGGCGAGAACGTCACCATCCGACCATCCCCAGCGCCGGACCGCGGCGAATTTGACCAGCTGAAGGAACGACTCCAGCCCTAGCGATCCCGGCGTGACCGGATCCTCGTAGAAGTGCGCCTTGAAGAACCACTCCTCCGGCTGCACCTTTTTGGTCCCCTTTACGTACCCAAGCCCGGCCGGGCCTCCGTTCGGGAGGTACATCTCGATTGTGTCGATCATCCGCAGCATGGTGTCCGGGAAAGGAGGCGCCGCAGGGTAGGGGAGCCGCTCGGCGCCTGCCGCTTCCGTTTCGTTCGGTTGATAGGCCGCGGCGTCCCTGATCCCGACCTGGTTGGCAAGCGCCTCCTTGCCGAAGAACCCGAACATGGTCTCGCCGTCGTAGACGACGCCGTCCCGGTCGGCGACCGAGAAGGTGAACTCCTGGATGATCATCCCGCCGCTGTTGGCGACCTTGGTCAGGTTGGCGGTCGCCGTCAGCGTGCCGCTTTCCGGGGTGACGGGACGGTACTGGAGGGCGGTACCTCCCAGGTTTCTGAAGGAGATGTCGGTGGGCGAGGAAAGGGCCGACCCGACGTAGGCGGCCAGCCATCCGCACGGCTGAAGAGCGGCCTCCAAGAGCACCGAGAACGGCATCCTCCCCTGGCGCTCCACGCCGAAATACCACTCGTTCATCGGGATGTCGTACTGCGCCTCGGCCATGGCTCCCGGCACCATCTTCCACGGCTCACCGGCGACGGCCGTGACGCGGTCCATGAACTGGAACGGGGGACCCGGCAACCGGGCGATCTTCCGCTCCCGGTCGAAGACCTTGTACTTGTCCCCGAACCCCTCGGAAGGATTACCGTTGGAGTAGGCGAGGATCTGCTCCTTCGTATAGATCGCCGGTTTCCGCTGGTATCCGACCGCAGGAGAAGCCGCCTGGAGGGAGGGTGCAAGGAGGTGGGGGCGTCCCGCCTGAACCGCGTTGCCAGCCCCGGCACCCTGCCTCCCGGTCCATAGTCCGGAGAGCTTATCCCGGTCAGTCCCGGTGAGCCGAGCCGACATGTTGGTGATCTCGACGATCGGCTTGCCATCCGCGTACATGAGCGCATCCACGATGGCGTACGGCTCCGGACGGTACCCCAACTCGCGCACCGTGACCTCGTAGGTGACGACCTTGGTATTTTCCAGAACCTGGCCGCGGCAGCAGAGCTGGCTTGCCACGCCCGGAACCGGCTGCCATGCCGCTTCGTCCCCTTCGGCGACCCAACCCATCCTCAGCAGGAAGATCCTTAGCGTGTGCATGCAGCACTCGTACATGAGAGTGCCCGGCATGACCTTGTCATCGACGAAGTGGCAGGTGATGAACCAGTCGTCGGGGCGGATGTCCGCCTCGGCCCTGATGAAGCCGAGCTGATAGCGGCCCCCTGTGGGGACCAACTCCATGACCCGGTGGACAAGCCGCATCTTTCCGCCCGGGATAGTGAGTGGGCGGCTCAGGTTAAGCCCCTGGAAGAGCGGTCCGAAGCACCCTGCGAGATCCCCCTGGCGCAGGCGGTCCAGCTGTTCCCCGGTATAGGAGGCCTTTTCCATCGGCACCAGGTCCTGCCAGCCGGCGGGAAGCTTGCCGGAGGTTGGGCGGAGGTCGAGAGCGCCGCGAACGATCCCTTTCCCCGCGTCAAGTTCCGCCTGGGAGAAGAATCCAGCGCAGCCGTTACGCATGGAGAGAAGCGGCTCCCCGTTGACCGTCGATTCGAAGTGGAACCGGAACAGGTAGGTGTCGTTCTGGCGGAAGAAGCGCTCGATCCTGATGTCGTAGCTGATGGTTTCGCCCGGGCGCGGCAGTTCGCGGTGGAAAGTGACCACCGCGTCGAGGAGCCGGTAGACGGCCAGTCCGCGGGTAATGAAGTCGATGCCGAGGTAGCCGGAGAGGAAGAGGTCGGCCTGACCCGCCTCCACGGCGATACAGGTCGGGATCCTGCCTCCGTCCAGGTACCAGGCGCCAGGAAGGACGTCGTGCTCGGTGACGACCCGCCCACTGGTCATCGATTTCGGCTCGCCCTCGAGAGTGACCATCCGGTCGACCAGCATCAACGGTTCATCCGGGAGCCGCACCCTGGTCGGGAAGCTATCCGCCTCGGCGAAAGCCGGTCCCAGCATCCGGCCGACCGACCCTATGGCAAACTCCATGCACATGTTCCGGTCAAACACCGCCGGCTTAACCGGCGGGCGCGGCTCCGCTGCCGGGGCAAGAGATGCGGCATCGCGGGCGGCGCTTCCAGCTTTAGACGCTGTGTCCACCCGGTCCACCGCGCTTACCGCGCTTACCGCGCTTACCGCGCCCACAGTGCCCACAGTGCCCACGGTGCCCACGGTGCCCACCGCGTACGGCTCCGCCGCGACCCCTTCCGCCAGCATCTTCTCCTGCAAGGCCAGTTGCAGCGCCAGCGCTTCCGTCATCGAGCGGGTCATTTCCTCAGCCACGCGCAGGTACGCCTCGTGTGCCTGGAGAGTCGCCTGCTGTGCCGCCGCGAAATTCTGCAGCAGCGAGGTCACCCCATTTTCCACCTCTCCTCCCAGCGGGCCTTCGCCCGTGGCAACCTCGGCGAAGCTCTGGACGGGTGAGGGCGCGGGATGAACGTTAGCCTGGAATGCTGCCGCAGTATCTACTTGTTGAGACATGGTATGAGCCGAATCGGTCGCAGAAATAGCAGGTTGACTTTCAGTATGAATGCTATGGGTGAAGGTTTCAGGCGCCTGTGACATCGTGCCTGCACCCTCAAATGCTGCCGGTACCAGTTCAGTTTCTGCCGTCAGAGTGCTCTGTCCGACCACCTCGCTGACACTCTCTACGCTGCCAGTGAAGTTGAATCCTTCCTGTACCGGCACCTCCACCGCCTTTTCTTCCTCTGGCAGAGACACCGTTGCGACCTCAATTACTCCCTCCTCTTCAAGGGGATGGGTGGGGCGACGATGGGGTACCGCAGTCACTTCGAACCGTTCAGAGCCAGTGACGCACCTAAGCGATTTCGACCCAACGACCACCACGTCCTTCGCGTACCCGGCAATCAGCGGCTCCAGGTCCATCGGCACCCGTTCGGCGAAAAGGTGGGCCAGCAGCTTCACCACCGCCGAGTTCTCATCCCCACCGGGGAAGCAGACCGCCCTGGCGGCGTGCGGCCTCTTGTTGAGAATCCTTCCGATCATCCTCGTGCAGGAGGCGCCGGGCCCCATCTCGATGAAGATGCGGACGCCGTCCTCGTACGCCGCGTCGATCACCTTCGGGAAGTCGATCCCTTCCAGAGCCTGGGCGAGGATCGATTCCGCGGCCGACCGGCGGTTCACCTGGAACGAAGCCCCGTAGGCCCCGCTGTAGAAGGTGATGTTGTTCGGCGGATTGGTGTTGAAGAGATGGAGATCGCGGTAGGCTTCGGCCACCGGACGCGCCACTTCGCAATGGACCGTGGTGACACCCTGCAGCGGGAAGAACCGGCAATCGAGCATCGCCACCACGTGCTTCACCCACTTCACGTCGCCGCCGATCACGCACTCGTCCGGGGTGTTCACGATCAGGAGATAGACGTGCGAGCTCTTCTTGAGCGCCCTGCGGACCTCGCGCGCGGGCGCGTCGACCACGCCGATGCACCAGTTGATTTCCTTCCCCTCCATCTCGCCCCAGGCCTTCCTGACCGCGCGGCACTCACCGGCCAGGTCGTGGGTGAAGAGGGTGGAATTCTTCATGCGGGAGAGCATCAGGTCCCGTTCCTGCCAGGTCCGGGTGGCAATGAGGCCGGCGCTCTCGCCGAGGCTGTAGCTGATTACCGCATTCGGCTTGATCCCGAAACCCTGGACGACGTCGCTCACCGCGCAGCCGGTCGCCACTTGGCCGAAGATGACCGCCAGGTGGTCGTCGTTCACCTCTTCGATGGGGGCTCCGTTCCAGAACGCTTCCGGCTGGAACTGCTCGCGCAGATACTGGTTCTCCGCGTCCTGGCGACGGAAGATCTCCGGCCAGCGGGCGGAAAGATCCTTCCCCATGTCGGCGAAGTGATTACCCGAGCCGGGAAAGACGAAGCCGACCTTGCCGGTGGGACCGAGCGGGTTGCGGGAGAAGAAGAGCCGATCCCGCAGGGACGGATGAAGGATGGCCTCGCTCTGGACCGAATCCGCCCTCAAGAGCCGCTCAGCCTGGTCGATGAGCCCGATCAGTTCGTCGCGGCTGCGGGCCACCAGCGACATGGCCAAGGGCTGGTTGATCGCCGCCTGCTGCCGCTTGATGAGCTCCCGGGAAAGCGTGGCGATATCGGGAGGAGAGGGGAGGGTGGCTTTATCCCTCAGCTGAAGGAGCGCTTCGGCAATCTCCCCTTGCCCGGAGCCCGTGACCGGGAAGAGGAAGTCGTTGCCGGGGCCAAGCGGCGCCAGGCGTTCCGCCTTCGCCTCGGCGGGTACCTTGTCATATCCCTCCAGCACGACGTGGCAGCACCCCCCGTCGACGCCGAAGGCACTGACCCCGGCGTGGCGGGGCCCTTCGGCACGATTGCGGAGCCAGAAGCGGGGCCCGGAGGGGAGGAAGATGGCGTCGCTGCCGGAGAATTTGGAAAGGGGCGCCTTTCCCGCGGGAGCCGGCGGGATGATCTCCTGGTAGAGCGCCAGGGAGGCGCGCGCGAGCGACGCGATACCGCTGGCGGCGCCGCAGTGCCCGATGATTCCCTTGACGGCGGTGACCGGGAGGCGGCGGGGAGCGAATTTCGAAGTGGAGCCGGGAGGCTGGAAGAAGTCGGAGAGGGCGGCGCACTCCATCCGGTCCTCGGCGGGATCGCCACTGCCGTGAGCCTCCACGAGCCCAACCCGTACGGGATCGATCCCTGCATCGCGGTACGCGCGCTCGAGCGCCCGGCGGTAGGCAGCAGCACCCGGCAGCTTCAACTCCCCGTTCGCGTCGCCGACCCCCTTGATGACCGCATAGATCCTATCCCCGGCGGCCTTGGCGTCTTCCAGACGCTTGAGCACCAGGGTCGCCGCACCTTCCCCGATCACGGTGCCGTCGGCACTCTGGTCGAAGGGGGTAGCGCGGCCCGACTTGGAGAAGGGGCGGGCCATGTGATGCCCCCAGGCGGCCCGCAGGTCGCCGGCCAGATCGACCGCTCCCACGATGGCGCGATCGATCTCGTTCGACTGCAGCTGGCGCACCGCGGCCTGCAGGGCGTGGATCCCGGAGCTTTCCTCGCTGGAGATCGTGAAGCTCGGGCCGCCGCAACGGAACTCGCGGGCGACGCGGCTGGCAACCACGCTTCCCAAGGCACCCATGGTCCGGTTGGCGGTGAGGGCAGGTCCGCTTTTCTCGCGCAGTTCCTGGATCCAGGCGGCGAGTTGCTCGTCGCTCATTTCGAGCCCGAGTTCCTTGGCCCAGGCGGCCGCCTTCTCGGCGATCGACCAGCGGAAGCTGAAGTTGGTGCTGTTGAGGTCGAGGGCGATCCCGACGAACACCCCGGCGCGCAGGTTCTCCGAACGATCGAGCTTGGCATCGCCGATGGCGGCCGCCGCCGACTGCAGCATCAACAGCTGCTGCGGCAGCATCTCCTCCATCTCGCGGGGCGGAATCCGGAACTGGTCCAGCGGCACCGCGAAATCGTCCACGAAGTACCCGGCGAACGGCGTGGAGGAAAGCCCCGCTTCGGCGAACCACTCGCTCTTCTCGGCTCCCCACCAGTCGGTCGGCCGGCCCGGCTTGGTCGCCTGATCACCCCCCAGCACGTGCGCCTGGAAGGACGTCAGCGACTGCCACTTCCCGAACCGCGCATCGAGTCCCACGATAGCGACATCGTCCTGAATGGCGTCGCCACCCCGTTCCGAAGTTCGGCCAGAGGTCCCCCCCTTGTCAAAGGGGGGACAGGGGGGATTTGCCTTTGCCTCCCCCTGAGCGCCAAAAACCGACCCCGCTTCTTGCACCACCTCCTGCCCGATCCACTCCTCGACCAAAAGGTGGGCATTGATCCCGCCGAAGCCGAAGGCGCTGACGCCTGCCCGGCGCGGGATCCCCTCGCCGCGGCGGATCCACGGCGCCGGGGATTTGAGCACGCCGAACGGGCTCTGATCCAGCCCGAAGTTGGCGGGAGCCTGGGCGAAGTTGGCGGTGGGGGGGAGGGTTTCCTCGGCCATGGCCAAGAGGATCTTGGTAAGGGCGGCCGATCCGGCGGCGGTCAGCAGATGGCCGATGTTGGACTTGACCGAACCGATCACGCAGCACTTTTCCGATCCCGGTGCGGCTCCCCAGAGTTCCCTGAGGCTCGCTACCTCGGTGGCGTCCCCGACCGGGGTGCCGGTCGCGTGGCATTCGATGAGATCGACGTCCTGCGGTGCCCATCCCGCCTTCGCGTAGGCGTCACGCATGGCGCGCAGCTGCCCGTCCGAAAGCGGCGCCAGGAGGCTTCCCCCGACGTCGTTGGAAAGACCTACGCCGCGGATGATCCCGTAGATCCTGTCGCCGTGCTTGAGGGCGTCCTGGGTCCGTTTCAGGATGAAGATGCCGGCCCCTTCGCCGACCACGAGGCCGTCGCCGGTGGCGTCGAACGGGGCGCAAATGCCGCGTTTGGACAGCGCCCGCAGCTGGGAGAAGCCCATCTGGGTGAAGAGGGGATCGGGACGGGAGAGGCCGCCGGTTACCATGGCGTCGGCCCGGCCGGAGGTCAATTCGTCCACGGCAAGCTTGATCGCGTAGAGAGAGGAGGCGCAGGCCGCGTCCAGCGTGAAGGCCCCGCCGCCAAGCCCCAGGGAGGCGGCCAGAAGACCCGCCGGGAGGCCGGCGACGTAGCGGTTGAGGGGTTCCGTGGCGGCGGTCTCGATGGCCTTGCCGAGGAGCTTTTCCTCGAAGGTGCGGCCAAGGAGGGCGCGGGTGATCTCGGCGGATTTTTCGCTGGGGAGGGCGAGGTTGCCGATGATGACGCCGACCCGGGTGAGATCCACCGGCTTGGTGACTGCGCTGTCGAACGCGCGCTTGCCGGCGTGCAGAAGGAGCTGGAAGGCGGGGTCGAGCCGGGCGATCAGGGATTGGTCGATGAAGAGGCCGGCGAGCTCGGAAAGCGGCGGCAGCTCCTCGATGAAGCAGCCGCGGCGCGAGTAGACGTGGTCAGGCTTGCCGGGCTCGGGATCGAAGGCGGTATCGGCGGAGATCTGCCATCTACCCTCGGGTACTTCCCGGGCGGCACTTTTGGCTAAGCGGATGTTTTCCCAGAACGTGGTGAGGTCGGGAGCGCCGGGGAAAATCCCGCCGATCCCGACGATGGCAACCGAGGGGGACTGCTCGTTCATGCTCAGGCGGCCCCCATCACGGAAACCGACTGCAACTTGTTACGCTGGAACGCCTGCTTCAGCGATGGATCGATCACGCACTCGTATCCTTCGAGGCGCGCCACCAGTTTGCCGTTGTGGCGGTCGAGGAATTCCATGTCGGCGGTGGCGCCGTGGGCGCTTTCCGAGGTGACCCGGATGACCACCTGGACCCCTTCACGCGGGAAGGTCTCCTGGAACTGCCGGTAGCGGCCGGCGAAGCAGGGGAGGGAGCCGGCGCCGAAACGTTCGAAGCTCCAGAGGATCATCATCTGGAAGGCGCTGTCGATCACCAGCGGGTCGGTCAGCCAGGCGCTTCTCAGCGGCTGCTTGATCCAGTTGGCCGGGGCGGGAGCCTTCTTGACGATGGCGGCGATACCCTTGGCGGAGCAGCCGTCGACCTGTTCGATACCGTGCAGATCCGGGCCGTGGAAAAGGCGCTCCCGGTTGTAGATCACACCGTTTTCCGGCGTGTAGGGAGTGCTGGGGATCTCGGTGATGGACCTGATCCCCTCCGGGTGCTTGGTGGCCAGCACGATTTCGGCGCGGGCGTGGAGCACCGTCTTGCCGTTGGCCCCCTCGCTGCAGAGTTCAACCGGAACGAGGTGGAACGACTCGCGTTTTTCGGCGCGGCCCGCCATCACGCTCAGCTTGAAGCCGGTGTTGTTTTCGAAGACCACCCCTTTGCAGATACGGAGGTCGTTGAAGCCGTGGAAACGGAAGCCGGGGTTCCCGTGCAGGGCGCCGTGGGCGAGCCATTCCACGATGATGGCCATGGGGAGGACCGCCTTGCCGTCCAGGACGTGGGAACGGAGGAACGGATAATCCGAGACGGTGAGGGTGAGGCCGAAGGCTTCATGAAGGACCTGCGGCTTGGCGGGAGCCGCGGCGGTCTCGGGGAGACCGAGTCCTGCCAGTGCCACGATTTCGACCGGGGCGCCGGTGGCGGCAATCTCGCGGGCCAGGAAGGCGCCCCCCTCGGCGAGATCGATCACGCCGATCCCTTCGCCTGCGAAGACTTTCTTGAGGGCAGGGGTGACCATGCCGCCGTCCCAGGGGCCCCAGTTGATGCTGACGGCGCGGCAGTTTTCACGGCGCCGGGCCTCGCGCTGGGCGACCTTGTTCAGCACCTCGTTGGCGACGGCGTAATCGACCTGGCCGACGCGGCCGAAGCGGCCGGTGCTCGAAGAGAAGAGGGCGATGAAGCGGAGGTCGTCGGTGCGGGTGGCGTTCAAAAGAGCCCTCAGGCCGTAGACCTTGGTGCCGTAGACCTGCTCGAACTGCTCGGCGGACTTGTCCACGATCAGCCGGTCGGCTAGGACGCCCGCCCCATGGACGATGCCGCGGATGGCGCCGTGCGAGCGGCGGATCTCGGCCAGCACGAGCTCCATGGCGCCCTGGTCGCGGATATCGACCGAGCGGTAGATGACTTCGGCGCCGGTGGCGGAGACCTTGGAAAGGGTATCCCGCAGCTCACGGGCGGCGGATACCGCGCGGTAGCGCTCCTCGATCTCGCGGGGGTGGAGCTTGCCGGTGGCCTGCTGCATGATGGCCCGCTTGATCTCGCTCTCCTCGGTCCGGGGGACCAGCCAGGCCGGTTCCTCTTCCGGTTCCGGCGAGCGTCCCAGGAGGACCAGGAACGGATGGTACTGTTCGGCGATCGCCAGGGCGGCCGCCGCAGTTACGCCGCGCCCACCGCCGGTGATGACGACGACCTCTCCTTCTTCGATAACGGGCGTTTCCGGGACGGGCGTTTCCGCGAGGACTTCGGTTTTGAGGCCGAACCTGCCGCCGGGGGTAAGGCCTACTTCCACCGGGCCGCGGCGGAGCATTTCCAGCACCACCGCGCTGGCGGCGGAAGACTGGTGCGGGAACGCGCCGAGGTCGATGGCTTTGCAGGAAACCTCCGGCCACTCACGCGCCGCGGTCTTGGCGAGACCGGCGAGGCCGCCGGAAAGAGGATCCTTGAGGGTGCCCTCGTTTCCGAACCCGAAGGAGCCGTCCAGCCTGGAGACGGTGACGAGAACGGCGTCTTCGCCGTCCTTGCCGGTCTGGATGAGGGCCTCGGAGGCGTTCTTGAGGAGCTCGAAGGCGTCCTTCAGGAACTGGTCGTCGGTTCCGCTTACCGGGGCCGAGATGACGAGGCCGGAGAGCTTGCCGGTCGGGACAGCCTGGTGAACGCTGGCGGCGTCGATCTTGCGAACGGTGCAGCCATGCTCGAGGAGGATGCTGCAAAGCTCGGCGGTAAAGGGCGATTCGTCGTCGGTGACCCAGATCTCACCGTCGTTGGCGAGCGTGATGGCGTCGGAGTCGTCCTCGTCGGTCAGCGCGACGGGAACCACCGTGCTTCTTTCGATAGGGTGGACGATGGTCGGTTCCGCTTTGGCAGCTTTAGGCGGCTCAGCATGTGGCGCCGCGGTAGCCGTCGGAGTCTGTTCGGGAGTCGAAGGCTGCTGAGGAGTGGGTGCCGGGGCAGCTTGGGAAGAGTTGGCAGTGGCTCCGCCGAGGAAGGATGCGATATCCCCCAGCGTCCTGAGCGTACCGAGGTGTTCCGGCCCGATGTTCGGCGAGCCGGGGAGCCGCTCCTGGAGGGTCGAAAGGATTTCGACCCGTTTGATGGAGTCGATTCCGAGGTCCGAGTCCATCCCCATCTCCAGTTCCAGCATATCGACCGGGTACCCAGTCTTCTCGCTCACGACCTCCAGCAGCACCGTTGCGACGTCCACGCCGCCAAGGTTTACCTGGTTCCCTTGAGCCCCTTGGGTCCCTTGGGTTCCTTGGGTTCCTTGGGTTCCTTGGTGTCCGACACTTTTCCCGAGGTGTCCGGCGATATCCCCCAGCGTCCTCAGAGTCCCAAGGTGTTCCGGCCCAATGGTCGGTGACCCCGGCAGTCTTTCCTGGAGAGTCGAGAGTATTTCCACCCGCTTGATCGAGTCGATACCGAGGTCCGAGTCCATCCCCATCTCGAGCTCAAGCATATCGACCGGGTATCCCGTCTTTTCGCTCACAACCTCAAGCAGTACCGTAGCGACGTCAAGGCCTTGCTGGCTCACTTGGGTGGCTTGAGTCGCTTGGGGCGCTTGGGTCGCTTGGTGTCCGGCACCTTTCCCGAGGTGTCCGGCGATATCCCCCAGCGTCCTCAGAGTCCCAAGGTGTTCCGGTCCAATGGTCGGCGATCCCGGCAGTCTTTCCTGCAGAGTCGAGAGGATTTCCACCCGTTTGATTGAGTCGATGCCGAGGTCCGAGTCCATCCCCATCTCAAGCTCAAGCATCTCCACCGGATACCCGGTCTTCTCGCTCACCACCTCAAGCAGCACGGCAGCGACGTCAAAGCTTGCTTGGCCCCCTTGTCCCCCGTGGGACACTTGGCTCCCTTGAGTCCCTTGCTCTGCGCCCCCCTTCGCGAGGTGTCCGGCGATATCCCCCAGCGTCCTCAGAGTCCCCAGGTGTTCCGGCCCTATAACCGGCGACCCCGGCAGTCGTTCCTGGAGAGCCGAGAGGATTTCCACCCGTTTGATTGAGTCGATGCCGAGGTCTGAGTCCATCCCCATGTCGAGTTCAAGCATCTCGACCGGATACCCCGTCTTCTCGCCCACCACCTCAAGCAGAACCGCCGCGACGTCGAAGCCTTGCAAGCTCCCTTGGCTCCCTTCGGTCCCTTGGGCCGCTTGCCCTGTGGTCCCCTTCGCCAGATGTCCTGCGATATCCCCCAGGGTCCTCAGTGTCCCCAGGTGTTCCGGTCCGATGACCGGGGAACCCGGCAGTCTTTCCTGCAGCGCCGAAAGGATTTCCACCCGCTTGATAGAGTCGATGCCGAGGTCGGAATCCATCCCCATGTCGAGCTCGAGCATCTCCACCGGATAACCGGTTTTCTCGCAGACCACCGCCAGCAGCGTCTCGGTGACCTTGGAAGACCCGGCTGCCGGCTGGCTGACCTGAGCCATCGCCGGAGCCGGCGCCGCTACCGCCGCCACCGGTGCTGCCGCCTGAGTCGCCGGGGCAGCCGGGGCTGCCGGGGCTGCCGGAGCCGCCGGGGTGGCCGCTACCGGACGGATCTGAGCCTGGACCGGCGCCTGTTGTGCTGAAACCGGAGCCTGGAACGGAGCCTGTACCGGTGTGGATGTGAATGACGGAGCTGCCTGGTAAGCGGCCATGCCGCCTGAAAGAATACGGTGCTGCTGTTCCAGCAGGGTCTGGAACGTCTTCGCCGCGGTCTCCTGGCCTTCCAGGAACCTGCGGTGCAATTGTGCGGTATCCTCCTGCATCCGCTGGAGGATGGACATGCTTTCCCTGGTCATCCGCAGGGTCTCGCTGAGGACCGTCGGCGGAACCTGTGTGGCGACCGGGCGAACAGCCTGCGACGGCGATCCGGTGGGCAACGCCTGCTGAGCGGTGGCGGCCTGGATTGCCGCAACGGGCTGTGCGGACTGGGCAGGCTGGGCGGCCATGGCCGGGGCTGCCGACGGAGCCGTCACCGGTGCCGCCACCTGGGCGGTCACCATGGGACGCTGAACCGGCGGCTTCTTCGCCTTCGGCTTTACGTAATTGGCGCCGGAGATCGGCACCGTCATGAGCTTCTTCTTGCCGGCCACCGCCGGGACATGCCCTTCATCCCAGGCGGCCAGCTTGACCGGGTATCCGGCCACCGCCAGTTGGGAGAGAGCGCGGGCGAGGTCGGCGATACCGGTGCGCTTGCCCGAGGAGGCGTCGATGGCGATCGCCTGGTGCGGGCGGTCGCCGAGGATGGCCTGGACGAGGCCGGTCAGGCGGTTCCCGGGACCGACTTCCAGGAAGGTGGTGATCCCTGCCTGGTACATCGCCTCGATCTCACCAACGAATTCCACCGGCTTGCCCAGTTGTCCGGCCAGCAGGGCCTTGGCGGCAGCCTGGTCGGCCGGATATTCGGCGGCGGTGGTGTTGGCGTAAACCGGAATGTCGCCTTTCTTGATCTCCACCTTGTCGAGGGCCGCCAGGAACGGTTTGGATGCGTCGGCAACCAGCGCACTGTGGAACGCGGCGGCTACCGGAAGCTGTTTGCAGGTCATGCCGCGGGCCGTGAAGACATCTTTCGCCCGCACGATCTCCTCGGTCTTGCCGGAAAGAACCGCCTGGGTCGGAGCGTTTTTGTTGGCGATCACCAGGTCCAGCTTCTCTTCCTTGATGACGTCGCTCACCTTGGCTAGCGGGGCGGCCACCGCGAGCATGCTCCCCTTGTCGCCTTTCCCTTCGCCCATCAGGCGGCCACGCAGACGCGAGAGGGCGTGCAGGCTCTCCTCGTCGATCTTCCCGGCGGCGCAGAGGGCGGTGAGCTCTCCATAGCTGTGACCGGCGACCGCGGCGGGGGCGATACCGAAATCCTGCACGAGA
Organism: Geomonas sp. Red276; assembly: GCF_054784495.1. Taxonomy (NCBI): domain Bacteria; kingdom Pseudomonadati; phylum Thermodesulfobacteriota; class Desulfuromonadia; order Geobacterales; family Geobacteraceae; genus Geomonas; species Geomonas sp. Red276. The sequence continues at coordinate 99,121 of NZ_BLXW01000003.1, forward strand.
CGCAGCGCGCCAAGACTGGTGGCGCCGATGGCGGGCTGGGCCGCCTCGGTGGCTCTCAGCTCTTCCTCCTGCCTGTTCCGGGTCTCGGCATCGAAGGCGGAGATCGGGTAGATGAGATCGGAGAGGAACGCGCCATTTTCGGCCATGAAGCCGTCATTGGCGTTGACGACGCTCCTCATGACCTGCGGGAAGCGGCAGCAGAGGTCGTTCAGCATCCCGGTGTACTGGGAGCCCTGGCCGGGGAAGACCACGCCGAGCTTGCCGGCGTTGGCGCCGCAGGCATAGAAGGCCCCGTCCGGAGTCTGCCAGCCGCCCTTCGGGTTTTTCTCCAGCATGGCCCGGGCGTTCTTTACCACACCGGCAAGGTTGGTCTTGTTCCTCTCCGCCACGATCGCGAGGCGGCAGGGGGCAGCCGGGTCGAAATTCTTGCGCAGCGTCGCCGCGAGATCCCTCAGTGCGTTCCACGAAGAGGCCACGCTCTCCAGTTGCCCGAGGGCCGAGGAAAGGACTGCCGGAGTTGCGCCGGACAGGGGGATGATCTGGGTGTGGCCGTCCCAGTCCGCCACGCTCTTCTCCGCCTGGAACTCTTCGAGCACCAGGTGGAAGTTGGAGCCGCCGAAGCCGAAGGCGCTGACCGCCGCACGCCGGGGGATGCCGGGGCGCGGGAACCAGGGGCGCTTCTCGGTCGGGATATAGAAGGGGGAATTGTTGGCCACCACCTCTTTCTGTGGGGTCTGGACCTTGATGGTCGGCGGGATCACCTTGTGGTGCAGGGCCATGGCAGCCTTGATGAGACCGGCGGCACCCGCAGCGGCCTTGGTATGGCCGATCTGGGATTTTACCGAGCCAAGTGCGCACCACGGCTTGTCCGCCTTGCCGTACACCTCGCGCAGGGCGGAGACCTCGACGGCATCGCCGACCTTGGTCCCGGTGCCGTGTGCCTCGAGCATGGAGATGGTGTCGGGAGTGACCCCGGCGGCCGCATAGGCGGCAACGAGCGCCTTCTTCTGGCCGGATGCGCTGGGGGCGTATATGGCGTCCCCTTTGCCGTCGCTGGAGGACCCTACGCCGGTGACCACCGCGTAGACGCGGTCGCCGTCGCGTTCGGCGTCGGCAAGGCGCTTCAGCACCACGAGCCCCAAGCCTTCGCCGAGGATGGTTCCGTCGGCGGAGACGTCGAAGGGCTTCGCGTTGCCGGCCGGGGAGAGCGCCGGGGTCTTGCTGAAGCACATGTACATGAAGATGTCGTTGAAGGTGTCGATTCCGCCGGTGACGACGATGTCGGACTTGCCGGAGGTGAGCTCCAGTGCGGCGAGGTTCAGAGCGGCGAGCGAGCTGCCGCAGGCGGCGTCCACCACGCAGTTGGTGCCGCCCAGGTCGAAGTTCTTGCTGATGCGGCCGGCCACCACGTTGCCGAGCAGACCGGGGAAGGAGTTCTCCTGCCAGGAGACGTAGGAGTCGGCGATCCGCTCCACGACGTCCTTGGCGACCGTTTCGTCCACGCCGGCGTCCTTGAGGGCCGAACGCCAGATCGGGTGGCCGAGGCGGGCGCCCAGGGGGATGACCAGTTCAAGGGTGCCGGTGACGCCGAGGATGACGCTGGCGCGGGTTTTGTCGAAGGTACGGTCGGGGCCGTAGCCGGCGTCCTTGAGCGCCTGGCCGGCGGCGACCAGGCCGAGGAGCTGCGAGCTGTCGATCGCCTCCAGCACGTTGGGAGGGATGTTGAACTCCATCGGGTTGAAATCGACGGGGGAAAGGAAACCTCCGCGGCGGCCATAGGTGCGGTCCGGGCTCTTCTGGTCCTGGTCGTAGTAATCTTCGACCGCCCAGTGGGTGTCGGGGACCTCGGTGATGGCGTCGATGCCTTCGGCGATGTTGGCCCAGTATCCGGTACGGTCCTCGGCCTTGGGGAAGAGGCAGCCGATACCGATGATGGCCAGCTCGTTTCCTTTGCGGGCGGCGGGTTTCAGTTCAGTTTTCAACAAGATACTCCTTGATCTTGGCTAGTTCGAGAGGCTCGACCGTCATGGCGTCCTGGGGGAGCTGGATGCCCTGGCTGCGGAGAACGTTGGCGCGGTTGAGCTGCGCCGCACCGTGCAGGATGTTGAGGGCGACGTCAACGACCCTGCGGTTGGCGGGGGGGTGCAGGAACGACCCGGTGGCCCATTCGTTGAACGCCCCCATGGCGGGTCCGCACCAGACCTGGTAATCCATCCGGCGTTGTTCGGCCCCGTCCTTGGCCCAATGGGCGGCCATGCCGAGGTACCAGCGGAAGACCAGCGCCATCAGGTGCTTCGGGTCGCGCTCGGCACGCTCTACCTGGGAGGGATCGCGGGTCAGGAAGTAGTTGCGGGTGTCGCGCCAGATCTGGTCGAAGGTGGCCTGGAAGAAGGTCTTCTCCAGCTTCTCCCGTTCGGCGGCCGGGATCTCCTCCAGGGAGCGGTAGGCGCGGTAGATCTCGTAGAGTTTGGCCGCCCGCATCGGGAACATGGTCCCGCGCTTCAACACCTGCACGGTGACCCCCATCTCGAACATGTCGGCGGCGGGGGCCATGATGACATCGGCCTGGCGGGTGTCGGCCAGCATGGCCCTGACGGCGTCGGAGGTGCCCGATTCGACGCAGGCCTGGTTGACCGATCCGGTCATGATGTAGGCGGCGCCCATGGCGAAGGCGGCAGCTGCGGAAGCCGGGGTGGAGATCCCTCCGGCCAGGCCGACCCGGAGCTTCACGTCGTAGCCGTGCTTCTGCTGGAGCCGGGCGGCCAGCGAGGCGATGGTCGGGAAGAGGGCGATGGCGGGGCGGTTGTCGGTATGCCCGCCGGAATCGGCCTCGGCGGTGACTTCCTGGGCCAGCGGGATCCGGGCGGCCAGTTCGGCCTGCTCCGCGGTGATGGAGCCGTTGGCGACCAGCTCGCGGAGGAATTTCTCCGGGGCGGGTGCGAAGAACTTCGCCGCCAGTTCCTCGCGGGAGACCTTGGCGATGATCCGGTTGGGGGCGACGATCCGGCCGTCGGCCTCGCGCCTGATCCCATGCACCCGGTAGCGGACCAGCGGGAGGGTCAGGTCGAGGAAGGCAGAGGCCTCGACGATGCGGACCCCTTTGCGGATGTAAAGCTCGGCAAGCTCCCGCTCCAGGTCGGGCTCGTGAGGCGAATGGATAAGGTTGAAGCCGTAGGGGATCTTTCCGAGGGAGGAGGCCAGCCGGTCGGCGGCGTCCTCGACCTGGCGTAAGGGAAGCCCGGCGGCGCCGAACATCCCGAGCATCCCGGCGCGCCCGAGCTCCTCGGCGATGGCGGCGGAACTGATCCCCTTGGCCATCGAGCCGCCGAGATAGGGAAAGCGGATGCCGATCTCGCGGCAGAAAGAGGGGTCACCCAGATGTTCGGGAAGGGAAGGGGGGGCAAAGGCGACGACTCGCGCACCCTCGTGGGCAAAGGGGGCATCCTGGCCGGTGCGGGCCAGTTCGGGAGTGAGGCCGCCAGCCTTGTGGACCAGGTAGAGGGGATGACGGACCGAGCGGAGGGCTTCCTTGAGCGCGGCGCGGTCGAGGCCGGTATCCCCGGCGGCGGAGCCTGTCCCCGGGGCTTGGGCGGAGTGACCGGTCGCGTCATAACTGAAAGAAAACTGGTTCAAACGTGCTACTCCTGTTGCCGATGTTTTCTAGCGGGTCCATGGGTGGTCGGACGGCAGTAGTACGAGGCTGGAAAATCCTCCCTTAAAACAGACCATGTTTACATTAAAATGGCCGAAAAGGCAAGTCTGGAGGTGAAAAGTTCGAGCATAACAGTAGGTAAATTCTGCTTCAGCTCTGTTTCTTCGAACGTTTTCTCTCAATGGCTTTTACGGTATACGGATAGACTGTCTCAGTGACGATTTTGTATCCGTTTGCGGTGGGATGAATGCCGTCCGAGATGTTGAGGCTGGCGTCGCCCGCCACCCCGGTGAGGAAAAAGGGGACGAGGATGAGGTGGTGTTCCCGAGCGACCTCGGGATAGATCCTCACAAAGGAGTTGGTGTAACCGGTCCCCATGTTGGTGAGCATCTGCATCCCCGCCAGCACCACCTCTACGCCTTGGGCCTGCAGTTCGGTGACGATGCGGTCGATGTTCCGCTTGGCCAAGGCGGGGTCGATGCCGCGCAAGCCGTCGTTGGCGCCGGTTTCCAGGATGACGATGTCCGGTTTCAGCTTGAGTATCCAGTTGACCCTGGAGAGCGTTCCCGACGACGTCTCGCCGCTGATCCCGGCGTTGACCACCTTCCAGTGGTAGCCGGCGGCCTGGAGTTTTCTCTCGAGTTGGGCCGGGTAAGCCTCGTCCTCCTTCACGCCATAACCGGCGGTGAGACTGTCACCGACCGCCACGATGGTCCCTTCGGCCTTGGGCGAATCGGCCGCCTGCCGCGCGGCAGTCTGTGGTTCCTTGTTGCACCCGCCCATGAGCGTGCAGAAGGTAACTGCCCACGCCACCAGCGTTATCGGTCTCATGTGGAATACCCTCCTCGGATACTTATCTCTTTACCCCTTTACCCTGTATCCCCTCGCCCCTTCCGGAAAGGTTAGCCGAAGGCACCTAGTAAATACCCTCGCCCCCCTTGGGGGAGAGGGTGGCCGAAGGCCGGGTGAGGGCAGATTTTACAACCGCCCCCATCACTCCTCCGCATGCTCCCTCAAAAAAACGACCGGCTTTTGCCGCAGGATGGGGATAGTCGCCGCCATCCCGACCATCATCACCAGCACCGTGGTAGCCAGCACCAGCAGGAGACTCTGGGCGAGGTACGGGTGATACTCCATGTCGAGGCTCTTGCGGCAGATCACCAGGCTTGCCACCTGGGAGATCGCCAGGGCGATAACGCCGCTGGAGAGTCCCAGGAAGAGGTTCTCGACTGCGAACACCGCCAGCACGAACCTGACTCGGGCTCCGAGAATGGTGAAATAGACGGCCTCCTGGGTGCGGGCGTAGCGGGTGGCGAATACCGAGCTGATCACGATCAGTATGCCGGCCACCAGGCTGAAGGAGGTGAAGAACCTGACGATGGTCGAGAGCCTCCCCATGATGCGCCCGAAGAGCTCCGCGGTCTGTGTGAGGTCGATGACGCTGATGTTGGGGAAGCGCTGGACGATCCGGTTCTGCACGGCGGCTATCTCTCTCTTGTCGATGCGGGCCGCGCAGAAAAGGGTCTGGGGTGCGTCGGCCAGGACGCTCGGCGGGAAGACGAAGTAGAAGTAGGGGGTGAAGCCGCTGCTTTTTCGCGTGCGGATGCTGGAGATCCTCGCCTCGATCGGGATCCCCTGGACCCGGAAGGTCAAGGTGTCCCCCGCCTTCATCTCGTGCATCTTCAGCACGGTATCGAGCACCGAAACCTGGGAAACCTGCCAATCGTTTCTGAACAGCGTCTTCCCATCGGTGATCCGCTCATCCGAAAGGAGGTAGTCGCGATAGGTCAGGTTGAATTCGCGGCTCAGGTTGTCTCCCCGCGACTGGCGCTGCTTCGCCATGTCGATCGGCTTACCGTTGATGGCGCCGATGGTGGCCCGGATGATGGGGAAGAACTCCCCCCGGCTCCCGAGCGTCTTGGCAAAGTCGTCCTTTTGGCCCGGCTGGATGTCTATGAAGAAAACGGTCGGCGCGCCTGGCGGGAATGACTGGATGAAGGAGGCGTCGAGATTTTTCTCGACCAGGGTGATGGCGAAGATGACCGCGAGACCCGCCGAAAGGGTGACCAGGATCGGGCGCGAGGCGTTGCGCGGCCTGAAGAGCCCCTTGAGCGCCTGGCGCAGGGCGAGGTTTTTGGGGCGGAGCCTCTTCAATCCCCACAGGATGATGGAGGCCAGCACGAAAGCCGCGAAGACCAGCCCGATGACCGCCCCGACGAAGTACAGCCCGGTGGTCAGGTCCCGTATTTTCAGCAGCACCATCGCGAAGAAAAAGAGGGTACCGGTGCCGCCGATGACCCCGGTCGAGCGGGTCCAGAATCCCTCCTGTTCCTCCTTGCCGAGGATGATGCGCGGCTTGACCTCCTTGAGCCGGTACAGGGGGAGGGCGGTGAAAAGGAGCACCACGATGAATCCGATCGTCACCCCTTCGGCCACCGCCCAGCCGGAGATGGTGTAATCCACCTGGGCCGGGATGAGCCCGCTGAAAAGCTTGGGTAGATAGCGCTGGAGGGCGAAGCTGGCCGCCAGCCCCGCAATGGTCCCCGCGACCCCGAGGAGCAGGGTGACCGCCAGGAAATGGCCGATGATGTAGCGGCTTCTGGCCCCCACCGCCTTCATGACCGCGATGGTCTTCTCCTGTTCCTTCAACAGGGCAAAGAGCGTGCTCTGGATGCCGAAACCGGCCAGAAGGAGGGTGAAAATCCCGGAGAGATCCAGGAAGAAAAGGAGATTGTCGAAGAATTTCTTCACCCGTGAGTCGGCGTCCCGGAAGGTCTCCACCCGCACCCGGCTCTCTCCCGCTGCGCTGCGAAGGGCCGCCACCACCGGTGCAAGCTTCGCCTGGTCGGCCAGCTTGGCGAGGGTCACGTACTCCGCCCGGCTCCCCTTGCCTAATAGACCGATGGCCGAAAGGTCCGCCGCCGCGACGAAGACCCTGGGGCCGAGCGCGAAGAAATCGACCGGCCGGTCCGGCTCCTGGACGACCACGTCGCTGACGGTAAGTATCGCATTGCCTACGCGTACCCGGTCCCCGATCGCAACGCCCAGGCGGTCGAGGAAGCTCCTCTCGGCGATGAGGCTTCCCGCCGTCAGCACCTCGTGGAACGGCCGGCCGGAGGCGAGGAGAACCTGCCCGTAGAAAGGGTACCCCGGCTCGACCGCCTTGAGATCCGAAAGCAGCGACCCTTGGCCGGAGTGCTTCTGGATGACGGTGTAGAAGTCGTAGTAGCGGGCGGTCGTGATGGTGCCCTTGCTGGCCAGGGTGGCGATCTCCGACTCCAGGGGGGGAGGAAGCTCAGCGTGGGCGCGGATGATGATGTCGGCGGCATGAAGGGCGCGGGCGTCCCTCCACAGTGATCGCTGGACGCTCCGGTTGAAGCTCCCGAGGGAGACCAGGGTGATCATGGAGAGGGCGACGCAGAGGACGAAGAGGGCCGACTGGCGCCTGGCTCCGGATATCTGTCGCAGGATGAAGTGAGCGTTGACCATGGCGGGGCGATCAGGCCGGCTGGCCGGTGACGATGCGGCCGTCCCGGAGGGTTATGACCCGGTCGGCGCTGGCGGCGATCTCCTGGCTGTGGGTGGCCAGAATGAGGGTGGTTTTGCGCTCCCGTTGCAGTTCCAGGAGAAGCTCGAGGATCCCGGCCCCGTTCACCGAATCGAGGTTGCCGGTCGGTTCGTCGGCAAAGATGATGGGGGGATCGTTGATGAGAGCGCGGCAGATGGCGCAGCGCTGCTTCTCGCCGCCGGAGAGCTGGTGCGGAAAGCTGTTGACCCGCTCCGAGAGCCCCACCCGCCGCATGAGCGCTTCCGCCTTCTCCCGGGCCTGCGGCTCCCCCTTCAGCTCGGCGGGAAACATCACGTTCTCCAGCGCGGTCAGCGAAGGAACCAGGTGAAAGGACTGGAAGACGAAGCCGAAGGTGGCGTTTCTCAAGGGGGCCAGGGCGTCCTCGCCGAGGTCGGTGATGTCCGCCCCGCCGATCAGCACGCGGCCGCGGTCGGGGCGGTCCAGCCCGGAGAGGATGGAGAGCAGGGTGGACTTCCCGCTCCCGCTTTCCCCTTTCACGACCAGGAATTCCCCCCGTTCGACCTGGAGGGAAACCTCGTCGAGCACCGGTACCGGTCGTCCGGCGATGAGGTAGCTTTTGGAGAGAGTGGTCGTTTCGAGAATGGGCATGCGGTTTCCGCCAGCTGGAATGAAAAGCGGGAACAGGGTAATCCTGCTCCCGCGCTTGGTCAATCATTTCCGCCGCTCACCCGGTGGTGGCTAGCGCTCTTCCGATGGCGTGGTCGGAACGAAATTCCTTTTGGCCCCTTTGCAGACGGGGCAGGTCCACTCCTCCAGCAGCTCCTCGAACGAGACCCCGGGGGGGACGTCGTTGAACGCGTCGCCCTGGTCCGGATCGTACACGTACTGGCAAATCGTGCAGGTCCAACTCTGCATGCCGCCTCCTGTGCCGGTGAAATCCTGTCCCTTCGAATGGGGGCCCTCCGCCCCGCGACCGTGGCTACCACTTGACCGGGTGTGGCTCCTTCTTCACCAAGAGGATGCTGCACGGCATGGAGCGCAGGATCGCCTCGTTCTCGCTGCCGAACAGGGCGTGCTCCAGCCGGGTCTCCTGGTGGGCCAGCATGACGATCAGGTCGATGTTCTCCTCCTTCACGACGCTGGTCACCTCGTCGATGGGGTTGCCATCCCGGACGATGAGCTTGATCGGGAACCCCGAATGGAGCTCACGGCGGAGGATTTTTTCCAGCTCCTCCTTGGTCTCCTCACGGATGCTCGCATAGGTCTTGTGGGCGGCGTCGGGGTAGGGCAGGGGGGCGTTCAAGGCCTCCTGGTCCACCGGGTTTGAAATCAGGTGCAGCACTTCCAGCTCCGCCCCGAGTTTCTTGGCCAGAGAAATGCCGTTGTTCACGACGTCGCGGCAATCCTCGCTGATCCTGCTGATGGCAAGAATGCGATTGATGGTGTCCATGGCTTTCCTCCTTTACGTTTCGCCAGCGTGAAGGTCGTGGCACGAGCGGTAGTGCCCTTCATGATAAAATGGGCGTGGCCGAGGTGTCCGGAACCCAAAAGGAATGCGCTAACGGTGTATAATATTTAGTATATACCATTGCCAAAGGGGAGCAAGAATATGGCTTGCGTTAATGTGCAATGAGCCGGGAGGTGTTATCATCAGAAGAGTGGATCTTCCCCTTCGCATTCAAGCGGCTACAGGAGGTAAGGCAATGACAAAGCGCTCCCTTTTCAAAGCTGGCGGTCTGCTTCTGTTCACGTTCCTCCTCTGCTCCTGCGCGTCCGTCTCGGTAGTCGATACCTGGCGCAATCCCTCCGTTTCAGCCCCGCACCTCAAGAAGATCATGGTGGTGAGCATCACCAAGAAGGAGTCGAGCCGCCGGGTCTACGAGGACATGATCGCGGCGGAATTGGCCGCCCGCGGCGTGCAGGCGATCCCCGGCTACACCGAGCTTCCGACCGGGATGGCCAACTGGGAAGCCTTGGACGGCGCCGTGAAGCGTGCCGCCGTTCAGGCGGTCCTCACCGTGCAGACCATCCGGGTCGAGCAGCAGACCACCGTCCAGCCGGGATACGTCACCACCTACCCCGGCCGCTGGTACCCGGAGGCCTTTCCCGCCTGGGATCTCTACGGCTACTACGGCTCGATGGCCAACTACGGTCCCGCCTTCATCACCACCTACGACGTGGCCACCATGCAGCTTAACCTCTTCGACGCCGCCAACGGGAAACTGCTCTGGGCGGCCACTTTGGAGAGCAACGAGCCCGAGAAGGTGGTCACGGTCGGCAAGGAGCTGGCCCGCATCGTGGTGGAATCGCTCTCCCGCCAGGGGCTCATCTAGCAGTGACGGTGGTGCCATGGCCTCTCCCCACCTATGGGACCCGCTTCCCCGCTCGTTCTACGATCGCGACACCGAAACGGTGGCCAGGGAGCTGCTCGGGCGGCTCCTGGTCCACCGTGTGGGCGAGGTGACGAGGGTAGGGGCCATCGTCGAGGTGGAGGCCTACCTCGGCCCTCACGACCTCGCCGCTCACTCTTCCAAGGGAATCACCCCCCGCACCCGCATTCTCTTCGGTCCACCCGGCCACGCCTACGTCTACCTCGTCTACGGCATCCACTGGTGCACCAACGTGGTGACCGAGCGGGAGGGGTACGGGGCTGCCGTCCTGCTGCGCGCCCTGGAGCCGGTGGAAAACGTCGCCGGGAACACCCGGGGCCCCGGTCTCCTCTCCAGGGCCATGCTCATCGATGGCCGCCTCAACGGTCACGACCTTCTCTCCGACGACTTCTTCATCGCCGCCGGAACAGCACCGCAGGAAGCCGACATCGTCGCCCGCCCGAGGATCGGTGTCGCCTATTCCGGCCCCTGGGCGGCCGCACCCCTTCGTTTCTACCTCAAGGGAAACCGCTGCGTCTCCCGTTACTGACCGTGCCTCGCCTCCCGGGCTCAGGATCGGCTTTTCCGGGTGCACCACTCCCTCAGATGCCTCCTCTCCGAAAATTGTGATGCAAGGAATTTCGCCTCGGATATACTTGGGGTATTCATGAAACAATTCCAAGGAACACTCACATGGACGCAGGCACCAGGACGGAAAGAGCCTTGCTGGCACTGAGGAGGCTAAGCGTCTCCCTTCAGTCCACCCTCGATGTCGACGACATCCTCGACGGCCTCGTGCGCGCCGCGGTCGCCATGGCCGGTGCGGAAGGGGGGATCGCCGCCCTGTGTGGCCGCGACGGGCTTTCCGGCTTCCGGCGGATCGTCCGCGGCCAGCTGGCCGCTGACGACGTCCGCTGGTCCCCCGGCGACCCGATCCCGGGGCGGATCCTTGCCACAAAGCTTCCCTACCTCTGCAACGATGTGAAAGGGGACCCCGCAGTCGATGGCCAACTGGCCTCCCGTTACGGCGTCACCTCGCTCATCTGCACGCCGATCCACGACGCGGGCGGCGAGATGATCGGTTTCCTCGAACTCCACAACAAGAAGGACGGTTCCGGCTTTAGCCGTTTCGATCAGGACCAGCTCGCCTCGGCCGCCCAGATCGCCGCGCTGGCCGCCCGAAACGCCGACGCCTTCAGAAAAGTCAGCGCCATCGGGGCGAGGCTCAAGGAGAGCACCGAGCGCTACCGGGAGCTTGTCGAAGGGCTCGACGCCATCGTGTGGGAGGCCGAAATCGATCCCTTCCGCTTCACCTTCGTCAGCCGTCGTGCCGAGGAACTCCTTGGCTACCCCGTCTCCCGGTGGTTGGAGGAGCCGGATTTCTGGGTGAACCACCTCCACCCCGAGGACCGCGAGCGGGTGGTGGCGATCTGCCGCCAGAGCGCGGCCGAAGGAAGGGACCGCCGTTTCCGCTACCGCTTCCTGACCGCCGGGGGAGGTGAGGTCTGGCTGAGGGATCATGCCCGGGTGGTCCGCGATGAGCGAGGCACCACCTTGCGCGGGGTAATGGTCGACATCACCGAGGCGATGGCCACCGAGGAAATGCTACGGCGAAGCGAAGAGCGTTTCCGTTCCATCTTCGAGGGGGCCGGCATCGGCATCGCCATCGTCGACCGCAAGGGGAAGATCCTGCACGGCAATCCGGCCCTGCGGGAGATGTCCGGCAACAAGGAGCAGGAGTGGGAAGCGGTCGATCTCGGCTTGGACGGCGCCCGTCTCGCCTCGCTCGTGGACGACAACCTCGGCCGTTACCAGGAGGAGAAACCGCTGCGCCGCTTTGACGGGCGGGAGTTCCGGGTGCGGCTGACCGTCTCGGCGGTCCTGGGCGACTGCGGCGCCCACCACGCGATCGTCATGCTGGAAGACGTCACCGAACGGTGCCGGGCCGAGGCCGAGGTCGCCCAGCTGCTGGCCCGGGTCCAGGCGGATGCGGCCGATCTCGAGGTGCGGGTCGCCGAGCGGACCGGACAGCTCGAGGAGATCAACAGCGAGCTCGACTCCTTCGCCCATTCGGTCTCCCACGACCTCAGGGCTCCCCTGCGGGCCATGCGCGGGTTCGCGGAGGTCCTCCTCGAGGACGGTACCCTGGACGAGTCCCAGCGGATCGAGTACCTCCGGAAGATCCTGGCCGCCGCCCAGGGAATGGACCTGCTCATCCAAGATCTCCTCGCCTACAGCCGCCTCAGCCGCCAGCAGATCCGGCTGGAGACGGTGAGCCTCTCCCAGGTGGTGGCCGAGGCGCTCCGCCAGCTCGATCTGGTCGCGGGTGGAAAGCAGTACCGCCTCGAGGTGCGGGGAGAGCTCCCCGCGGTGGTCGGTCATCGCACCGTGCTCGTGCAGGTGCTCTTGAACCTGCTGACCAACGCCATCAAGTTCGTCCCCGGCGGGGTGAACCCGCGGCTGAGGGTCTCGGCCGAGCAGGGGGAGCGGCACTGCCGCCTCTACGTGGAGGATAACGGCATCGGCATCCCCGCCGAACAACAGGAGCGTATCTTCGACATCTTCGAGCGGCTGAACCCCATCGAGAGCTATCCCGGCACCGGGGTCGGCCTCGCCATCGTGAGAAGGGCGGTCAACCGCCTGGGGGGACGGATCGGCGTCGAGTCCAGGGTCGGGGAGGGGAGCCGTTTCTGGATCGAGCTCCCGAGGGCCGCGGAGCCTCCCATGCTGGTGGCCACCCCGGATCCCCTGGCCGCCCGGACCAAGCCGGCCAAATGAGAATCGGCGACTCTATCTGTAACTGTCCTCACCGACCTGACCCCGCCACCTGCTGGGTCAGCCCCCGGGGGGTAAGCGGTGATCGGAGAGCGTTATGAAGCCGCTGGATGAGCGAAATAGGCTGCTGCTTTCCCAGATGCAGACCCTGCAAAAAAACCTCGACGCCAAGTTTGCCTCCCTGGTGAGGGAACGGGAGGCGCGCCGAAGGTGCGAGCAGGAGTGCCGGGAGCTGAAGGCGGACACCAAGCGGCTGGTCAGGGCAGGGGTGGAGCTCGAGCGGCAAAAGGACGACCAGCTGATGGTCCAGGAGCGGCAGGCCTTCATGGCCGAGATGATCAACAACATCGCCCACCAGTGGCGCCAACCGATCAACACCCTAGGGCTTTTGGCCCAGGATCTCCAGATGACCTACCGGCTCGGGGAATTCACCCCGGAGTTCATACAGGACAACCTATCCAAGACCATGGAGACGGTGCGCCGGATGTCGAGGACCATCGACGACTTCAGCACCTTTTTCCGGCCCGAGTTCGACATGGTCGATTTCCGGCTCGTCAGGGTGCTCGGCAAGGTCCGCTCCTTCCTGCAAGCGGCCTTCGGCGCGCGCAACATCGAGATCGAGCTCGATGCCGACTGCGACCCGGTGGTGCACGGCTACCCGAGCGAGTTCTCCCAGGTCGTCCTCAACATCCTCATGAACGCCCGCGACGCGCTGCTGGCCGCCAAGGCGGAAGAGCCGGTCATCACCATCCGGGTGCGCAAGGGGGCGAGGGTGACCGTGGTGGCAATCTCCGACAACGCCGGGGGGGTCCCGGTGGAGATCCTGGACCGGGTCTTCGAGCCCTACTTCACCACCAAGGGGCCGGCGGGGGGGACCGGCATCGGCCTCTTCATGGCCAAGAGCATTATCGAGAGGAACATGGGGGGGAGCCTGACGGTCGCCAACGTCGGCGACGGGGCCGAGTTCAGGATCGAGCTAAACGACCGGGAAATCGCCCCGTGATTGGCCCCGAGAAGGGCGAGGTCGTGGGTGGGAGCGCCGGAAACTCCCGGGTCGCCCCCGGGTGCCGGAGGCCAGCGTGACGGACCAAGGAGCAAGTGGTGAATCGACGCAGGGGAGCACAGGGGAGAGCTCCCTCAGGGGGAGAAGCGTCGGGAAGAGCCAACTGGCCAACCGGTTGAACTTCATCAACTTCCAGGATCAGACCATCCTGGTGAGCCTTCGGCACGTCGCCTACGACAGCTGTGTCACCCTGCGGGCCCGCCCCCTGCCGTGCGCCGGCGAACGCCTCGACTGCCGGTGGGCCGAGGAGGCCGGGGTGGGGGCGGTGCTGAAAACCTACGGCTTCGAATTCCTCCTCATCCCGGACGGCAGGAAGTACCTGGTGGTGAACTCCGAGGTCGTCTCGATCGACGAGGAGGGGTTCTCCCTGCTGTTGCCGGTCACCTGCCGGGAATTCGAGGCCCGCAGGATAAAGCGCCATGCCGGGGTGGAGGTCGGGGTGGAGATGATCCAGAATGCCGCGCTGCTCAAGGGTGAACTGGACGACTTCACGCCGGTCTCGGTACGGATCTCCGGGGCCACCTTGTCTCCGGCCACCCTGCAGTGGTTCAACCCGGAGCGGGAGCTGAACCTCCGGCTGGTGCGCAACGGCGCCATCCTCCACTCGGGTCCTTTCGAGATGGTCTCCCGGCGAAGGGACGGCGGCTCCAGCACCCTGGTCCTCAGGCAGCTCACCAGCGCCATCCAGCGTTTCAAGCCGAGGAGGTACCGGACCAACCGGCAGCAGCTGGTCCCGTCCCCCAACATCGTCTTCACCCATCCCCTGATCGACAAACGGGTCAACCTCAAGGTGCTCGACATCTCCGGGACCGGCCTGGGGGTCGAGGAGAGCGAGGGGGAATCGGTCCTTATGGCCGGTCTCATCCTGCCGGCGGTGAAGCTCGTCTTCGGCCCCGGTTTCAGCCTCGACCTGACCGCCCAGGTGGTCTCCCGCAACCAGCAGGGGGACGGCACCGTGCGCTGCGGTCTGGTCATCCTCGACATGGACGTCAAGGACCACGTGAAGATCCTCTCCCTCCTCCACCAGGCGGCCGACCGCAAGTCCTACGTCTGCACCGAGGTGGATCTCAACGACCTGTGGGACTTCTTCTTCGAGACCGGGTTCATCTACCCCGGCAAGTACGCCCACTTCCAGGCCAACAAGGAGGAGATCAAGCGGATCTACGAGAAGCTCTACCGGGACAATCCCCAGATCGCCCGCCACTTCATCCACCTGGACCGCGGCGCCATCCTCGGTCACCTGGCCATGGTCCGCTTCTATCGCGACTCCTGGATGATCCACCACCACGCCGCCAGGAAGTCCATGGTGCGGGCCGGGCTCGCCGTGCTGGAGAGGGTGGGGGAATACCTCAACGAGCTCGACAACTTCGCCTTCGCCCACCTGCGCTTTGTCTACTGCTACTACCGCCCCGACAACAAGTTCCCCAGCCGGGTCTTCGGCGGCTACGCGGCGCAGGAAACCGACCGCCACGCCTGCTCCGAGGACCGCTTCGCCTACTTCTACTTCCGGGCAAGCGGCAGCGAACCCGAACCGCTTCCCCCCCCGTGGGAGCTCGGGGCGAGCAGCCGCTTCGAGCTGACCGAGGTGGCAAGCTTCTACCGCTTCCGCTCTGGGGGGCTTCTCACCGAGGCCTTCGACCTCGACCCCGAGGTCGCCTTCGAGGACGGGCTCGAGAAAGAGTACCGCGCCCTGGGGTTCACCAAGGAGAAACTGTACTATGCGCTCCGCAAGGAGGGGGCCCTCAAGGCCTTTTTCCTGGTGAACCACACCGACGTCGGCTTCAACATGGCGGAGCTCACCAACTGCGTGAC
Source organism: Geomonas sp. Red276 (assembly GCF_054784495.1). NCBI lineage: Bacteria > Pseudomonadati > Thermodesulfobacteriota > Desulfuromonadia > Geobacterales > Geobacteraceae > Geomonas > Geomonas sp. Red276. Next base: position 114,321 of record NZ_BLXW01000003.1, read on the forward strand.
GGTGATGGTGCTCGACGACGAGGTCCCGGCCCCCCTGGTGACGGCGGCCCTGCAAACCATCAGCCGTGGCTACGAGGGAGGCGAAATGCCGGTGCTCGCCTACCCGGAAAGCTGGGTGCAGAGGGCGCAGCTCCCCGTCGAGAAGAGCTATCTCCTCTGGATCCTCAACCTCGAGTACACCGACCACTACTTCGCGTTCTGCGAAACGCTCTTCAGCCCCCCGTCCAAGGGGCGGCCCGGCGGCGGGGAGAGGTGACATGGACGGCTCGTCGCTCAGGCAAAGGCCGCTTTACAACAGCAGGATCATCAACTCCTTCATCCTGCTCATCAAGCAGAAGTACAGCTACGTCAATATCAACGACCTCTTGGCCCAGGCCGGGATGAAGGAGTACGAGGTGGCCGACCAGGCGCACTGGTTCAACCAGGAGCAGGTGGACCGTTTCTACGACAAGCTCGTGCAGTTGACCGGCAACTCCCGCATCGCCCGCGAGGCGGGCCGCTACGCCGCCTCTCCCGACGTCTTGGGGGCCATGCGGCAGTACATCCTGGGACTGGTCGACGCCGCCAGCACCTTCGACATCATCAACAAGACCACCGCCAAGTTCACCCGCTCCTCCACCTACCAGTCCCGCACCCTCGCCTCCAACGCGGTGGAGATCGTGGTGACCCCGCTTGCGGAGGGGCTCGAGAGGCAGTACCAGTGCGAGAACCGGATCGGCTTCTTCGAGGCCATCGTGCTCCTCTTCAACCACCAGTTGAGCGGGCTACGCTACCTCCCCGAAATAAAGCGCCTTCCCACCATCCAGCACCCGGAGTGCGTCTTCCAGGGGGGGAAGGTCTGCCGCTACATCATCAGCTGGGAGAAGGCCACCTACGTCGTCTTGAGAAAGGTGGAGGCGGTGGCGGGGGTCTTCCTGGTGGTCTTCAACCTGACCCTGGCCATCCTGGAGCTCTGGGGATGGCTCGCCGCCTCGCTCCCCGCCTCGTTCTGCGTCTACTTCATCCTCGCGCTTTTCGCCGAGAAGGGTGAGAAACGCACCCTCAAGCAGAGCCTCGACAACACCAAGGAGGCGATGGACAACCTCCTCGACCAGATCGACATCAATTACAACAACGCCATGCTGACCAACGAGATCGGGCAGGCGCTGGGTGCGCTCACCCGGCGCGGCGAGATGCTCGACCGGGTGGCCGGCATTCTCGGCGAGAGGCTCCCCTACGACCGGGGGGTCATCCTGCTGGCCGATGAAGGGCGCCGGAGGCTCCAGGTGGGGGCGAGCTACGGCTACAGCGAGGAGCAGCTCGCCTGCCTCTGCGGGTTCCCGTTCCTGCTGGACGGGGCGCAGTCCCCCGACGTCTACGTCGACGTCTTCCTCGAGCAGCGCCCGGTGCTCGTCAACGACCTGGCCAAATCCGGGGACGCCCTGGGAGAGCGGCGGCTCGCCTGCGTGCGGATGACCGGCACGGTGGCCTTCATCTGCTGCCCCATCGTCTCCGAGGGGGTGTCGCTCGGGGTCCTCTCGGTGGAGCAGGTCAAGGCCAGAAAGCCCCTCGTGGAGCGGGACATCAGCCTGGTGACCGGGATCGCCTCCATGATCGGGATCAGCCTGAGAAACTGCCAGCTGATCGGCGACCTGGAGCGCGCCAAGGAAGATCTCGAGCAGCGGGTGGTGGAACGGACCCAGGACCTGGAGCTTAGCCGCCGGAAGCTCCAACTCCAGCACGAGGAGCTGGAGCGGACCTACTTCGAGCTGGAAGAGGAGACCGGCCAGCGGCTCAAGGCGCTGGAGGATCTTGCGGAGAAGGAGCGCCTGCTCCTCCAGCAAAGCCGCCTGGCCGCCCTCGGCGAGATGATCAGCAACATCGCCCACCAGTGGCGCCAGCCGTTGAACGAGCTCGGGCTGATCGTGCAGGAGCTTCCCCTCGTGTACGACAAGGGGGCCTTCAGCCGCGACTACTTGAGGGAGAGCGTGGCCAAGTTCATGAGGCTCCTTTCCCACACCTCCAAGACCATCGACGACTTCCGCAACTTCTTCAAGCCCGACAAGGCGCGGGTCCCCTTTTCTCCGCGGGACCTCGTGGAGCAGACCCTTTCGCTGGTGCACGACAGTTTCCGGCACCTCGACATCGTCGTCGAGGTGAGCGCAGAGGGAGAGCCGGTGGTGACCGGGCATCCCAACGAGTTCTCCCAGGTCATCCTGAACCTCCTCTTCAACGCCCGGGACGCCTTCCTGGAGCGCCAGATCGAGGGGCGCCGGATCGCCATCCGGATCGGCAGCGAAAACGGCTACGCGGTGGTCTCCGTGCAGGACAACGCGGGGGGGATCGGCGAGGAGATCATCGACAAGATCTTCGACCCTTACTTCACCACCCGGGGACCGGAAAAGGGGACCGGGATCGGCCTGTACATGTCCAAGATCATCATCGAGAAGAACATACCGGGGAGGCTTTCAGTCAGCAACGTCGATGGCGGCGCCCGCTTCACAATCGAGATACCGCTTAGGCCGTGACAAAAGAAACGGTGTCAGGAATACGATTACTCATAGAAAATTAATAAATTGACATGAAAGTGCCGGCGGTTAGAATGGAAAAGAATCCCCAAGGCACAACGACTTGCAGCCGCTGGTAAAGAGACGGCCGGGCCGCCGAAGAGAGTACCTTTGGTTCGCTCGGCCTTTATCTAAGGGGAGATGACGATGTCTGAACCCTGCATCCTGCTGGTTGAGGATAATGCCGACGACGCCTTCCTGGCCAGCAGGATTGTCAGGAAGGTCTGCAGTGAGCGGATCGTAGTGGTGCGGGACGGGGAGGAGGCGCTCGATCTCCTTAAGGAGATGGAAAAAGACGGCAGCCACACCCTGGTCCGGCTGGTGCTCCTCGACCTGAAGCTCCCCAAACTGAGCGGGCTGGACGTCCTGAAGATGATCAGGCGTTCTCCCCAGCTGCGGGATCTCCCCGTCGTGGTGCTGACCTCCTCGGACAACCACCTGGACCAGGAACGCTGCCGGGAACTCGGGGTGATCGACTACATCTTCAAGCCGATGACCGCCGATCGGCTAAAGCTCGCGCTCTCCGGTGGGCAGCGGAGTCGACCGGCATTCTCCGGGTAGCCCGCCTTCCGGCCGGCGGAAGGGGGGCAGGGGGGCGACATGAGTCTCCTACCGTACGACATCAGCGGCATCACCCTCCTCTACGTCGAGGACGAGGCGGATGCCAGGACGATGGTGAGCAAGATGCTCGCCCTCAACTACCCGAAGCTGAAGCTTCTGTCGGCGGAAAACGGGGCGGTCGGGCTGGAGTTGTTCCGCGAACATAACCCCGAGCTGGTGGTGACCGACATCAACATGCCGGTCATGGACGGCATCAGGATGGCCCGCGAGATCAAGGCCATCAACCCCGAGGCCATCATCATGGCGGTCACCGCCCACTCCGACACCTCCTACCTCTTGAGCGCCATCGAGATCGGCATCCACTATTACATTCTCAAGCCGGTCAACTACGAGGAGCTCTTCTCGGTCACCGACAAGATCCTCGAGCAGATCGTCCTGAAGCAGGTGGTGGCGGACGTCAACCTGCGGATCGTCGAGAGCCAGATGCAGCTCGCCATGGCCCAGCGGATCGCCCATCTCGGGAGCTGGCAAAGGGACCTGGGGGACGGGAGCATGAACTGGTCCGACGAGCTCTACCGGATCTTCGGCTACGAACCGGGGGCGCTCCCGGGAAGCTACCAGGCCTTTCTCGACATGTTCGTCCCCGACGACCGCGAGGCGATCAAGCAGGCGGTCCGGGAGGCGATCGAGAACAGGGAGCCGGTCGCTCCCCATTTCTGCCGCATCGTCCGTCCCGACGGGACCCAGCGGGTCCTGCGGGTGGAGGCGGAGGTGCTGCTCGACGGCACCGGGATCCCCTCCCTGATGTACGGTACCTCCCACGACGTCACCGAATTGAAGCAGGCCGAGGAGCGGATCCGGCTCCTCACCGACGATCTCGAGCGGCAGGTGATCCAGCGCACCTCGCTTTTGCAGGCGACCGTGAGGGAGCTGGAAAATTTCAGCTACGTGGTCTCCCACGATCTCCGCGCCCCGGTCGCGCGCCTGGAGGGGTTCTGCCAGGCGCTGATGGAGGACTGCCAGGGGTGCCCCAACCGCAGCTGCACCCAGTACGCCCAAAGGGCCCAGCAGGTGGTCCGGCAGGTCAAGCACATCATCGACGCCTTCAACAACCTGAGCCACTACGCCCGCTGCAGCATGGTCATCGACCAGGTCGACCTCTCCGCCGTCGCCCGGGGGATCGCCACCGCCTTCCAGCAGTCGGAGCCCGAGCGGCGGGTGGCGTTTGCCATCTCGGAAGGGATCGCCGTCAAGGGGGACCGCCGTCTCTTGCAGATCGCCCTCGAGCACCTTTTGGGAAACGCCTGGAAGTTCACCTCCCGCCGGGAGGCCGCCCTGATCGAGTTCGGGCATCTCAGCGAAGGGGAGGGGCGGGTCTTCTTCGTGCGCGACAACGGGGCGGGCTTCGACATGAAGTACGTCAACAAGCTCTTCAAGCCGTTCCAGACCATCCACAGCCCCGGCGAGTACACCTGGGACGGGACCGCCATCGGGCTGGCCACCGTCCATTCCATCATCCTGCGCCACGGCGGGAGGATCTGGGCGGAAGGGGAGGTCGACCGCGGTGCCACCTTCTACTTCACCCTGAGTCCCACCCCCGAACCGGGGAGTTTCCTGGAGGACGTTTCCTCGCTATGAAAGGTCGAGCGAAAAGCCGGAGGGGGGGGAGTCCCAAGGGGCGCCACGGCGGCGTGCGGCGCAAGCGGCAGCTCCGGCCGGTTACCCTCCCGGCCCCGCAACGGGAATGGGAGAAGATGCCTTACTCCGACGGCGACGCCAAGGCCTATCTCGCCGCCATCGTCGACTATTCGGCCGACGCCATCATCAGCAAGAACCTCTCCGGGATCATCACCAGCTGGAACCGCGGCGCCCAGCAGCTCTACGGCTACAGCGCCGAGGAGGCCATCGGCCAGCCGATCTCCATGCTGGTCCCCGAGGATCGGCTCGAGGAGCTCAAACGGATCACCGAGCGGATCGCCAGCGGTCAACGGGTCGATGGCCTGGAGACCGTCCGCATCACCAAGGGGGGGAAGCGGCTCGAGGTCTCCCTCACCCTTTCCCCCATTCTCCGCAGAAACGGCACCATCAGGGGCATATCGGTCATCTCCCGCGACATAGGGGACCGGGTGCGGGCCGAGCGTGCCCTTAAGGAGAGCGAGAAGCGCTACCGCAACCTGGTGGAGATGGCTCCCGACGCCATCCTGGTACACAAGGAGGGGATCATCGTTTACGCCAACTGCGCGGCGCTCGGGATCTGCGGCGCGCAGTCGCTGGCCGAACTCCGTGAGCGGGTATCCATCCTGGACCTGATCCACCCCGAGGACCGGGACGAGGTGGCCACCCGGCTGCAGGATCTTCTGGACGGCGAGGAGATCCCGCTAAGGGAGTACCGGCTCCAGCGGCTGGACGGCACCGCCATCTCGGTGGAGATGGCCTCCACGGTGATCGATTACCAGGGGAGCGCGTCCATCCAGAGCATCGCCAGGGACGTTTCCCAGCGCAAGCGCCAGGAGGAGGCGCGGGAGCGGATGCTCAAGGACCTCTCTTTCGAGAGGGCCCGCTTCGAGACGATGGTCTGCCAGATGCCGGTCGGGGTGATGATCGCCGAGGCTCCCGGCGGAAAGCTCCTCTACGACAACCTCAAGTCCCACGAGATCCTCCGCCAGGAGGTCACGCCGGTCGAGAGGGTGGCCGATTTCGCCCAGTGGAAGCTGCGGCGGCTCGATCACTCCCTGATGCCGCTGGACGCCTACCCGATCGTGCGGGCGCTTAGGGGTGAGGAGGTCAGGGAGGAGGAGGTGGAGATCGAGCGCGACGACGGCACTCTCGCCTACCTCATCGTCAACGCCGCTCCCATCCGGGACCCCGCCGGCCAGGTCGTCGCGGCCCTGGCCGCCTTTCTCGACATCACCATGCGGAAAAAGGCGGTCATCGCCCTGCAAAGCAGCGAGGAGCGCCTCAACGTGGCGGTGGAGACCGCCGGCCTGGGGATCTTCCACTGGGATTTCACCACCAACGTCCTCGACTGGTCTCCGCTGGCCAAAGAGCACTACGGACTTCCCCCCGAACAGGGGATCACCCCCCCGCTTTTGCGCCAGGCCTGTCATCCCGAGGACTGGGACCATTTCAACCGCGCCCTCCAGGAGGCCCTGGACCCGCAGCACGGCACCTTCGCCGCCGAGTACCGTACGGTGGGAATCGAGGACGGCAAGGTCCGCTGGCTCACCTCGCGGGGGAAGGTGACTTTCGACCAGGAGGGGCACCCGCTGCAGATCACCGGGGCCTGCCTCGACATCACCCACATCGTGGAGGCCGAGAAGGCGTTGAAGGATGAGATCGCCCAACGGTTGCGGACGGTGGAGGAGCTCCGCAGGCAGGAGCAGCTTCTCATCCGCCAGGGGAGGCTCGCCGCCATGGGCGAGATGATCGGCAACATCGCCCACCAGTGGCGCCAGCCCCTGAACACCCTCGGGCTCATCGTCCAGGAGCTGCCGAGGATGTACGCCCACGAGCTCTTCAGCCGGGAGTACCTGGACGCCTCGGTGGCCAAGGCGATGCAGGTCATCAACTACATGTCCAAAACCATCGACGGCTTCCGGAACTTCTTCGGGCAGGACAAGGATAAGGAGTACTTCCGCGCCTGCGAGGTGTTGACGAGGACGGTCTCCATCGTGGAGGCGGCCTTCACCGAGCTCAACATGCGGATCGAGCTGGAGCTGGACCAGGTCGCGGAGGTCTACGGCTATCCCAACGAGTTCTCCCAGGTGATACTCAACATCCTCGTCAACGCCAAGGACGCCATCCTCGAGCGCAAGGTCCCCAATCCGAAGGTCACCCTGCACCTGACCAAGGAGAACGACCGGGCGGTCATCACCATCGCCGACAACGGCGGCGGCATCCCCCCGGAGGTCATCGACCGGATCTTCGATCCCTACTTCACCACCAAGGCCCCCGACAAGGGAACCGGCATCGGGCTCTTCATGTCCAAGACCATCATCGAAAAGAACATGGGAGGAAGCCTCACCGTCCGTAACACGGCAGATGGGGCGGAATTCCGGATCGAGGTCTGACATGGCGCAGAACCCTTCCCCGGGAACCCGTTTCGTACTTATGTTCGTCGAGGACGAGGTCGATTCCCGCGACATGCTGGGGCGCATGCTCACCCTGAACTACCCCGAGATGGAGCTTGTGGTGGCCGACCACGGCGCGGCGGGGCTCGAGAAGTTCAGGGAATCCTCCCCCGAGATCGTGCTGACCGACGTCAACATGCCGGTCATGAACGGCATCGAGATGGCCCGCCAAATCAAGCAGCTATCCCCCGACACCACCATCGTGGCGGTCACCGCCCACTCCGACACCTCCTACCTGCTCGATGCCATCGAGATCGGCATCGACCATTACCTTCTCAAGCCGGTCAACTACGACGAGCTCTTTGCCCTGCTTGGCAAGATCCGGGAGAAGATCGTGCTGAGGAGGTTGGTCAACGAGCAGCTGGAGCGGATCCGGCGGCGGGACCAGCAGCTTAGCGAAGCGCAGAAGGTCGCCCATCTCGGCAGCTGGGAGTGGGACCGGGAAAGCGGCAAGGTCACCGCTTCCGACGAGCTCTACCGGATCTTCGGCCTGGAACCCGGCGGTGTCGAGCCGACCTACCAGGCGCTGCTGGAGCGGGTGCCGGCCGCCGAGCGCCCCGGGGTGGAGAACGCGGTCCGGAAGGCCTTCGAAAGAAGGGACGCGGCCATCTCGCAGTACTTCAGGATCCAGCGGCCGGACAACTCCTTTCGGATCCTGCGCGGCCAGTTGGAGATCGCCTTCGACGGGGAAGGGGGTGCCCGTTCCATGATCGGGACCTGCCATGACCTGACCGAGCAGCGCTGGGCCGAGGCGGCCCTCCAGGCCTCGGAGCGGCGTTTCGCCAAGATCTTCCAGGCGACTCCCGAGCTCTTGAGCATCATCGACCTGGACGAGGGGCGCTTCGTCGAGGTGAACGACGGCTTTCTCAAGGCGCTGGGGTACCGGCGCGAGGAGGTGATCGGCCAGAGGGAGCAGGACCTGGGGGTCTGGGGCGACCAAGGGGAACGGGAAAGCCTCTTGCGGGCGATCGCGGCGAGCGGCGAGGTGAGGGACCTGGAGGCCCGTTTCCGGTGCCGGGACGGCAAAACGCTCGCCGGACTCGTCTCGGCCGATACCATCGAGATCAAGGGGCGGAGTTCCCTTTTGACCCTTTTCAACGACATCACCGAGCGAAAGAAGCTCGAGGAGGACCGGGCCTGGTTGGCCGCCATAGTGGAGTCCTCCGACGATGCCATCCTGGCCGCCGATCCCTCCGGGGCCATCGTCAGCTGGAACACCGGCGCGGAAAAGATGCTCGGGGTGCTCGCCGAGGAAGCCAAAGGAAGGCATCTCTCCACCCTGGTTCCCGCCAGCCGCCGCGACGAGATGGTCCGCATCCTGAACGGGGTGGTCGCCGGCGAGGCGGTGAGCCACCTGGAGACCCTGTACCTCACCCGGGACGGGGCGGAAATTTACGTCTCCCTCACCCTCTCCCCCATCAGCACTCCCCGCGGAGAGCTGGCCGGCATCTCCTGCATCGCGCGGGACGTGACCGAGCGGACCCGGATGGAGGAGACCATCCGCCACCAGGCGCAGCACGATACCCTGACCGACCTCCCCAACCGCAAGCTCTTCATGGACTTTCTCTCGCTGGAGTTAGCCCAGGCCCGGCGCAACCGGAAGAACCTCGCCGTGCTCTTCCTCGACCTCGACCACTTCAAGCAGATCAACGACACCCTCGGCCACGCGGCCGGCGATCTCCTGCTCCAGTCGGTGGCGCAAAGGCTCAGGCGCTGCGTGCGTGAATCTGACACGGTGGCCAGGATCGGCGGGGACGAGTTCAACGTCCTGATGCCCGACCTGACCCAGACCGACGACGTCGGCACCGTGGTCGGCAAGATCATGGGGGTCTTCAGCACCCCGTTTCTGCTCGACAACGTCGAGATCAACGCCACCACCAGCGTCGGGATCAGCATGTTCCCTGTGGACGGCGAAAGCTCCGAGGAGCTCGTCGCCAAAGCCGACCGCGCGATGTACGTGGCCAAGAAGGGGAACGGGAACAGCTACCAGTTCTACAACGAGGAGATCAACGCCCGTACCGGCAGAAGGCAGCGTATGGAGCGGCTTTTGCGGGAGGCCGTGGCCAAGGGGGAACTGGAGCTGGTCTTTCAGCCGCAGATCAGGCTCGACACCGGCAAGGTCGTGAGCGCCGAGGCGCTTCTTCGGTGGCACCATCCCGAACTGGGGCTCATGGATGCCTCGCAGTTCATCCCGATAGCGGAAGAAACCGGGGTCATCATACCGATCGGCGAGTGGGTGATTCACCAGGCCTGCGCCCAGATGAGCCGGTGGCGCAGGCGCGGCTACCCCTTCTCCCTCACGGTCAACCTCTCCAACCGTGAATTCCACCGGCCCGGGCTCGTGGATTTGACCTCGCGGGCGCTGAGCGAGAGCGGGCTGGACCCGCGCCATCTCGAGCTCGACATCACCGAACGGGCCATCATGGAGAACCCGAACTTCTCGCTGAGGACCATGCGGCAGCTGGCCGGCCTGGGGGTCACCTTCTCGGTGGATTGCTTCGGCACCGGTGCCTCTTCGTTGCAGCGGATAAAAGAGCTCCCCATCAGCAAGGTGAAGATCGACAAGAGCTTCATCAAGAACATCCTGACCCAGCCCAACGACCTGGCGGTCGTCAACGCGGTGATCTGCATGTCCCACAACCTCAGTATGAGGGTGAACGCGGTCGGCGTGGAGTCACAGGCGCAACTGGAGGTCGTGCGGGGCTTCGGGTGCGATGAGGTACAGGGGACGCTGACCGGCAGGCCGATGGCGGTCGAGGAGTTCGAGCGGGTGGTGGGAAGCGGGTAAGGGGAGGGGATTAACGTGCGCCACTTTCGTGAAGTGGGTGGCGGGCGAGCGCGAAGCGGGTGGCGTCGGGAAGAAACTCTTCGAAATCCTCCCGAAACCCGGCATAGTTGAGCACCAACTCCTTGCCCCCCCGGGCCAGCGGATTCGGGCGGCGGATGCGGCGGGACATCCTGTCGAGGGCCAGTCCCACCCCCTCGGGGTCGAGGTAGGAAGGGATGAGATCCGCGAAGATGATCGGGACAAGCTGCTGAAGGCGCCCGGGAAGCAGGACGCGCCGGCTCTCGACGATGTCCCGCACCCGCTCGAGGTAGTGGGGAAGGGGCTCGTCGGACCAGTGCTCCCAGGAGGCCGCCAGGAAATGGTCATAGAAGAGATCGACCAGCACTCCCCGGTAGAGCCCGAAAGAGGGGGCGATGCGGAGACGGCTTTGGTTGAAGTGGAGATCGGTGTGGGCGAAGGAGTCGATGGCGCGGTGAAGTTCGATCCCCGCGCGGATGGCCGGAGGGAAGCGGTCGTCAAGGCGCCCCTTGACGAAGTCCCCCATGAAGTTGCCGGTGAGAAGATCCGGGTCGTCTCCCGACAGGTAGAGATGGAACAGGTAGTTCATCTGGAGACCGCCGGTTAGAAGTGGTGCGAACAATTAAACTTTACGGTATGCTGGGGACCTTTCAACCGAGGAGGGCCTATGCTGGGTGCGTTGACCGGTGACATCGTCGGGTCGATCTACGAGTGGAACAACATAAAAACGACCGATTTCCCGCTCTTCCAGGACCACTGCCGTTTCACCGACGATTCGGTGCTGACCGTGGCGCTCGCCGAATCGATCTTGACCGGGGAAGGATACGGCGCCGTCATGAAAAGATACTGCCGGGCCTATCCCGACGCCGGGTACGGAGGAAATTTCCTGGCCTGGGCCCGCAGTGCGGACGAGCGGCCGTACCACAGTTGGGGTAACGGTGCGGCGATGAGGATAACGCCGGCCGGTTGGGCCTTCGACTCCCTCGAGAAGGTGCTGCAAAAAGCGGAAGAGTACAGCTGTGTCACCCACGACCATCCGGAAGGGATCAGGGGGGCCCAGGCCGTTGCGGGTGCCGTGTACCTCGGCAGGACCGGTGCCAGCAAGGAGGAGATCCGCAGTTTCGTCGAGGGGCGTTTTCACTACGACCTCTCCCTAAGCTGCGATCAGATCCGGCCCGGGTACCGTTTCGACGTCTCCTGCCAGGGGACCGTTCCGCAGGCGGTGATCTCGTTTCTGGAGTCGACCGATTTCGAAAGCGCCCTTCGGCTCGCCGTCTCCTTGGGAGGGGACTCCGACACGCTGGCCGCCATCACCGGCGGGATGGCGCACGCCTTTTACGGCGGCGTCCCCGAACCGATCGCCACCCGCACGCTTTCCTTCCTCGATGAAGACCTTCGCCGGGTCACCACCGACTTCGAAAAAAGGTTCGTCCTCCGCCCCGCCGCACGTTGACCACAGTCCGAAGAACCAGGTATTTTTTGACGGTACTCGAGCCCCTCTCCCCGTCAGGGGAGAGGGTAACCGAAGGCATCATTATACCTTCGCCCCTTTAGGGGAGAGGGTGGCCGAAGGCCGGGGGAGTTTTTTCACCAAATTATTTTATGAGATCTTTCCCCACCTCGAATCCGCGCCCGATCGGGGCGCCGATGCCGTAGTAGTTCCGATCCGACGGATTGAACATCACCGGCTTCACCAGGGTGGCGTCGGCCTGACCTTCGGCGTTCACCACCTCGTCGCGCACCTTGATGTCCATGATCTCCCCGATGAACTGGATGTGGATCCCGATCTCGACGGTCTGGATCAGTTTGCATTCCACGATCATGGGGAATTCCGCGACAAAGGGGGCGTCGACCAGTTCGCTTCTGACCGGGGTGAGCCCGGCGGCTTCGAACTTGTTGACCTTGCGGCCGGAGACCATTCCGGCGAAGTCCGCTTCCTTGATCTGGCTCTCGGCGGGGATGTTCACCGTGAAGGCTTTCCGTTGGACGATCGCGTCATAGGTGTAGCGGGCCTTTCTCAAGGAGACCGCGATGGCAGGCGGTTCCGAGCAGCAGATCCCTCCCCAGGCGATGGTGGCAACGTTGGGGTTTCCGTCATGGTCGTAGGTTCCTACCAGCCAGACCGGCGTCGGCATGGCCAGGGTGGCGGCGCCAAGACTTTTCATAGGTGCTCCTCCTGTTGATCTGATTAGGGTATCGGGGCGGGGAGGGTGGTGCTATACTCCCACCGCTGAAATAAACTCGAGAGGCTTGTTGTGGAAATAAGAGAAACCGACATCAAGGTGGAATTCTATCGCGCGTCTGGGCCGGGAGGACAACACCGTAACACCACCGACTCCGCGGTGAGGATCCGGCACCTTCCCACGGGGATCGTCGCCCAGGCCAGCGAAAGCCGGTCCCAGGCGCAAAATCGCGAGAAGGCACTGGAGCGATTGGCGGAAATGCTCCGCAAAAGGGAGAAAAAGGTAAAGAAAAGGATCGCCACCAAGGTTCCGCGGGGCGCCAAGGAAAAACGGCTGACCGAGAAAAAGATCGTCTCCGAGCGGAAGAAACTCCGTACCACCTTCGATTGAATCCGGCTACTTCCCGTAGATCTCCCTCATCACTTTGCAGAACACCGCGCCTCCGGGCGAAAGCTCACGATCTCTCCTGGTGGCGATGAAAAATTCCCTCTCCATCTTCACCCCGGTCACCGGGAGCCGGATGAGAGCCCCTTCCGTGAGTTCGCGCTGAACGGAGAGGGCCGAGACGAAGGACACGCCGGCACCTGCCATTACCGCCTGCTTGATCGCCTCATTGCTTCCCAGTTGAGCCGAGACCCGGAGCTGCCCCGGGCCGATCCCTGCCCCTCTGAGCGTTTCCAAAGCCGCCCACCCCGTCCCCGATCCGCTCTCGCGCAGAATGAACGGCTGGTCCAAGAGCTCGCCGATGGCGACAGTCGACGCTTTCCTCCAGCAATGAAAGGCCGGAGCGATGAGAACCAGTTCGTCGGTGGCAAACGGGGTCAGCTCGATCCCTTCCTCGTCGAATTTCCCCCCCACGATTCCCAGCTCCACCTCTCCGGAAATGAGCATCCTGAGGACCTTGCGGCTGTCTCCCTGGAGAACGTTGATGACGAGGCCCGGGTAGCACTCCATCAAGTGGGGGAGGGCGGCCGGGATCATGTACTCCCCGGGGATGCTGCTTCCCGCAACCGACAGGTTTGCCTCCTCAACACCCTTGAATCGTGCCATGGCGGCGCTGATCTCGTTGGAGCATTCGAGGATCTTGCGCGCCCGTCCCAAAAGGAGTTTCCCCCCTTCGGTCAAAAGCGCCCCCTTGCCGGTCCGATCCAACAGTCTCAGCCCAAACTCTTCCTCCAGGGCGGAGATATGCTGGCTGACGGTCGATTGGGTCAGGAAGGTCGCTTCCGCCCCCTTGGAAAAGCTGCCGGTTTCAGCGACGTTGATGAAAACTTCGAGTTGTTTGAGATTCATTTGCAGCTCCATCGGAATGACCGATAGCGTGTATTGGTATCATCGAATTTATCAATTTGACTATCGTTGCGCAATCCTTTATCTACTATCAGTTATCTTTATGAACGGGAGAGCGCTCAAAACGGTCCTGAGGGTACTATGAATTTCTCAATTTAGCAACGATTGCATGAGATTTGCCCAAAGCTGGTCCGGTTTTGTCACTGCCTGGGCTCTCCCTGCTCCCGTTCAACCAGTTCATCTGCCTCTCCTGAGGCAAAAGAAACCATACACTATTCCAAGGAGCACTTTGATGAAAAAGTTGTTGTTTCTCGTGGCACTGGTCCTGTTGCTGGCCCCTTCGGCCTGGGCTCGCAGCCGTGCCGGGGTGGTCACCGTCGAGGTCGACCTTTCCAAGCAGCAAGCCGGCAAGGAGACCAAGGTCTGGATCCCCTACGTCGTCTCCGATCGTTACCAGACGGTCTCCGACGTCAAAGTCAGCGGCGATTACGCCACCTCGGCCGTCTATACCGACAAAGCCAATGGCAATCCCACCCTTTTCGCTCGTTGGGACAAGAATGCCGCCAGCCGCAAACTGGTCTATACCTTTACCGTCGAGCGCGACGAGATCACCCGGGGTAACTTTCCCGGCCGCGAACCGGCGTGGAACAGCGCCGATTATGCCGAATATCTCCATGCAACCTCGCTTGGTCCGGTCGATGGGGAGGTCCAGAAGCTCGCTGCCAAGATCACCGAAGGAAAGACCACCGTGTTGGAGAAGGCCCGCGCCATCTATGACTGGACCTGCGAGAACATGTATCGCGACCCGCTGGTCGTCGGGTGCGGCAAGGGTGACGTCTGTGAACTCCTGAAGAAACCGGGCGGCAAATGCACCGACATCTCCTCGGTCTACGTTGCCCTGGCCCGTGCCGCCGGCGTCCCCGCCCGTGAGGTATTCGGTATCAGGCTCGGCAAGAAGGCCGAGGAAGACATCACCACCTGGCAGCATTGCTGGGTCGAGTTCTTCCTCCCCGGCAAGGGGTGGGTCGTCGTCGACCCCGCCGACGTACGCAAGGCCATGCTGGTCGAGAATCTGGAGCTGAAGGATCCCAAGGTCGCCCGTTACCGAGATTACTTCTGGGGGGGCGTCGATGCCTATCGCATCAAGCTTTCCTCCGGCCGTGACATCGTGCTGAATCCTCCCCAGGCCGGCGCGCCGCTCAACGACTTCGGCTATCCCTATGCCGAGGTGGGGGGGCAGTCGGTCGATTTTTACGAGCCGAAGAGCTTCAGCTATCGGATCACTTATCGCGAGAAATAAACCATCCGGGTCGGAAAGGGTAGGGGAGGGGCGTACCATTTACGGTGCGCCCCTTTTTTATTACCCTTGTCCTGCCGGTGAGAGGGGAAGTAGTGAGAGGAGGCGCAATCTTTCCGCGCCTTTGGCCTTGTTTCTGGAACTTCTTTGCGGTATGGTTGGAGCCCTCGCCCCTTTACGGGAGAGGGTGGCTGGAGTCCTGGTGAGGGCACTGGTTCATCCCATGAAACTGAGGAGGTAGGTTCCTTGAAAATATCGAGCGCCCTTGCCGGGCTTGCCGCTTTATCCCTGGTGGTAGCGGCACCCGTCCATGCCCAGGAAACTCCCGCGGCCGCTGCCCCTGCCGCTGCCCCTGCCGCCGTTCCAGCTGCCGTTCCCCCCGTCATCGCCGTGCCCGCGGCTCCCGTTCCGGCCGACCAGCTTGCCGAGTTGGTCAAGGAAAACACCCTCCTCAAGGAGAAACTCCGGGCGCTCGAATCCTGCAGCGTCACCGGTAACGACCTTGCCGTGAGGAACGCGAAACGGCTCAAGGAAATCGCCGTCGATATCCGTGCTCAACGCCAGGGACTCGCCGATTTCGAGGGGTACGTGAAGTGGATGTCTTCCAACGTCGCGGGCTACTCCAAATACATATCCGCAGGGTCGGTCGCTGCCGGCTTCGCCAAAGTCCTCCCCATCCCTTATGCAGGGCAAGCCTCCGTCTTCACCAAATTCGTCGCCAACGCGACCCTTTCCCTGAGCTCCGCGTCGGTCTCCATTAACAACTACCTGGTAACCTCCCAGCAGTTCCTCAACAGAACCGACAAGCTCGATCCCGCCAAGGGAGTCAATTCCCGCGAGGTCTCCGAACTGGTCAGGTTCGCCGACCAGGATCTTCTCAAAGGGATGCAGGATGTGCAGGAGAAACTTGCCAGCACCTCCGAGCTTTCGGCCTCCTCGCTTTCCTTCCTGGAAAGTCTGCATCATTACCTGGGGGCCACCGACGAATACTGGGCCAAGACGAAATCGCTTTTAAAAAGCGACGACAAGAAAGAGAAAGGTTTCCTCGCGGAAAGCGCAGCCGCACTGAGAAACCGAGCCCTCGCGTTCAACGGCAAGTTCAGGGGCTTTGGCGATACCGTGAAGAAGGACGAGCCGCTCATCAAGTCGCTCATAGCCTATGACGACCTGATAAGGGAGATGGATCCCACGGTGGCCAACCTCAAATAGTGAAAGGAGAAGGTCGTGGAACTGGATGCTGAATTGATCGGACAGTTGAAAAGGGTTCTGGAAGCGGCCGAGTACCTTTTGCCCAAGCCGATTCCCAACATCGATTGGAGTGTCACCCCGGCGGCTAACTGGAAGCGCCACTCTTTCGCGGGGTCTTTGGAGCCGATCGAGTCCATCGAGGGGATCAGGCTGGAAGATCTTCTAGGCATCGAGAAGCAGAAGAAAATCGTCGAGGAGAATACCCTCCAGTTCCTGGCGGGTCTTCCTGCCAACAACATCCTTCTCTGGGGAACCAGGGGGACCGGCAAATCGTCCCTCGTGCGTGCGCTACTCAGACGCTACGCGACGGATGGTCTGAGGGTTGTGCAGGTGGACAAGGATGACCTGATCCATCTTCCGGATATCGTCTACCAGTTGAAGGGGCAGCCGTACCGGTTCATCATCTTCTCCGACGACGTCTCCTTCGAGGTCGGGGAATCGAGCTACAAGATGCTGAAAAGCGCCTTGGACGGCTCGGTCTACGCCCCTCCCGAAAACATGCTGATCTACGTCACCTCCAACCGGCGCCACCTAATCCCGGAATATGAGAGCGATAACAAGGGTGCCATGATGGTGGAGGGGGAAATCCATCACGGAGAGGCGGTGGAAGAGAAGATCTCGCTCTCCGGCCGTTTCGGGATCTGGGTTTCCTTTCATCCCTTCAGCCAGGACCAGTATCTCGAGGTGGTCCGCCAGTGGATCGGCAAACTTGCCGAGCGGCTGGGCGCCGAGGTGCCCTGGAGCCCCGAGTGTCGCGAGGCGGCCATCCTCTGGTCCCAGAAGAAAGGGGACCGCAGCGGCCGCATCGCCAACCAGTTTGCCAGCAACTGGGTCGGCCAGTACCTCCTCAAGCGCTGACCACTACCGCCGGGCCGAATCCTTATCACGAAGCCCCCGCCCCTTTCGGAGCGGGGGCTTCGCTGTTTATACCGAGGATGGCTGCCCGTTACGTTAAAATCCTCATACCGCGCGTTGGAGGGAGTGAGCCCCCAATCGGTATTAGCGGAAGTGACCATTTCCACAAGGGATTTTACAGGCCCCAGGCCCGGGGGGCGAAAATGACACTGGCGAGTGAAAGTGACGTTTTCGGGAGCGAAAATGACACTTCGCTGAAAAAAATGCAACTTGGCGCCAAAAAATGACGTTTTTGGAAGGAAAAATTGCACTTCACCGAAAAAAATGCAACTTCGCGACAAAAAGTGACGTTTTTGGAAGAAAAAATTGCACTTCGTCGAAAAAAATGCAACTTCGCGACAAAAAGTGACGTTTTTGAAAACGAAGTGACGTTTTGGGAAAGGTACCGCTTTTGTTTGAAAGGAAGTGATGGCTCTTTCCGGCAGGAGTATCCCTACCCGGTTGTGGGGATTACGTTTGCCTCCGTCGGCAGCTCGGGCACCTCAGAAGCGGTACCCGACGCTGACGGCGACCAGGTGGGCGTCGCTGCGGTATCGGCCGTTGGCCGGATCGAAAGGGGCACCGATGGTGTTGTTCTTGGTCCGGTCCCCATAGTGCTGGTACGCATAGGAGAGGGCCAGCTTCGCCCGCTGGAGGGAAAGCTCGGTACCGGTACAGAAGATGTGGGTATCGGAATCCGGGATCGATGGGTCGAAGGTGGAATCCGGGACCGCATTCTCGCCGTAGATATACCCTCCCATCAGGGCCACCGTATCGTTCACTCGATACTTAGCCCCCACATTCATCCCGAGCGTGTCGTGCCAGTTTCGCTCGGAGGGGGGGACGGGGGCACCGCTCTCCAAGGCGACGTTCAGCTCCTTGAAGGCCGACCATCCCTCCCACCTGATCCCCGCCTCCACCACCAGCGGCTCGATGGGGCGGTACGAGATTCCCGCCGTCACTTGCTGCGGCAGCTTCACGCTCGTCTTCGCCGGGCTGTCCAACGGGGTTATTCCAAGCGAGGTGCTGGAATGCCCGCTGACGTCGACCCTCGTCTCGCTCCGGTACGATGCCCCCACCGTGATGGTGTCCGTCACGTCGTACGCCAATCCCACGTTAAAGCCAACGCCGGTCCCATCTCCCTTGAATTTCTGGCCGATGTCCGCCCCGGGGGGGAGGGAGAAGGCTACCGATGGAATCTGCCGCTCCAAGGTGGCATCGAGGAGAATGACATCCAGGCCGGCGGCCAGGGTGAGCGAGGGGATGATCCGCCACGACACCGCCGGATTGATGTCGTAGGTGGTGAGCTCGGACTTGGTCGCGATGTAGCGCCCCTCCCAACTGGCGTTCCAGTCGGTGCCCAGGCCGAAAGGATTGAAGATTCCCAGCCCTACGCTCCAGGAATCGTTGATCTTGTGGGTCGCGTAGACGGTGCTGGGGAAAAAGGTGGAGTGGTCCGAGGTGCCCTCACCGGGGATGGTGTTGCTGCTGAACTCATGGGAGGAAACGATGAAGGTGGTGCCGACCTCCAGTTGGGTTCCCTCGAGCCTGTTCATGAGGGCGGGATTGTAGAAGACCGTACTGGGGCCGTCGGTGTGGCCGGTTACCGCGTTACCCTGCCCAAGCGGCGAAGCCCCCTGGGTGAAGATCGCATACCCAGCGGCCTGCGCCAAGGTGACGGCCCCCGGTCCCAGCGTGATTGCCGCCGCAACCGCCATGCCCATCGCCCATCCTCGATTGCTCATACCTCTCCCCGGTTCACATGAAATTTTTACGAGTATACGGAAAGGAAGCGTCCTGTGCAATTCGTTCGACAGCAATTTCTTGCGGTGAGGTGGCCACCGACGCGTGCCCGGCGTCGCGTACGCGTGGGGGCTTGGTTGAAAGGGGGGGCTGCCTCGACGTATCATCATAGGCGGAAGTAACAGGAGGCAGCTATGGATGAGACACGGTATCTCATGGAGAATGACGAAGAGGCTCTCCGGCTGGATCTTAAGACCGACGACGAAGTCACCCGACGGGATGCGCGCTGGGCCGGGCTTGAGCCGGGGATGCGGGTGGTCGACGTCGGTTGCGGCTCAGGGAAGACCACCAGTAAACTCGCCTCCCTCGCCCAACCCGGAGGGGAGGCCGTCGGGCTCGACCTTTCCGATCAGAGGGTGAGCTTCGCCCGCGAGCAGTACGCCGATTCGGTGACGAGCTTTACCAAGGTGGACCTGCTGAAACCGCTGGAAGTAGCCGGCCGCTTCGACTTTGGCTGGGTCCGCTTTCTGCTGGAGTATCACCGAACCGGAAGCGCCCAAATCGTGAAGAACGTCTCCCGCATCCTCAAGCCGGGAGGAATCCTCTGCCTCATCGATCTCGACCACAACTGTCTCAACCATTTCGGGCAGCCGGCCCGATTGGAGAGGGCGGTGGCGGCG
This sequence comes from Geomonas sp. Red276, assembly GCF_054784495.1. Taxonomy (NCBI): domain Bacteria; kingdom Pseudomonadati; phylum Thermodesulfobacteriota; class Desulfuromonadia; order Geobacterales; family Geobacteraceae; genus Geomonas; species Geomonas sp. Red276. The sequence goes on from NZ_BLXW01000003.1 coordinate 133,699, forward strand.
ATCGTGGGGAGGCTCGAACTGGAAAGGGATTTCGATCCCTACGCCGGAAGAAAGCTCTATGCCCTTCTCTACGACCTAGGCTACCTCGACATCAGGGTCAAAATGGAGGCACATCACCTGATCTACGGGAGACTCTCCGGCACGGACGAGTTCAACTGGGGAAAGAAGATCGCAGTGGCCGCCAAGGAGAGCGGGTACGACTTCGGCGAGTACGAGGGGGGCTACCGGGAGTTTGTAGACGAGTTCCGGACCTTCTTCAAGGAGCCGCGGCGGTTCACCTACACCCCGATGATCTGCTGCCGGGGACGGAAGCCCTGAGGCGGCTCCTCGTTTTCCTTGAGCGCGGTCATGACCCGGTTGCGGCCGCTGGCCTTGGCCCGGTACAGGGCCATATCTGAGGCGTGCAGCAGGGTGGTGAAGTTGGTCCCGTCTTCGGGGAAGGTAGCGATGCCGAGGCTCGCGGTCAGGGTGCTGACCGCCAGGGTGCCGTTGTTGAAGATTTCCTGCTCGATTTCCTTCCGGATCCTCTCCGCCACGACCAAGGCCTCGGCCTTGCCGGTGTCGGGGAGGATGGCGCAGAATTCCTCCCCGCCGTAGCGTGCTACCACGTCCATGTCGCGCAGGGTGCCCTTGATGATCTCCCCCACTTTCTTGAGCGCGTCGTCTCCGGCCAGGTGCCCGCAGAGGTCGTTGTACCTCTTGAACCCGTCCAGATCGATGAATAGGACGGTGAGGCTCACCCCCTGGCGTTTGCTCCGGCTGATCTCCTCCTCCAGCCTGCTTTTCAAAAAGCGCCTGTTGTAAAGCCCGGTGAGCGCGTCGGTTACCGACAGCATCTCGAACTTGGTCGACTTTTCCAGCATGGAGACCCGCTCGATCATGAGGGAGGCGAGGTTCGCGAAGGAGCTCAGCATCTCGAGGTCGGTCTCCGTGAAGGGCGCGAGAGATTTTTTGTCGGTCAGGTTGAGGACGCCGATCACCCGGTCCTTCACCTTGAGCGGAACGCTCACCAGCGACTTCGAGCGGTAGCGGGGACGCATCCGGCCTTCCACCCGGAGGTCCTGTTCGATGTCGTCGATGAGAAGCGGTTCCCCGGTTCCGGCTACCGTGCCGGCGATCCCGGTCCCGACTTCGACCGTCACGTCACGCGCCAGGTTGGCGGGGAGCCCCTCACTGCAGGCAATCTGCATGCTCAGGCCGTCGGAATCGACCAGCATGACCGACCCTTGCGATGCCTCCACCAGATCGCAGGCGACACGGAGGATGGTCGGATAGAGCTCGTCCTTGCCATCGAGGTCCAACAGGGTGTTGGCCAGGGAGATGAGTTTCTGGGAAAGGGCGCTCGATTTCTCGTACTCGGCATCCTTTAGGATGCGGGCAAACTTGGCGGCCGCGGCGTGGGCCACCATGGATATCATCATGATCTCCCCTTTGCTCAGGCGGCTGTCGGTGACCAGGAAGAAGCCGAGGTCGCCCTCGGGCGACTGCAGGGGGAAAACATTGCAGGTGTTGGCGGTGAGGTGGGGGAGCAGGGCACGCATCCTTGCGTCGAAGGCGATGCTGCGCTTTACGCGGGTATCGGTGCTGAAGGCATCGACCGAACCGGGGGGAAACTCCCCGAGTTCCTCCGGCAGGCCGTGGAGGCCGACCGCCCGGTAAGTGGTACCCTGCGCATTCCGCAGCGCCACCGCCAGCCCGGAGATCCTGAAGTTGGAGATGATGGTGTCCGCGGTGAGGGCGAGTGTTTCGGTGAGGGATTTAGCCCCCTCCATCTGCTCCAGCGCGGTGGCGATGGCGTGCAGCCGCCGGTCCGTCCCGTCGCGGTCGTGATGGGGATGGTGCTGGGGTGGGTAAGGGTATTCAACCTGGTTGACGGGAAATTTCTTCCTTCTCAACCACCCTTTATTGAATTTTTGTAAGTCCAGTTCCTTGTCCACGGCGTAGTTACTCCATGAGCGGGCCGCGATGACACCGGACCGCTGTCTCTGTCAGGGGATAAAAACCTTGATTGTCACGGAGATGAGGCGGATTTTGCGTGAACTGCAGGACAGCTTGAAACCTGCGAGACGATGACTGGTCTTTGGCTACTGCATTATAGACGTTTAATAACGTAAGTCTTTTACTCTTTTTTCCTTACCAGGGCAAGAGAAACTTTAGGCCCTTTGTCAATAGGGGGTGCGCACAAATTCATTGATTTAATGAGGGAAAGTCGGGTAGACTCCCGTATCTTGAATTCCTCTCGGGGTTTTAATGCCAGCGGTTTCACCTGACACGCCTCTGTACAACAGCAGGATCTTCGACAGTTTCCTGAAACTGGTCCAAGACAGGTATCCACGAGTCGACACGGGGGAACTCCTGGCCTACGCCGGGATGCAGGACCACGAGGTGGCCGATCCCGGGCACTGGTTCACCCAGACCCAGGCCGACCTTTTCTACGAGAAGCTGGTAGTCATGAGCGGCAACCGCGGTATCGCCCGCGAGGCGGGAAGGTATGCCGCCGTCTCCGACAGCTTCATGAGGGACATCCTTTCCGGGTTCACCTCCCCTGAAATCCTCTTTTCCCTTCTCGATCGTTTTTCCGTCAATTTCAGCCGCTCCTTCCGCAGCGCCACCCGCAAGGTCGGGCCCCGCACCATCGAGGTGACGGTGACCTACCGGGAGGGGGTGGAGGAGAAGCTGTACCAGTGCCAAAACCGCATGGGGTACTTCGAGGCTGTCTTTCTCCTCCTCAAGCGTGACTGTGAAAGCATCGAGCATCCGGAGTGCATCTTCCACGGGGGGGCCGTCTGCCGTTACCGGATCACGTGGCGGGAGACCAAGGCCTCCCGGCTGGTGACCGCCCACCGCTTCACCCTGGCCACCCTGCTCCTGTCGGCCCCGGCCCTGCTGCTGCACGGACTCACCCCGTTGGTCGCCGCGTCACTGCTGCTTCCGATTCCTGCCTATCTGGTCGTTTTCTTCCTGGCCTGGCGTTCCGAGCGGAGCTACCTCATCGCCTCTTTCGAGCGCGGCCGCGAGTTGAGCCTGCGTCACCTCGCCCTGGCCCAGGAGAACTACGACAACGCGCTTCTCATCAACCAAATCGGCGAGGCGATCTCCCGGAAGACCGAGTTGGACGATGTCCTCGCCACTGTGAACCAGATCCTGCTCAAGCGGCTCAATTACGGCCGGGGGATCATCATGCTGGCCAACGAGAACGGCGACGCTCTGGTCCTCCGTAGCTGGTTCGGCTTGAGCGATCACGAGAGAATGTCGCTGGAGCGCCGCGAGCATGCCCTGATCGATGACCGGCCCAAATGCCTGCTCGCCCGCTGCTACCTCGACAAGCGGCCCGTACTGGTCAATGAGAGCCGGGAGGGGATGCTCCCCGAGCATTGCCTTTTCTACAGCGTGAAGTCGTTCCTCTGCGTCCCGATCCTCTGCGAAGGTGAGTCGTTGGGGATCCTGGTGGTGGATGATCCCGACCGCAAAGGGGATCTGTTGCAGAGCGATCTCAATCTCGTCAACGGCGTCGCCTCCATGATCGGGGTTGCGGTGAGGAACGCCATGCGGCTGGCCAACGAACGCCGCCTTGCCGAAGAGTTGCGGGGCGCTTCCGAGCTTCTCGAGCGGAGGGTCGACGAGCGGACCGCCGAGTTGCGTCAGGCCCGGGAGGAGCTGGAGCTCCTCTACGATTCCATGACGCATGACCTGCGGACGCCGTTGCGCTTGATCTACGGCTATGGAGATCTTCTGCTGGAAGCTTACCAGGAGAAGCTGGACGACACCGCGAAGGGGTATCTCAGCTCGATGATCGACGGGGGAGCGAGGATCGAGGCGATTCTCGACCGCATCCTCGACTTTTCCGGGATGAGGGCCTCGGAGCTGAAGGTAGAGCGGGTTGACCTGAGCGAGATGGCGGGGAAGATCCTGGAGGGATTGCAGGTCGCCGAGCAGGGGCGTGAGGTCGGGATCCGGATTCAGCCGGGCGTGGCGGTGGACGGCGACCGTGCGCTTTTGCAGAGCGTCCTCGAGAACCTGCTCGGAAACGCCTGGAAGTACAGTGCAAAGACCCCGTCCGCCACCATCAGCTTCGGGTGCGAGGACGGGGTCTGTTTTGTCCGCGACAACGGCCCGGGTTTCGACATGAAACTCGCCGAGCGGCTCTTCATGCCTTTCCAGAGGCTTTGCGACCGTGACACCTTCGCCGGTCACGGCCTTGGCCTGGCCATCGTCAAGAGGTCGCTGGCGCGCATGGGAGGGGAGATCTGGTGCGACAGCACCGCCGGAGCCGGGGCCTCCTTCTATTTCACCTTGGCCGTGAACTCCACCCTTCCTCCCACCCCCCCCTTGGTGGAGGGCTTGAATATGTCGGAAGTCACCTCGAACAGCCTTTCGGGCTGAATCTTCCCTTCGGTCGTCAGGAAAGTTTTCACCGCCGCCGTCCGTTCCCGGGCCAGGGCCTGCAGTTCATTGTTACCCACCACCGTATGGGTGAGGATCAGCTTCCTCATCTCCTCGTCGGGAAGATCCTTCAAAAATCCCAGCGCCGTCCTCGGTTTGGGGAATTTCTCCTTCTGGTAGGCCGCCTTCAGGTAGGTTGAATACTCTTCCGGCAGGATCACCGTCTGTTCCTGGGTCTGCCCCTCCTTGGTCTTTCCTTCCTTGACGAGCTTGCGGAATTTCTCCCCCTTCATCTTCTTCATCAGCATCTCGTTACGGTAACCTTCGGCATCGATATCCCGGTCCACGTAGCCGGACATCTCCAGGGTGAGGGCGGGGCGGTCGTTGAGAGCCTTGGCGAGCTTGTCGAGTTTGTCCTGCTCGTTTTTGGCGAGCAGGTCTGAGCCCGGGGGGAAGGCGACCGCGGTGAAATCGTGACCGCCGCCGAACATGGAGCCCAAAAGCGCCATCGGCGAGGTGGCCGCCTTCACGAGGAGGTTCTTGAGCACCTGCCACACCACTCCCCAGACGCTGAACTGGGGATCGTCGGTGCGTCCGGTGACCGGCAGGTCGAGGTGGATCTCCCCCTTGCGGTCCTTGAGAAGCGCCACCGCCAATTTGACCGGAAGCTTGGTCGCCTGCGGGCTGTCCACCGATTTGCCGAAGGTGAACTGGTCGATGAATACCTTGTTCTGCGAGGTGAGCGCCTTGCGGTCGATCTTGTAGGCGAGGTCGAGGAAGAGCTTTCCCTTGTCCACGTTGTAGCCGAGGTAGGTATCCGAGTACGGGGTGAACGGGGAGAGTTCGATGTCGTTAAAGGCGATCTTCAGGTCGAGGAAGAGATCGCCCCGCAACGGGTTGATGACCCCCTTGATGGAAAGCGGGGAGTGGTTCTCCAGGTTCCCCCTGAGATCGACGTCGGCCACGCTCTTCGCCTGCGAGGATAGACCGCTGACCCTTCCCCCCAGGTTGTAGAAGGTGGTGTCGAAGGTGGTCTGCAGATGGCGGTCGGTGAACGCCATGGTTCCACCCTGGATGGTGATGGTGTCGATGCGGACCGGATGCGGCTGGGCCGGGCTCTCGCCGCCCGGCGTGACGGCGGGCACCCCCGCTGCGGCCACTGCGGCAGGAGCGGGCCGAGGCGCAGGTGAAAGCGTCGGGACGGCAGGCGTGGTCGCGGCAGGTTTCGCGGCCACGGCGGGGGGAGCCGGCGCCTTTGCCGCCGCCTGGGCGGTGGCGGGAGTTTCCTGCTCATCCCTGAGGTGCTGGAGGTTCAGCGTGCCGTCCTTCTCGACGATCACGCGGGAGTAGAAGTTAGAGAGGGCGACCTCGTTGATGGCGAGGGTGAAGGGGGCCAGGGTGCCGCTCACCTGGTCCATCTGGAGGCTCTCCCACTTCAGGAGATCCTCGTTGAGTTCGAGGTCCTGGCAGTAGAAGGAGTTGACCCCGAGGGAACCGGAGAAACTTCCCTTGAGGCCGGTGTCCCCCTTGACGAGGTCGAGGGCCACGGAGGTGTCGATGGTCCCGTCGGCGATGAAGACGTTGGTATCCTCCGGGATATAGGGATCGAAATCGCGGATCGGTATCCGGTGCAGGTCGACCTTTCCCTTGAACCTGACCGGCTCGAAGGCCACCACACCGTTGGCGGCGAGCGACCCCTTGCTGCCGTAGCCTGAGGAGAGGGTGATCGGCATGGCCCCAAACTTCGGTCCGGTCACGCCAGCTACCGAGAAGTTGAGGCGGTTGAGGTTGAAGACCGGTTCCTCGTCGTTGTTCTTGTCGGTAAACCTGACGGAGAAGGTCGTTCCGGAAATCTTGCCGACCCGGTAGGAGAACGGTGGAGCCTTCTTTTCGTGCGGTGCTTTCTTGGCGGGTTTCCCGGCGGACGCAGGCTTCTCACCCGGTGTGAGGAGGGTTTGGTAGGTGTAGCCTCCCCCCTTGAGGGCGGTGAGGGCGATGTTACCCCCCTTGAGGTCGACGCGCTCCACCACTGCCTTGTTCTGCTTGAGATCAAGCGATATCCCGCTGAGAACCGCCTCCGCCAACTTGATCCCGTCACCCTGGCCAAAGGGTGCGGCCAGACGCTCGCCCTTCACCTGGGTTTTCTGGAGGACGAGTCCCCGCTTATCGTCATAGGAGATCTGCGAGGAGGCGGAGAGCGTCCCGCTGATGGGAGCGGCCAGGGTTCCCGAGAGGTACGGATAGTAGTCCTTAAGCGGAATCCCGGAGAGGGTGAGCTGGCCGGCGAACGAGGTGGGGGCGAGCGCCAGATCCCCCTTGAGGACCGCCTTTTCTCCCCGGGCGGTTTTGAACCCGAAATCGAGAGGGGCCTTGTGACCTCCCCGGAGGGAGAAATCACGCATCTCCAGCTCGATCGCCTGCAGTTCGGTCCGGAACCCCTTGGCCGGAACCTGGTCGGAGAAGTGGAGCTTCCCGGTTTTGATTGCCAGCTTGGCTAGCCGCAGGTCGAGCGGCGGCGTTTCCTTGCTCCCGGCTTCCTTTTTCTCCCGTTCCTTGTCCTCTTCCTTAGCCGCCACGCCGGCGCCTTTCTTGCCGGGGGCTGTCTTGGCGCTTTTCGCCGGCGATTTTTCCGCAGGCTGCGAAGGGGCATGGAGTTTCTGGAAGTTCCATTTCCCCGCCCGGTCGCGGTCGGCATAGAGCTCCCATCCCTCCATCTCGGCCGAGGTGATGTCGATGACCCTGGTGAAGAGGGAGGCCTTGTTCACCTTGACCGCCAGCCGCTCCACGGAAGCCAGCGGCGCCCCCCCGTACTCGCGGGCCGAGGCCTTGTCGAGTCCGATGGCTCCCTTCAACGTCAAATCCGGGCCTTTTTTCCCATCGACCCGGTAGCCGACTTCGAGGTCGCTGCTGAACTGTCCGGAGACCACCTTGACCGGCGGAGGGAAGGGGAGATACCCGAGATAGAAGGGGATATCGACCTGTTTTACATGGAGGTCGAGGGTGGCCTCCACCGCCTTGGCCATCGGCTTGAGCCTCCCCTGGAATTCGAAGGGCGAGCCGTTAACCTCCGCCTTGAGACGCGGAGTGACGTAGCGGTCGGCCAGGTACGGCAGGTCGCTTATGAAGGGGAGGGCGATCTCGATGCCGCGGAGGCGATGGTTTTTCGCCGGAGAGATCGCGCTGTCTTCGAAGTCGATGCTCCCCTTGGAGATGATGATGTTGTTGAGGGAGAAGAGGGTTGCCTTCTCCTTCTCTTTCTTCGGCTCCTTCGGCGAAGGCGTCACGAGGTCCGAGAAGTTGTAGTGGTTCACGGCATCCCGCACGATGTGGACGTAGGGGGAGACGACGTGAATTTCCCTCACGATGACGGCGCGTTTGGGGAGGGAGAGGGGGCTGATGGAGACGCTCGCTGAGCTGAACGAGGTGAAGGTCGCCCCGCTCCCTTTTTCCTGGAGCCGGAAGCCCTTTATTTCGGCCCGGAGCGTGAACGGATTGATGGAGAGGTCGGCGATGGTGGACTTGCGGCCGGTTTTCTCGTCGATGTTCTTGATGGCGAGATACTTGACGAGCGGGGGGAGTCCGATCAGGATCCCAGCGATGATGACGACAATGGCCAGTGAGGTCCAGCCGAGGATTTTCTTGTTGATCCGCATGGCGCGGGCCCTCCCTGCAATCGCATTAAAAGTTCCAACCTGACTGACAACCTTCCATTACCCCCCCGTGGGACAGAGGTACTGGCAAATAGGAACCCGGCACTTTGGATTACCTAATGATACCACTATATTCTCGCCGGTCTAACCAACCTCGGCGTACTCACGTTCCCTGAATTCGACGCCGAGGGAGAGGGCGAGCTCCCTTACCTTTTCCACGTCGAGCCCGGGGACGGTGACCGCACTCGCCACCACCTTAGGGATGTGGCGGGTGGCTTCCTTCAGAAAGTCGCAGACCCCACGGAAACCGGCCTCGCCAAACGGTGTGTTGCAGAGGTTCTGGTAGGTCACGGCGTCGGCGGCATTGAGGCTGACCGAGAGGACGTCCACGATGCCCGCCAGTTCGGGGAGGATGTTGCGGCCATGCACCAGGTTGGCCTGGCCGTCGGTGTTGATTCTGACGGTGAAGCCGCGGCCTTTCAGCTCGCGGGCCACTTCCTTCACCAGGTCGAGCCTGACGAGCGGTTCGCCGTAGCCGCAGAAGACCACTTCCTTGAAATTATCGTGGCCCGCGATGGCCTCCATCACTTCGCCGAAATTCGGCTCATGGGCGAGTTTCAGTTCGTGTCCCTTCACGATGAAATCATCGAATTTGGGGCAGAAGGTGCAGCGGTTCGAGCAGCGGTTGGTGATGTTGAGGTAGAGGGAATCGCGGATCATGTACGCGATGGTGCTTCGCTCAGCATTCGCCTCGATACCGAACACCCTCCGGGTGTTGAGCGCGGTGATGCGGGCTACGTCTTCCAGCGAGAGCCCTTTCAGTTCCGCCACCTTTTCGGCGGTCAGTCTCACGTAGGCGGGCTCGTTACGCTTGCCGCGATGGGGGACCGGGGTGAGGTAGGGGCAGTCGGTTTCCACCAGCAGTTGCTCGATCTTCACTGCGCGCACCACCTCCCTGAGCGATTCGTTGGAGGGGTAGGTCACCGTGCCGGGAATGGAGATGACAAAGTTCATCGCGATGCATTCCCGGGCCATTTCCACGTCGCCGGAGAAGCAGTGGAGGACGCCGCCGATCTCCTCGGCCTTTTCCTCCTTGAGGATCGCCATGATGCGGTCGTGGGAGTCGCGGTCGTGGATGACGAGGGGGAGTTTGAGCTCGCGCGCCATCCTGATGAAGCGGCGGAACACCTCCTCCTGGAGGTGCCTCGGCGAACGGTCGCGGTAGAAATCGAGGCCGACCTCGCCGATGGCGACCACCTTCGGGTTGGCGAGCGCCATCGCGCGGATCTTTTGGTAATCCTCTTCGGTTACCCCTTCGGCGTCGTGAGGGTGGATGCCGACCGCGCAGTACATGTTGTCGTGGGCGTTGGCAAGCTCCAGGGCCTGCACGCTCGACTCCATGTCGGCTCCGATCACCATGATGGTGGTGATCCCGGCGTCCTTGGCACGCTGCAGGACGCCGGGGAGGTCGTGGGCGAATTCTTCCCCGTAGATATGGGCGTGGCTATCGATAAGATCCATTCCGATCTCCTTGAATTAGATAGATGCAGAGGAACCCTATCCTCACCCTGCCCCTCCTTACGAAGAGACGATTGATCCCCTCGCCCCTTTAGGGGAGAGGGTGGCCGAAGGGCGGGTGAGGGAGGATTTAAAAAAACTGCCCTTTCAGCTCGCCCCTCTCCCCCAAAGGGGCGAGGGGCGAGCTGAAACAACCTTTTCCGAACTGGCTATCTTAATGGAATTGTTGTCGGTATTCCAGCGTAATTATAGCCGGAGAGAGGAATGCGGGACTAGCCGGTCACGGTGAGGATGGAGGCCTCGATGCCGTCCATCAGCAGGGTGAGCTCATCAAGCGAAATCGAGAGCGGCGGGAAGATGACGATCACGTTGCCCAGGGGGCGGAGGAAAATGCCGTGTTTGCGGGCTTCCAGGCAGACCCGCACCCCGACCCGCTCTTCCCACGGGTATGCCGCCTTGGTCTCCTTGTCGGCGACCAGCTCGATGCCGCCGATCATCCCTTCCTGGCGGACGTTCCCGACGTGGGGAAGGGCGGCGAGTTTTTGGAGGCGCTCGTCGATGTAGCGGATCTTGGCAGGAAGCGATTCCAGAAGGCGCTCGTTTTCGAAGAGGTCGAGGCTGGCCAGTGCCGCCGCGCAGGCGATCGGGTTGCCGGTGAAAGTATGGCCGTGGAAGAAGGTCTTGAGATCGGCATAGGCGCCCCAGAAGGCGTCGTAGATCTTGCGGGTGGTGAGGGTGGCGGCCAGCGGCAGATAGCCGGCGGAGATCCCTTTCGACAGTGCCATGATATCGGGAGTGATGCCGTACTTTTGGCAGGCGAACATGGAGCCGGTGCGGCCGAAGCCCACCGCCACCTCGTCGGCGATCATGAGGACGTCGTAGCGGTCGCACAGTTCGCGCACCCCTTTGAGGAACCCTTCCGGCTGCACGAGCATGCCGCCCGCGCCCTGCACAGCGGGCTCGATGACGAGGCCGGCCAGTTCGTGGGCGTGCTGCTCCATCAGGCGTTCGAGCTCTTTGAGGCAAAGGAGGCCGCAGCGGGTGCAGTCTCCTTCGGGGGAGAGCTTGCAGCGGTAGCAGTAGGGAGCCGGGGCCTTGATGGTCGGGAAGAGGAGAGGGGAATAGACGGCGTGGTAGATGTCGATCCCGCCGACGCTCATGGAGCCGACGGTGTCGCCGTGGTAGGCGTTGTCGAAGGCGATGAACTTGGTCTTTTCCGGGTGGCCGGTCTGGGCCTGGTACTGGAAGGCCATCTTGACGCCGATCTCGACGGCGGTGGAGCCGTTGTCGGAGTAGAAGACCTTACAGAGACCTTCCGGGGCGATGTCGATCAGGCGTTTGGCGAGCATGGCCGCCCGGTCGTTGGTGAGGCCGAGCAGGGTGGAGTGTTCCAGCCGGTCGACCTGCTTCTTGATGGCTTCGTTGATCTCCGCCTTGCAGTGCCCGTGAACGTTGGTCCAGATGGCGCCGACGCCGTCGAGGTAGCGGTTGCCGTCGGAGTCGATGAGGTACGATCCCTCGCCTTTGGTGATGACGATATTGTCGGCCCCTTCCCATTCGCTCATCTGGGTGAAGGGGTGCCAGAGATAATCGGAGTCGTATTTTCTCAGTGTCGCGGTATCGAGTTCTTTCAACGTTTTTTCCCTTTCAGCGGTGGTCCCCTCGCCGTGTGCGGTGAGGGCGGCCGAAGGCTTTACCTGATAAATATACCCTCTCCCCTAAAGGGGCGAGGGGTATTGCTTTCCAAGCGACTACGGTTTACTCGAACATCTCCCTCAGCATGATGGCGGTGGCGGGATCCTTTTCGAGCTCGCGCACAACGCCTTCTACCACTTCACGGTCGTTGGCTCCCTTCACGTCCGGGAATTCCCCGAGCAGAAGCGCGCCGGAGAGGGACGAGATAAGGTGGGGAGCGGATTGCTCGGCCTGGTCCGGATGCTCGGGGAGGCGGTTGACGATGACGCCTTTCACCTCGATCCCCATGGTCCGGGCGGCGAAAGTGGTCAGGAGGGTGTGATTGACGGTCCCCAGGTTCGGCCGGGCGACCACCGCCAGGGGGAGGCCCAACTGCTGGGCGAGGTCGGCCATCAGCAGGCCGCCGGCGATGGGGACCATGAGGCCTCCGGCCCCTTCCACGATGAGGTAGTCGAAATGCTCCGAAAGACGCTGGTAGGCCTCCTTGATGACCTGGAAGTCGATCCTGACTCCTTCCAGCGATGCTGCCAGCGAGGGGGCGAGCGGCGCCTTGAGCAGATACGGCGTGCAGTCGGGCTCAAGCTCGATTTCGGCTCCGAAGGCAAGCAGGTCGGCGTCTTCCGAGACCAGTCTGCCGTCCCGTTCGATGCAACCGCTGGTGATCGGCTTCATGACCCCGACGGAAAGGCCGCGGTTGCTGAGCAGCCGTGCGATCACCGCCGAGGCGATGGATTTCCCTACCCCGGTATCGGTACCGGTAATGAAGATTGCTTTGGCAGCCATGGAGTTCCCCCTGGTTCAGTGTTCGCACATGACGGTCGAGAGGCCGAGGTCCTCGAACATCTTGAGGTCGACGCCGACGTTTCTCCCGAGCGTGGTCAGGTAGTTTCCGATCATGGTGCCGTTGGCGCCGGCGAAGAAGATCCACGATTGCAGGTCGCGCAGGTTCTTTTCACGACCGCCGCAGATGGTGATCCGTTTGCCGGGAAGGATGAAGCGGTAGAGCGCGATGGTTTTGAGGCAATCCATGGCGGTCAAGTTGCATGCACCCTCCATCCTGGTGCCGTCGATGGGGTTCAGGAAGTTGATGGGGACGGAATCGACGTCCAACTCTTTGAGGGTGAAGGCCATTTCGATCCGCTGGGCGGCGCTTTCGCCGAGCCCGAAGATCCCGCCCGAGCAGACCTTGACTCCCGCCTTCTTGACGGCGCGGACGGTGTTGACGTCGTCCTGGTAGTCGTGGGTCGTGCAGATGGAAGGGAAGAAGCTTTCCGCGGTCTCGAGGTTGTGATGGTAGGTGTCCATCCCGGCTTCCTTGAGCTTGAACGCGGTCTCTTCGTCGATGATCCCGAGCGAGCAGGACGGGAGGATCGCGGTTTCCTTGCGGATGCGGCGCAGCGCGGCCAGGATGTTCTCCAGCTCCTGTCCCTTTACCGTGGTGCCGCTGGTGATGATGCCGTAGCAGGCGGAGCCCATGGTTTCCGCCTGCCTTGCACCGTCGACCATGGCTTTTTCCTGGACCAGTCCGTACACGGGTGCGTCGGTATTGTGATGGCTCGATTGGGCGCAGAAGGCGCAGTCCTCGGCGCAGCGCCCGGATTTCGCGTTGATGATGGAACAGAGATGGACGTCGTTGCCGACGAACTGCTCCTTGATGCGGGTCGCGCCGCGGAAAAGATCGAATACGGCGGAGCCTTCGGCCTCGGAAAGGCGCAGCGCCTCCTCCGGCGTAATGCTTCCACCCTTGATTACCTTGTCAGCCACTTCGTTGATAAATTGTTCCATGAAATCCTCCCACCGGTCATGTAGCACGGAGAAAAGGTGTTGTCAACCGGTTAGGCATTTGTGGTTGACGAAGGAGGGTGAGGCGAGGTTGGAGGGAGGTGATGGGTATCGAAAGAAGGTAGCTTCTCCTTCAGAGAAGGACAGGGAGCGGTTGGTTAGCGGAGAAACTGCTAGAGCTCTTCCTGAGTGAAGGCAACGACGTCGTCGATGCTGTCGGCGTCGAGGAGGACCATGACGAGGCGATCGATGCCGAGGGCGATGCCGGCTGATGCGGGCATGGAGGGGAGGGCGGCGAGAAATTTCTCGGCGTCCGGGTAGCTCGCCTTTCCCATGGCCGCACGCTCGGCGGCTTCCGCTTCGAAACGGGCACGCTGTTCGGTGGCGTTGGTCAGCTCCGAGAATGCGTTGGCGATTTCCAACCCGCCGATGTACAGCTCGAACCGCTCGGCGACCGTGGGGTCGTCCTCTTTGAGCCGGGCAAGGGCGCCGCAACTGGCAGGGTAGTCGTAGATGAAGGAGGGGGTGGTGATTCCCAGGCGAGGCTCGATCTTTTCCACCATCAGTTGGTCGAAGATGCCCCGCCTAAGGGCCTCCTCCATCTCCATTTCCGCATAGAGACGGAAGGCGTCGCGAACGGTGATCCGCTCCCAGGAAGAGGCGATATCGATGGCCAGCCCGCGATAGGTGATCCTGGGGGAGCCCGCGGCGGCCCGTACCAGTTCCTCGGTCTCATCCATCAGGTGGCGGTAATCGGCCCCGGCCCGGTACCATTCGAGCATGGTGAACTCGCTCAGGTGCCTTACCCCGCGCTCTCCCTCACGCCAGCAGCGGCAGATCTGGAAGATGCGGGGATAACCGGCGGAAAGCATCCGCTTCATGCAGAGCTCCGGCGAGGTCTGGAGGAACCAGCCGGCCGAGGGGATGGCCTCGATCTGGGCCTCCGGCGCGGGCGCAGGAATGCGAAAAGGGGTCTCGACCTCGAGATACCCCTTTTGCTGGAAGTAATTCCTGATGCTGGTGATGATGGCCCCCCGCCCGGTCAGATTGCTCCGCCGCCGGGCAAGGGTCCAGTTCCCATCCATGCCTACTCCTTGACCCTGGTGGAGTACTCGCCGGTGCGGGTGTCGATGGTGATCAGCTCGCCTTCCTCGATGAAGGGAGGAACGCGCAGCACGTAGCCGGTCTCGACGGTAGCCGGTTTGGAGTCGGAGCCGGAGGTGTCACCCTTGACCCACGGGTCGGTCTGCGTCACGCGCAGGTTGACGAAGTTGGGGACGTCCACGCCGATCGCCTTTTCCCTGAAGATCAGCACGTCCACCATCAGGTTGTCGATCAGGTAGTTTTTGGCGTCCCCCATGGCGGCTTCGCTGATGTGGATCTGCTCGTAGGTCTCGGTGTCCATGAACACGCAGTGATCGTCCTCCTGGTAGAGGTACTGCATCCTGCGGTCCTCGAGGTGGGCGGGCTCGAAGGTCTCACCGGAACGGTAGGTCCGGTCCATGGTAAGGCCGCTGATCATGTTCTTCAACCTGGTGCGGTAGAGGGCCTGGCCCTTGCCCGGCTTCGCGAAGTCGAAGTGGGTGATGATGTACGGCTCGTTGTCGAGGGTGATCTTCAGTCCTTTTCTCAGGTCCGCTGCAGTGTACATGTCGCTTCCTTCTTTATAGGGTGTAAAATTAACAAATTTAAATACTTGGCGTATCCCCGGGGTAGAATGCAGATGAGCCTGTGCTGGTCCTTATCGTCCGTTTAATTGCTGAAGCGGAACTCGGAGGAGGGCTGGGACGTACGCCGGTGTCTGCTTTGGGAGGGCTTGTTATTTAGCGCGATAGGTGATGCGTCCGCGGCTAAGGTCGTAGGGAGAGAGCTCCACGGTTACCTTGTCGCCCGGCAGAATCTTGATGAAAAACTTACGCATTTTGCCCGAAATGTGCGCGAGCACCATGTGGTCGTTTTCCAGCTTCACCTTGAACATCGCGTTGGGAAGCGGTTCAATGACCGTCCCTTCGACCTCGATTGCTTCTTCCTTGCTCATTTTTTCTCCTGGCCGTTCATTGGCGTCTTTTCAACAATCAGCAACTCTACAAATAATTACCGGAAAATGCAAGCCGCTTTTATCCTCAAGGGACTTTAACCGCCTCCGTTTCATCCCCTATTTACATCGACAAGCATAACATGCTAAAAATAACAGGAATTTTCAAGGGGTAGCGTTACTTATGAAAAAACTTATCCGAGAGGTCCCGCTCTCCAACGGGCTTACTCTCCGCTTCTTCGATGCCAGCCGCCGTTACTTCGGCGATTACCACCAGGTCCGCCTGGAGATCTGCTGCGAGGTCGACCTCACTCCCGATCTCTTCGACGACCCCGCCGAATTCGAGACCGCTTCCCGCCTGCTCGGGGCGAAGGTCCAGTTCCAGAAGCAGGTCGAGCACCAGGGGGTTCCCACCGACGCGGTCTCCGACACCGTGAACCAGGTCATCCAAAAATTCCTGGATCACTCGGGCCGCTACCTCGATTCCGGTGCCTTTCCGCGTAAACTGGTCCACTCCGAACTGGCCCGTCTCCGTTCCCGTCGAAAATCTTTCGTCCCACCCCGCGCGAATGGCTGATATTTCCGTAGCGATAGAAAAGTTATGTTACGGCGGCTCCGGCCTCGGCCGGGTGGAAGGGAAGGCCTGTTTCGTTCCCTTTACCGCCCCGGGGGACCGCGCCCGCGTGCGGGTTATGAAGGAGAAACGCTCCTACCTCGAAGGGGAGCTTCTCGAACTCGAGGTTCCCTCCGGCCTTCGCACGGACCCTCCCTGTCCTCTTTTCGGTGTCTGCGGCGGCTGCCATTGGCAGCATCTTCCCTATCCGGAGCAGGTGCGCCAGAAGGGCGAGATCTTCGCCGACAGCCTGCGCCGCATCGGGAAACTCGGCCAGATGGAGATCCTCCCCGTCATCGCCTCCCCGAACGCCTTAGGCTACCGCTCCCGCATCCAGATCAAGATGGCCCGTGAAGGTGGCGTCTTGCAGGCCGGCTTTTTCAAGTCCGGTTCCCACCAGGTCGTCGACTGCCCTAAAGGGTGCCCGATCGCCCACCCGCTCCTTAACCGGATGACTGCCGAGCTCCGGTCGCTGCTGGCCGGCCTGGGGGAGGCGGGGTTCATCCCGCAGATTGACCTCTCCATGGGGGATGACGAGCAGGGGCTTGCCGTGGTGCACTACCGCGGGAGGAACGCCGATGCCCTGGCGAGGAGGCTCAAGGAGGCCCGGCCCGATCTCCCGTCGATCGGCGGGGTGTTGTTGCGCCAGGGAGAGCGGGGAGCGCCGGAGCCGGTGTTCGGCATCGAGGCCCTGCGTTACCGGATCCCGGCCGACCTTTTGAACGCCCGCGACGGGCTGGTTCTCCGCTTCAGCCGCGGCGGGTTCTCCCAGGTCAATTACGCCCAGAACCTTCAGCTGATCCGGACCGTGGTCCAGTGGGCGGGGCTTCGCGGGGGAGAGCGGGTGCTCGATCTTTTCTGCGGTAACGGGAATTTCTCCCTGCCGCTCGCTACCTATGCCGGAGAGGTCGCCGGGGTGGAAGGGTACGCCCCCTCGATCGAGGACGCCGTGGCCAACGCAGCCGCCAACCAGGTCGCCAATGCCGGCTTCCGGGTGAGCGACGTCGCGGCCGCGGTGAGGAAGATTGCCAACCGGGGAGAGCGCTTCGACCTGGTGGTCCTCGATCCTCCCCGCGCCGGGGTGGAGGCTGCCGGAGAGATCCCCCGGCTGAAACCGGAGCATATTATATATGTCTCGTGCGACCCGGCTACCCTGGCCCGCGACCTGGGAACCTTGAGCGCCGGCGGCTACCGGGTGGTGCGGTCGCAGCCGGTCGACATGTTCCCGCAGACCTATCACCTGGAAAGCGTGACGGAGCTCGTAAGGGCGGATTGAGTCGTTACCCCATCCTCACCCTGACCCTCCCCTTGAAGGGAGGGAACGCGGGGGGGCTGGCCATCTTCTCCAAGGGGGGGATGTCGGGGGGGTGACCATCTCCTCGAAAGGGAGGATGGCGTGAGGCTGACCATCTCCTCGAGCGGGAGGTCCGGTAGGGGCGCAGACCTTTTTTCTTGCTCTTGCCAATCGAAAGCTATTTTGCAGCTTTCAGATACAAATCAATTCAACGAGGGGGAGTCTGATGTCTTTTTTTTCCAAACTGTTCGGTGGCAAGAAGGACCACAAGAGCCTGATGGCCAAAGCGGAGAAGTACCTGGCCGGCGAGCGTTATGCCGACGCCCGCATCGATTTCGAAGAGGCGCTCGCCTGCTGCCCCTCCGACGCGGCCGCGGATCGCGACGCCATCCTCGCCGGCATGAGGACCGCCGGTGACCGCCTTGGCGAACTGAACATCGAGGAAGGGGACCACTCCGCCCGCGCGGGTGACCTCGAAAAGGCCATCGGCCACTACACCCTCGCCTGCGAACTGGCCTCCGACGAGTCGATCAAGGGGGTGGCCCGCCAGAAGATACAGAAACTTGGTCAGCCCGCTGGCCAGCCGGCACCGGCCAGGGAAAGGGCTCAGGGACATGCTCACGGCGGAGCGGCATGCGGCTCCTGCAAGGACGATCGCCGCGAGGAGCTTCCCCCCGATCACGCGGTCCAACTCGACATTTCCGAGGAGGAGCGTTTCTCGCTCCTGGTGCAGCCCCTACCTGGCGATCTTCCGCAACGTTACGCCACTTTGGGGCCCGAATTTATTAAAGCCTACCTCCTCATTCATGATGGAAACGACCCCCAGGCGCTCAAAATCCTAAAGGAAATGCTAGTTTCTGGCGATAACGACATTGTCATCTACGAGATCGCTCTTATAATGTATAGGGCAGGGAACATTCATGAGTGTGAGCGGCTGCTCGGGCGTTCTCTCGAACTGAGCCCCCGTAACCCCGCCACCCACCTCGCGCTCGTTCACCTGCTCGCCGATACCGGGAGGCACCCCCTCGCTATCGAGGCGACCGAGAAGATGATCGAGATGGACATCCTGACCGAAACGGCACAGCTGATGCTCGGCGATCTGCTCCACAACGCCGGGGAGGAAAACGCGGCTCTGGACGCCTGGTCCAAGCTGGTGACCAATCCGTTGTGGGCCAAGGCGGCGGCCGAGCGGCTCGTGCCGGTTCTGAGCAGTCAGGGGCGCCAGGAGGAAGCGAAATTCCTCGCCAAAAAGTACCTAAAAGGGTGTTGTTAGCACCATTTTAAATGGGGAAAGCAGGAGGACGACCATGAACAAGTCGGAACTGATCGAGACTCTCGCCGCAAAAAAGACCCTCTCCTTCAAAAAGGCGGAGGAAGTTGTCAACACCGTCTTCAACTCCATGACGGAAGCGCTTCTTTCCGGGGACCGGATAGAAATCAGGGGCTTCGGTAGTTTCGTGGTCAAGGAGTACGACGCTTATACCGGCAGGAACCCCAAGACCGGCGAGTCGATCTCGGTGAAGGCGAAGAAGCTTCCCTTCTTCAAGGTCGGAAAGGAACTGAAAGAAAAAGTTTCCGGGTAACGGATCCACGCCTGATATAGGTTGAGATTGGGGTGGCGGCATGGTGGTCCACCGCCTGCGGCGCTGCTCGCCCCAGAGCTCCGCGTTCAGGTCGTCTCCCTCGATACCTGCTCTTTTGGCGGGCGCCTCGTTGCTCCTTTTACCGGGGCCTTGGCGCCCGCTTTGTTATGGCACCGCGTGACACTCATGAGGATGCGAAAAAGCGTCCGGGAGTATGGTCAGCACCTTGAAATTACCTGATATCGACCTCAATCTGCTCTTCACCGCCCTGGGCGGCCTGGCCCTTTTCGTCTACGGCATGCGAACGATGTCGGAGGGATTGCAGAAGGCCACCGGGGAACGCCTGCGCAGGCTGCTGGAGCGGGGGGCGGGAAACCGGCTGACCGCTCCTCTCATCGGCTCCTGCCTCTCGTCGCTGCTCCAGTCGGGTAGCGCCGCCTCGGTCCTCGTGGTGGGGCTCGTCAACGCCGGTCTCCTCTCCCTTTACCAGGCCCTCGGAGTCCTCCTCGGGACCGGGATCGGCACCACCCTCGCCATCCAGTTCATCGCCTTCCGCGTCGCGGAGCTAGCTCTCCCCGCCATCTGCCTCGGTGTCCTCCTCTCCTTCTTTTCCCGCCGGAGGAGGGTCGCCAACTTCGGCATCCTCCTTCTGGGGATCGGGCTGGTCTTCTTCGGACTCTCCATGATGGAGGAGGCCTGCCTGCCGCTTAGAAACAGCGCACTTTTGGCGGGGCTGCAGCAAAATCTCCTTTCCCTGCGGCTGATGGCCGTGCTGCTCGGTGCCCTGATCACCTTCCTGGTGCAATCCGGCAGCGCCACCCTGGGGCTTGTCATCGCCCTCTCCTCGGCGGGGGTGATTCCCTACGACGGTGCCATCGCCATGGTGGTGGGGGAGGTGCTCGGAGCCTCCCTCATACCGCTCATCGCCTCCATCGGCGGAAGCCAGACGGCCAAACGTGCCGTCGTCATCTACCTCGCCATCAACGGTGCCGCCATCTCGCTGGCCCTGATCTTCTTCCCGTTTTTCCTGCGGGCGGTCGATTTCGTCTCACCGGGAAACCTGGCCGAGTGGCACCATGCCGCCACCTCCCAAAGGTTCGGGGCCTCGGTGCATCCGGGGATGGCCCGTCATCTCGCCAACGCCCACACCCTCTTCACCGTTTCCAGCGCGGTGATCTTCCTCCCCTTGATCGGCTTCTTTGCCCGCTCGGCCGAGACCCTGCTCCCGACCCGCCGGGCCGATAGCGAGCCGCGGCCGCGCTTCATCGACGTCAGGGTGATCAAGACCCCCACCATCGCGCTGGCCCAGGCCTGGATGGAGCTCGGGCGCATGTTCCAGATGTCGCTCGCGATGTACCGCGACCTCGTTTCCCTCTTCGACGGGTACGATCCCAAGGTGGCCTCCTCGATCCGGGACAAGGAGCTGGTGCTCGACGTGCTCAACCGCGACCTGTCCCAGTTCCTGATCACCCTTTCCCGCGAGAAGCTCTCGGTCGAGCGCGCGGTGGAGATCCCCGCCATGCTCCAGATGGTCAACCAGATCGAGTCGGTGGGGGACCAGGTGGAGCGGGTGCTCGATTACGTGGTCCGCAAGAAGGAGGAGCGGCTGCGCTTCTCCGGCACGGCCATGGACGAGATCAAGCGGTTTGCGGCCAAGGTCGGGGAGGCGTTGCTCCTCGCCAACGAGGTGCTCCAGGAGAGAAGCGAAGGAAGAGAGGTGCACGAGCTGAAGGGGGCCCTGGCGGCCCTGGAGGACGAGCTGCATCAAAGCCACCTGCGCCGGTTGAAAAGCGGAAAATGCGGGATCGTCGCCGGCCTGCTGTTCAATGACATGATCGCGAGCTTTGCCACCGTTGCCCGGCTGAGTTGCTCGGTAATCGACGAGAAGAGGGGATTGAGCGATGGATCGACCGGTAGCAGCGATTGACCTGGGAACCAACACCGCCCGCCTGTTGATCGCCGATCGCGACCCGTACCGGGTGGTCCTGCTGAAGAGGATCATCACCAGGCTGGGGGGCGGCTTCACCCGCGAGCGTGGCCTTTCCGCAGAGGCCGAGGGGCGCACGGTGGCCGCCCTCAGGCTTTTTGCCGAGGAGTTGGACCGTCACCGGGTCGGGAAGGTGAGGGCGGTTACGACCAGTGCGGTGCGGGATGCCGCCAACGGGACCGAATTCTGCCTGAGGGTCGAGCGGGAGACCGGGATCCGTCTCGAGGTGATCGACGGGGCCGAGGAGGCTCGCCTTACCCTGGTAGGAGTCGGCTCCATCCTGGATGAGCGGGAGGGGGACGTGGCGGTTTTCGACGTGGGGGGAGGAAGTACCGAGTACACCCTGGCCCATGGCGGAGAGCTCGTTTTTTCCCGCAGCCTTCCCATCGGCGTGGTGAGGCTCACCGAGGGAAAGCCGGGGCCTTACGAGATGGCGGACAAGATCGAACGGGAACTTGCCCGCTTCCGGGCCGAGCTCGAAAGGGAGGGGTTCGGCGAGCGGTTCCGTGGAGCGGCCCTGGTCGGGACAGCGGGGACCGCCACCTCGCTGGGGGCGATCCAGCTCTCCCTGACCGATTTCGACTACCGCAAACTCAACAACCACCCCGTTCCTCTCGCCGAGGTGGAGAGGATCTATCGGCTGCTCCTTCCCCTGACCCCGCAACAGCGCCTCGATGTCCCCGGTCTCGAGCCGGGCAGGGAGGAACTGATCGTGGCCGGGCTCCTGGTGGTGCTGGCGACCATGAGGAACTTTGGCTTCCGGACCTTCAAGATCAGTGACTCAGGTCTTCTCGAGGGAGTGCTCCTAAAGTTGTAGAATTGACTGCCGATAACAAACCCACCGGCTGGTACTCACCGACCACTCTTTCCCTATTTGATAAAAGATATTGCTTGCTCAGCTGAGCGCCAACCAATATAATCAGGCTCCCTTCTCAGCATCCCTCTGCCCTGACCGGCACCAATAATCTTCACAGGAGTCAGAATGAGACATAAGATTCGTACCCTGCTCGTTGCCGTCCTAGCCCTTGCCCTTTACGCAGTTCCCGTCCATGCCGATGGGGGACTCTCTCTGTCTTTCGGAAGGCCGGACGCCACCAAAGTAGATACCGATCTCACCCCCTCCGAGCAGGATATCAACTCGAAATCGCAGCTCCCCAAACCCTCCTCCCTTCAGGGGGCGGGTAAGGATGACGTGACCGCCAACGGCGGCTCGAGGACTTCCTCGACCAGGCCGCCGGTCAGCTATACCTACGGTCGCTCCGATACTTCGCGGATGGTTCCGCCCCCGCCGCAGTCCGCTCCCTACGTACCGAGCAACGAGCAGCTGGCCATCCAGATCACCAACCTCCGGTTGAACGTGCTCGGTCTCAATCGCGACATGACCAACGTGAAAAAAGAGATCCGGAAGATGAAGATGTCCATGGTGGCCCGTAAGCCGCGGAGTAAGACGGTGGTGGCGAGCGCCAGGGGGCCAAAGCGTAAAGCGAAGGCCAGGGCCGCCCAGGTCAAGGCCGTCAACTAGCCCACCTTCCATTTTCAGGACCCGCCCGGGATAATCGGGGCGGGTCTTTTTCTTTCCCTTCCCCCAGTCTCCAGCTTGGTCCGTTACGATCCCCACTTTGCCCGACCCTCGCGAACCTTCCCTCACCTTGGCCCTCTCCCGGAGGGAGAGGGGGGGCTCCCTTAGCTGATCTCCCCGACTGCGACCTTCGTGGCCCACGTGTGATGAGTCGGCAGGGGTAGGTACATCCCCCCCACAAAAAGCGCTTCGCAGCCCCGGGCGGTGGTCTTCATGGGAGCGATAAGGGGGGGATGTCTCATGGGGCCGAAATGTGTAGAATGAAGAGGTGGACTTCGCCGTGCCGTGGTTCCTGCGGCCGGCCCGTGAGGTGTCCGATGATCCGTCCCGACCGGATACGAAAGCTGCGCGACATTTCCCTGCGGGGACGCCGGGAGCCGCCGGCTCCTCCTGATTTTCGTGCCCTGTTTGAAGCCGTGCCCGACCCCTGCCTGGTCCTCGACCGCGAGTTCGTCATCGTTGCGGTCAACGAGGCCTACCTGAAAGCCACCTTGACCTTACGGGAGGAGATCGCCGGCCTCGGTATTCACGACGTCTTCCGTGACGACGAGGGAGGGGAGGGGACCGGGTTGGCCGATCTCATCGCCTCCCTGCGGCGGGTCATTCAGACCCGGCGCCCGGATACCATGCCGATCACCAGGTATGACATCGAGCCCCCCGCATCGGAAGGGGGCGGCCACCTGGTCCGTTTCTGGAGTCCCATCAACGCCCCGGTGCTGGGGAGTCGTGGCGACGTCGCCTGGATCATTCATCGGGTCCAGGATGTCACCGAATTCGTGGTCAAGAACGAAGCGGCGCCGGGATCGGCGGCATCGGCCCCGGAAGGGGGGCTCGACAGGGCGGCGTCCGAGGTGCTGGCGAGAAGTCGCGAGGTGGGTGAGCTCAACCGGGAGCTCAAGACGACCTTGGACTCGCTGCATGCGAGCCAGCAGCTCTTCGGCGCCTTCATGGACAACCTTCCCGCCGCCGCCTGGATGAAGGATACCGAGGGGCGCTACGTCTTTGCCAACCGTCACATGGGAAGCCTCTTCACGGTTTCCGTCGAGGATCTCATCGGCAAGGTGGGGGAAGAGGTGTTCCCTCCCCCCTTGGCTGCCCAGTTCAGGGAGAGCGATCGCGTAGTACTGGAAAAAGGGGTCAGCGACACCCCCTTCGAAGTGGTGCGTCCGGCAGGGGAGGGGGAGCGTTACCTCATGGTGAGTAAGTTTCCCATCCCGGGCCCTGACGGGCGTCTCGAGTTGGTGGGGGGGCTCGCCTTCGACATGACCGACACCAGGCGGCTCGAGGCCGAGGTCGAACGTGCGCTTTTGCAACTGGAGGCCGTGCTGGAAGGGATCACCGAAGGGGTCATCATCTCGGACATGGAAGGGAACCTTCTCACCATGAACCGGGAGGCCCTGGCGCTTCACGAGTTCGAGAGCGTGGTGGACATTCGCCGCCATCTTTCCGAGTTCCCCTCCCGCTTCCAGCTGTTCGATCTTCGGCGCAACCCGGTCCCCCTCGATCAATGGCCCCTGTCTCGGGCCTTGAGGGGAGAACGTTTCGTCGATTACCAGCTCTGGGTGAGCTGCCGGCACTGCGGGAAAGAGTGGATTGGCAACTACAGCGGCACCCCGGTGGCCGACCGGGAAGGAAAGAACATGCTGGCGGTGCTTACCCTGCGGGACATAACCGCACGCAAGCAGATGGAGCAGCAGATCAACGCCCTCAACCAGGACCTGGCAACGAGGGTCAGGGAGCTTGAAGAGGTCAACCAGGAGCTGGAAGCATTCAACCGGATGGTTTCCCATGACCTGCGCCAGCCGCTCAACACGATCAGCACCAGTTGCCAGGCAATCGAAATGGTCTGCGGGGCGGGGATGGATGACGACTGCCGGAGGTTCCTAAAGGTGGCGCGGGACAAGGTGCTCGCCATGAACCAACTGATCGGCTCCCTGCTGGCCTTTTCACGCTCGGGACACAGCGAGGTCAAGCGGGAGCGGGTAAACCTGAGCGAATTGGCCCGGGAGGTGGCCGCTGACATGGGGCTGCTGGATGCCTCCCGCCGGGTCGACTTCAGGATCGCCTCCGGCCTGGTGGCCGACTGCGATTCCAACCTGCTCCGCTCGGTGCTGGAAAATTTGCTCGGTAACGCCTACAAATACACTGCCCAAAAGGACCTGGCGGTAGTCGAGTTCGGCAGCGAGCGGCGAGCCGGGGACGAGCTCTTCTTCGTCAGGGACAATGGGCAAGGGTTCGACATGGCCCTCTCGGGACAACTCTTCTCCCCCTTCAGGAGGCTTCCCGGGGCCGAGAGCAAGGCCGGTTTCGGTATCGGTCTGGCGACGGTAGACAAGATCATTCGCCGGCACGGCGGGAGGGTCTGTGCCGAGGGGGCTCCCGGGGAGGGGGCGACCTTCTACTTCACCCTGCCTCCCGCAAAAGGGGGAGGGGAGAAGGCGGGGTGACGAGCCGGCGCAGGAATCGGCGGATGTTGGACGCAAAAAAAGGGATAAGGCGTTAACCCTATCCCTTGTTTTTGTTTTTGGTGGAGCTGATCAGGATCGAACTGACGACCTCTTGAATGCCATTCAAGCGCTCTCCCAACTGAGCTACAGCCCCATCGAGGGTACTACTTAATTTGGTGCGGACAGAACCAGGAATAGTCCGGGTAGTGTCAGATGCCAACGCCGGTGTATGAGTAGTCCCGGCGGGCGCAAAAAAAAGGATAGGTCGTTACCCTATCCCTTGATTTAGTTTTGGTGGAGCTGATCAGGATCGAACTGACGACCTCTTGAATGCCATTCAAGCGCTCTCCCAACTGAGCTACAGCCCCCCATCGAAGGAGTCCAACTTATAGCAAAGCGTCGCTTCTCAGTCAACACTTTTTTTCTGCGCCTTCCGCAATTTTTTTATCCTCGCCGGTTGTCGCCATGTCCGTAGAGCCGCTTTGGGCGCGGTTTCAGGTGGTTGGCCTCCGGAGCGGGTAATGAAAACATTAGCAGCCTCATTTCCTCCTTGACCTCAAATGAGGCATCCGATATACTCCCCGGACACTCAACGCCGGAGTGGTGAAATTGGTAGACGCACTGGACTCAAAATCCAGCGGGGGCAACCCCGTGTCGGTTCGACCCCGACCTCCGGCACCATTAGAATGCTTAAAGAAATAAGCCTTGCCCAAAAGCCCTGAGAGATCAGGGCTTTTTATGTTTGTATCTGTTCATCCAGAAGCTGTTACCTTCTCACCTCCCCCCGCGGCGGCACATGCTGGTGCCTGAAAAACCATCTTCGCTTCAACATGCACCGACCTTCTTGTCACCGGTCGGTTTCTCAAGTTTCGGTGTAACTAACCGAAGCGATCTTACCCCGGCACAATGGGCCTTATCGCCCTTGGTGCAGAAAGCCAGGGAGTGCAGGTGCTGGTGGTGATCTCCTCGCGCATGGCGGGGATGGTCCCCCGGCTGCGATACCCTTTCCTTTCCGGGAGAGCGGTTCTCCCTTTGCCAAAACAAAGTGGCCGGGGAGCTTCCCCTCCCCTGGAGGAGGGGACAGGGGGAGGGAAACTCCCCGGCTCATGCCCCGATGGGGCACTACTCGTGAGGGGGCGATCCTCGCGTGAGGAGCTTCGCCAGCACCAGCTTCAGCTCTTCTTTGATCAGTTCCAGCTCGAGCTCCCCTTGAGGGCGGCCCTGCAGGTCGCTGGCGGGAAGCAACTCTTCGGCGACGGCATACACCAAGGCGGCCTGGGCCTGGTCGCAAGCGGCGAAGAAAGCGGCCATCTCCACGGGGTTTTCGAAGCGTTCCCCCAGTGTCCTCAAGTAGGAGCGGGCCCGCGCGGGATCGGCAAACAGTTTCATTTTATTGCTCATATAAGATCAGCACCTTCCGCTTCCATCACCCGACCTCCTTTACCGTGTCCGGCGCCCGAAGCCCGCCCCAGCTCCCGCCAATTCCTTCCCAGGCGGCAATCCTCTCCGCTGAGAAGGCAAACCCCTGCCGGTAGAGCCTGAGACAGGCGTCCACCACCACTTCGTCGTATGCCGTACCCCGCCCCTGGCGTATCTCGTCCAGGGCCTTTTCCGTTCCCCGGCCGGGGCGGTAGGGGCGGTGGGGAGAGGTGGCCTCCACCACGTCGGCGACCGCCAGGATGCGGGCGCCGAAGATGATTTCGTCCCCCCTGAGCCCGGCGGGGTAGCCGCTACCG
This sequence comes from Geomonas sp. Red276, assembly GCF_054784495.1. Taxonomy (NCBI): domain Bacteria; kingdom Pseudomonadati; phylum Thermodesulfobacteriota; class Desulfuromonadia; order Geobacterales; family Geobacteraceae; genus Geomonas; species Geomonas sp. Red276. The sequence goes on from NZ_BLXW01000003.1 coordinate 160,001, forward strand.
TCCAGCCGCTCGTGATGCTGCCGGACCATGAGGGGGACCGGCCAGTGGAACTCGATGTTCTGCAGGATCTGGTAGCCGATCTCGGCGTGGCTTTTCACCAACTCGCTCTCGATGGCGGAGAGCTCCCCCGGCCTGGTAAGGATCTCCGCGGGGACGTATATCTTCCCCACGTCGTGGAGGATGGCGGCGGTCCAGATCCCTTTCAGCCGTTGCTCGGCCTCCCCCCCGATCTCCCGCGCCAGGGCACAGGCGAGTTGGGCTACCCGCTGCTGGTGCCCCGCAGTATAGGGGTCGCGCTTCTCCACCGCAAAGCTCAGCGACTGCACGGTCTCGTCGAGAATCCGGTTCATCTTGGCCAGGCTCTCCTCGAGGTCCCCCTCCAGCCGCATCTTCTCCGAGATGTCGTAGATTATGGCCATGGTGGCCACCACCCGGTTGTCGCCATCGAAGACGGGAGCCGAGGAGTAGCTGATCACGATCTTGCGCCCCTCCTTGGTGGTGGCCTGCAGCGGCAGGGAGTGGAAGACCTCCCGGTTCATCGTGCGTTTCCTGATCGCCTCGTGCTCCTCCCAGTTGTCGTCCGCCAGGGCGGTGACCGGGAGGCCGAGCACCTCTACCTCGTGCCACCCGGTGATGGCCTCGGCCGCTTGGTTCCAGAGGAGGATCCTCCCGTCCAGGTCGAAGGCGACGATCCCCAGAGGAGAGGACCTCACCAGGGCGACCAGGCTTTCCTCGTTGACGCCCAGCCATCCCTTCTGCCAATTCCCCCCGCCGGGGTGCCTGTAGTTGCCCATGACTGCTCCTTTTCGTTACCGCTGGTATTAATCGGCCGCGAGTATCAGCACCGCCGGCTTCACCCTCCTCTTCAAGGGGAGGGGTGGGGTGAGGATGGGGGCAGGAGTACCCCATCCTCACCCTCTCCCCCCCGGGGACCTTGGGGGGAGGTCACCGGGAGGTGCTGTGCTAGCGGTTGGAGGCGAGGACGCCCCTGATGCGGTCGAGCTCGGCGGCGGCGAGACGCAGGTCGAGATTGGCGCGCAGGTCGTCCATCTCGGCCTTCCTGAGGGCGGCCACCGCTTCGGCCTGCTTGGCGGCGGTGACCGCACCGGCCTTCACCCGGTTGTCGTTCAAACGCACCTGCTCCCGGCAAAGGGAGAGCGCCTCCCGGGTCACCTCGACCATCATTCCCGCCCGCTCCATCCGCCGGTAGGCCTTGTCGAGGTCGATCTTCAGGCGGTTGTCGATCCTGGCCAGGTTTTCCTCCGCCTGGGTGAGCTGGGCGTTTCTCTGGCCGATCTCCCCGCGCCGTTTCCCCCAGTCGAAGATGTTCCAGGTCGCCTCCACTCCGAAGATCCCCATGTTGGACGGGAGGAAGGGGGCGCCGTCCTGGTAGCCGTGGCGGGCGAAGATGGTGACGTCGGGGATGTATTCGAAACGGGCGGCGCGCACGGCATGGCGCGATTTCTCCACCGTTTCCAGGGCCGCCTGAAGCTCGCCGTTCAAGGCCCGTACGTCGTCCTGCGAAGACTCCCTGGGCGGGGTGGCGAAATCGGGAAGCCCCGCCTCGCTCACCACGATAACGGTGTCGCCGGGGAGCCCCAAGAGGTCGTCCAGCTCGGAGGTGAGGTCCGCGATGCGGGTCTCCGACGCGAGGAGCGCCTCCTTGCTCTGGACCAGGTTGGCCTTGGCGCCGATCAGGGCGACGTCGAGGGCGTTGCCGGCCGAGACCGCGTCTTCGCTCTCCTTGAGGTTCGCGTTGGCGGCGTCGAGCGAGGCGCGGGCGGCTTCCCGCTCCCTGTTGGCCACCAACAGCGAGAAGTAGAGCTGGTACACCGCCAGGACGGTCTCGTTCTCCGACCTCTTCAGGTCGGCCGCCGCGATGCCGCGGTCCGCCTTGGCGATCTCGTTCGCCTCGTGGATCTTCAAAAGCTGGGTGGTCGGCTGCCCGAGCGTGGTCTCCGTGTAGAGGATGGTGGACGAGCTCTGCTTGATCTTCGCGTCGGTGTTGGGGAAGGGGCTTCCCGCGATGTTGCCGAGGCTGCCCGCCGGTATGCTTAAGAGCTGCCGGTCGGAAACCGCCATGTACTTCGTGTTGTTGGAGAGCTGCGGGAAGTACTGGGATCTGGCCGAAACGATTCTCTGCTCCCCTTCGGACACCCGTGCGCGGGCGATCCCCAAGAGCGCGTTCTGCTTGAGGGCGAGCTCCACCGCCTGCGAGACGGTGAGCTCCTTCTTGAGGGGCTCGGCGTTCGCCTCGCGTCCCCCCGCCACCAGGGCCAGAAGGACCAGGGCCGCCACCGCCCCCTCTTTGGGGACCTTCAAGGTGCGGGACTTGACGGCCACGAAAAGGACCGGGACCACCAGCAGGGTGAAGAACATCGAGAAGATGAGGCCGAAGGCGATTACCGAGGCGAGCGGGCTCCAGAGGCTCGATCCCGACAGGATCATGGGGGTGACCCCGACCGCGGCGGCCATGGTGGTCAAGAAGATCGGGCGCAGCCTTCTCGCGCCGGCTTCGCGGGCGGCGTCTTCCAGGGTGGCCCCCTCGGCCACGCGCTCGTTGCAGTAGTCCACCAGGATGATGCCGTTTCTGACAACGATCCCGCAGAGGCTGATAAGCCCCATGAAGGCGGTGAAGCCGAAGGGATTGTGGGTGACGATGAGCCCGAAGATGGCCCCGAAGAGGGTGAGCGGGATGGAGGCCATCACCACCAGCGGCTCGGAGATCCTCCTGAACTGCACCAGAAGGATCAGGAAGATGGCCACCAGGCTTATGGCGAGCGCGGTCAGCATCTGCGGGAAGGTCTCGCCCTGGTTCTGCTGTTCGCCGCCGTAGTCGATCCGGTACCCCGACGGCAGGGGGAGCGCCTTTATCTGCGGGCCGGCCTTTTCCAGAAGCTGGGATGCGTAGTGCCCCGGTTTGACGAAGGCGCGGACGGTCAGGGTGCGGACGCCGTTTCGGCGCACGATCCTGCTGGTCTGCCATTCGGGCTCCAGGGAGGCCACCGCCCTCAGCGGCACCCGGGCGCGGGTCAGGTCGGAATTGAGGTAGGTGTTGCCGATGTCGCCGAAGGTAGAGCGGGAGGCGGCGTCCAGGCGGAACTTGATGTTCACCGGCCGGTCCCCTTCCCAGAAGGTGCTGACCGCCGCGCCGTCGAAGGCGCCGGAGAGGGTCTGCGATACCGAGGCCTCGGTGATCCCGAGGCGGTTGGCGAGCTCGTCCTTCACCTTTACGTCCACCATGTAGGAGTCGTTGAAGTAATCGCGGTACACGTATTGGGAGTAGGGGACGCTCTCCAGGATGCCCTGTACCTTGTCGCCGAGCGCCTTCAGTTCGGAGATGTCGTCGCCGGAGATCCTCACCTCGATGGGCGCCTCCATCTGGGCTCCCTGCTGGAGCTCTTTCACGATCACCATCGCCTCGGGGGCGACGCTCGCGAGCTGCGGCCTAAGCTCCTTCACCAGGCGCTCGGTGTCCTCCACCGAAGCGGTGTTGACGATGAACTGCCCGTAGGCGCCGTCGGGCTGCTGGGGGTTGACGTTGTAGTAGAAGCGGGGCGCGCTCTGGCCGACGAAGGTGGCGTAGTGGGCGACCCCCTTGCGGGATTTAAGGGCGTTCTCGATCCTCCCCATCACGGCGTCGGTCGCTTCGATGCGGGTCCCCTGCGGCATCCATACGTCCACTACGAACTGGTTGCGTTCTGCCGAGGGGAAGAACTGCTGCGGCACCTGCGAGAAGAGGAGGACGCCGAAGAGGAAGGCGCAGCCGCCCAGGGTGTAGGCGAGGTATTTGCGGTTCATGAAGACGGTGATCCAGACCCCGTACTTGTCCTGCAAGATGTCGAGCAGGCTCCGCTTCTTCTTCCCGTTTTCCGGGTGGGCGTCGTGGTCGTGGAGCCCCTTCTTGATGAAGAAGCGGCAGAGGATCGGGGTCAAAAGGACTGCCACCACGAAGGAGACCGCCAGGGCGATGGCCACCGTGATGGGGAGCGCCATGATGAATTCGCCCACCGAGCCGGTCAGGATCAAGAGCGGGAGGAAGGAGGCGATGATGGTCACCGTGGCGGTCAAGACCGGCACCAGCACGTCGCTTGCGCACCGCCAGGCTGCCTCGCTCTTGGGGACCTTGTGGTCGAGGAGCTCGACGAAGTTGTCCGCGATGACGATGGCGTCGTCCACCACGATGCCGAGCACCATGATGAGGGCGGCGATGGAGACCTGGTGCAGCGCGATGCCGAGGGTGTCCATGGCGGCCAGGGTCCCGCAGAGGGTGATCGGGATGGCCAGGGCGGCGATCAGGGCGACCCGCAAAGGAAGGAGCACGATGGTGACCAGCACCACCGAGACGATGGCCAAGAGGAACTCGTGGGAGAGCTTCTCGACCCGGTCCTTGACCACCCCCGGCTGGTTGGCGACCAGGTCCAGTTTGACGTCGGGGGGGAGGAGCACCTTGAGGCGTTTGAAGACCTTGTCCAACTGCTCGCCGAGCTCGACGATGTTCTTTCCCTTCTGCATCTCGACCGACAACAGCAGGCAGGGGTCGCCGTCGTAGCGCACCAGGAAGTTCGGGTCCTGGTAGCGCCGCTCGACCTTGGCGAAATCCTTGATATAGACCGGGTGGCCGTCCTTGGAGACGTCGACCAGCACGTTCCCCACCTCGGTCTCGGTGTTGAAGATTCCCGTGGTCCTCATCGGGATCTTGGCCTGTTCCGCCTCGAAGTTTCCCGTGTTTTGGATGACGTTGCGGTTCTTGAGGGCGCTCGCGATCTGGCGCGGATCGGCGAAGTACTGGGCGACCCGCTCCAGGGAGCCGGTGATCCAGATCTCTTCCGACTGGTTGCCGTAGGTGACGAGCTTCCCTACGTCGCGCACGGTGCGCATCTCGTCGTGGATCTTGTCGGCGTAGTCCCTCAATTCGCGGTATCCGTAGCGCTTACCGTGGACGGCGACCAGCATGGCGACCGTGTCGCCGAAGTCGGAGTCCACCACCGGCCCCATGACGCCGGCAGGGAGCTCGGTGGCCTTCACCACGTTAAGCTCGTGGCGGAGCTTGGCCCAAAAGACGTCGGCGTTCTTGACGCTGTCTTCGAGTTCTACGTTGATGATGACGACGCCGGGACGGCTGGTCGAGTAGGTCTTCTCCTTGCGCACCTCGGGGAACTTGAAGATGTGCTTCTCGAGGGTCTTGGTGACCTGCTTCTCCACCTGCTCGGAGGTGGCGCCCGGATACATGGCGGCCACCAGCCCGGTCCTGATGGTGATGGTGGGGTCCTCGGTCCGCTGCATCTTCAAGAAGGCATGGACGCCGACCGCGACCACCATGAAGGTGAGGATCAGGGTGACGACGGGATATTTGAGCGAAAACTTTATCGGGTTCATGGTGAGCCTTCCTGTTGGCCGCCGTTAGCGGGCGGCCTGCTGTTCGGTTGCGGTTACCGTCAGGCCGTTTCTGAGCCTCCCCTGGCCGGCCACTACGATCAGCTCATCGCCGGAGAGGCCGCTCTTGATGGCGACGTTCTTGTCCGCCATCGCCCCCACCTCGACTCTTTTCGCGTAGACCCGTTTCTGGTCTGGGTAGTAGACGTAGACCTGGGTGGCCCCCTGCGGGTCGCGGACCACTGCATCGCCCGGCAGCGTCACTAAAGCGACCTGCTTGTCGCCGCGGATGGACGCCTCGGCCACCATCCCGATCCTGAGGGCGCGGTCCCGGTTGGGGAGCACGATCCTCGCCATGTAGGTCCGCGTGTTGGGGTCGGCTGAGACGTTGACCACCCGCACCTTCCCCTCGAAGGTTCTCCTGGGGAGGGCGGGTACCGTGACTTGGGCCTGCTGGCCGATCCTCACCAGGTGGACGTCGGTCTCCGGCACCCCGACGCTCACCTCCACCGGGTCCATCTGGACGATCTCGAAGACCGGGCGGCCCGGGGCCGCTGTTTCCCCCGGCTCGATCATCCGCTTCGCGATGTAGCCGTCGGCGGGTGCGCGCAGTACCGAATCGGAGAGGGCCTTGCGGGCCACCGCCAGGTGGGCGTCGGCCTGGTCGAAGGAGGCCAGGGCGAGGTCCTTGTCCTCGCGCTGGGCGCCCTGCTTGGCCTCATCGTAGCGCTGCCGGGCCGACTCGTAGGCCGCCTGGTACTTGTGGAAGTCGTTGGGGGCGAGGCTTCTGGCGTCGTAGAGGATCTTCATCCTGCGATACTCGTCCTCGGCCCGGTCGAAGGCGATGCGGGCCTGCTCCAACTCCTCGGGGCGGACCGAGCTCCGGGCCTTCGCGAAGGCCGCCTTGGCGCTGGCCGCCTGGGCGGCGGCCCCCTTCATCGAGAGGGCGAAGTCGGTGGGGTCGATGCGGGCGAGCACCTCGCCCTTTTTAACGAAATCCCCCTCCCGGGGGCCCACGAACACCACCTTGCCGGACACCAGAAAGGAGGCGTTGGCGGGGGCGTTGGGGGAGGAGACGGTGCCGCTTACCGCCACGGTCTCCCTCTCCTGGACCTGCCTGACCCTTCCCACCGTCACCGGGACGGTTTCCGCCGTTTCTTTTTTCTGCGGCTCCCCGCCGCAGGCCGCCAACGAAATCCCCAAAAGCGACAGGGACGCAAGCTTCACGAATGGGTATCTACCTTCCATTGTCACTACTCCTTTTCTTTTAATGCTGGTTTCGCCGTTGAAAGCGGCCTACTCCTCGATGTCGTCTTTCATTTTCTCGCCCCCTCTCCGGCGGCTGAGCGCGACCGCCGCCGCCACCAGCCAGAGGAGGATGGTTATCCCGACCACGTATCCCATCTCTTCCCCCTAAAAGCGGCGGGCCAGTTGCGAGAGATCGCGCCGTGCCGCCTCGTATTCCTGCCGGTCCCCATCGTCGGGGCGGTCGCCCCGCAGTAGCACCGTTTCCTGGGGGGAGACCCCGAAGAAATTGAGTACGGAGCGAAGGTAGGGGACGCTGCCGTCCACCTCGCGTCCCACCCTGAAGGGCGGGTTGGCATGCACGTGGAGCGACTTGCGGGGTACGGCGGGGACGATGGATTCCGCGCCGTGGACGGTGACCCGGTAGGTGCAGCCGGGGACGCAGATGGCGTCCACGTACATCTTGAATTCAGCCGGGAGCCAGAGGTTGAGGCTGTGGGTTACGAAGACGTACTTGTCGCAGCGGGCGAACTGCTCGGCCAGCCTCCAGAGCCGGGTGAGCTTTCGCCGCTCCTCGTCGGTAAGCTGGAGGTTTTCCTCCCCCCGGGCGAGCTGTTCCAACGCGATCAGCACGTCGACGTCCACCCGGGGGATGTGGTCGCGGTACAGGTCGAGGATGTGCACCTCGTCGTCGCGGTTATGGCGGAGGTAGCTCTCCAGGAATTCGTTGCCAAGGGAAAGGGTCCGCGATCTTTCCGGTGAAGCGACGTTGCAGGTGACGTACAGGAGCTTCGCCATAGTTCCTCCTTAGTGATGATCCGTGAGTACTAGTGCGACAGGCGTGCCACTCCGGATAAATCATGTAAAACCCGGTAGTTGCATGACAGGTGGTCGGTCTTATTCCAAAATTACGCAATTCTGGATTGCAAAATATGGTAGTATTGGGCATAAACTCCAAATCTGGTAATTCGAGGGAGAGAGGTGACGGTGGTGCGCAAAGACGGGAAAAACGAAGACGGGGGCGGGTCGATATCCGGTTGGGGGGCGGCCGCCGGCGACCAGTTCGCCCGGGAGATGACCCTGAGGATCTTCAGCAGCCTGGACATCAAGGAGGCGCTGGAGAGCGCCTTCGATTTCCTGCGCGAGCACATGACGCTGGACCTTTTGAGCCTGTTCGTGATCGACCAGCGGCTGGGCGCCGTCCGGCGTATTGCCCACGCCTCCCGGAAGGGGACGGTGCTTCCCGACGAGATCCTCCCCCTGCCGGAAGGGACCATGGAGAAGATCGTCGCCCGCAACTTCACGGCCCCCTTCGTGATCGATTGGGACGATCCCGTCTTCCGGAGCTTCCCCGCCTCGACCAAGTCGCAGGGGCAGGGGCAGACCGACGTGGTGGTTCCGCTCAGGGTGAGGGGGGAGTTCGTGGGCGGGCTGATTCTGCGGGCGCCGGGGGAGGGGATCTACACCGAGGAGGACCTCGAGCTGCTGGCCTCGATCTCCAAGCCGTGCGCGATCGCGCTGGCCAACGCGCTGGCCCACGAGGAGGTACTCCGTTACCAGGCGGTTTTGATGGACGACAAGCGCTTCTTGAACCGGGAACTCTATCCGGGAACCCCCGACGAGATCATCGGCGGCAACAGCGGGTTGAGAAACGTGATGGAGATGGTGCGCCAGGTGGCCCCCATGAACACCACCGTGCTTTTGCTCGGGGAGACCGGCACCGGGAAGGAGATGATCGCCAACGCCATCCATTTCTCCTCCACCCGCCGGGACGGTCCCTTCATCAAGGTGAACTGCGGCGCGCTCCCGGAAAACCTGATCGACAGCGAGCTCTTCGGCCACGAGAAGGGGGCTTTCACCGGGGCGGTAGGGGACAACCGGGGACGCTTCGAACGGGCCCACGGGGGAACCATCTTCCTGGACGAGGTGGGGGAGCTCCCGCCGGCGGCCCAGGTGCGGCTTTTGCGCGTGCTGCAGAACCACGAAATCGAGCGGGTAGGGGGGAAGCGCCCGATTCCGGTCGACATCAGGGTCATCGCGGCCACCCATCGCAACCTCCAGAGCATGATCGCCGAAGGGACCTTCCGGGAGGACCTCTGGTACCGGCTCTCCAGCTTCCCGATCCTGGTGCCGCCGGTCAGGCAGCGCCGGGAGGACATCCCGGCCCTCACCCGTCACTTCGTCTCGGTGAAGAGCCGGGAGCTCGGCATCGCCATCCCCCCCTCCATAGCGCCGGGGGCGCTTTTGCGCCTCACCGAGTACGGCTGGCCCGGCAACGTCCGCGAGCTTGAGAACCTGGTGGAGCGGGAGCTGATCCTGCACCGCGGCGGGGTGCTGACCTTCGACGCCCTGCTCCCCCAGCAGGAGCGGGTGCCGGAGAGGGAGCCGTTACCGGCGGCGGCCGTCGAGCCGGGGATGCCGAACGCCCTGAAAGCCGACGACGCGATGGCGGCCCATTTCAAATCGGTGCTGGAGATGGCCGGTGGCAGGATCAACGGCCCGGGAGCGGCGGCGGAGATGTTGGGAATGAAGCCCAACACCCTGCGCGCGCGGCTGGACAAGCTCGGGATCGTTTACCGGAAGCGGGATCGCGCGTAAGGCGGGATGCCGTCTGCCGGTCAGGAAAAACGCACCCCGGCTGGCGAGCAGCACCATCGCCGGCAGAAGCCCCTGTTACCCCCCGCCCCCCCCTTCGCACCCCCCATTACCTGGGTAGCTCCAGGTCGCGATGCTGGCTGAAGAGATAGCGGACCATGTAGTATTCGAACGGATAATCGCTGTCGTAGTAGCGGAACCGTTCGCCGTAGCGCATGTTGACCACCTCCAGCCCGCTGGTCCCCGACGCGATGGGGGTCGCGGCGCCGGTCCCCCCAAAGGGGTCGATGGCGGTCACCACGGCCAGGCGTATCCCTGCGTCGACCGCGAACCCTCCGCTGCTGCGGAGCGTGTTGGGCCCGAGCACCGGGAGCACCAGGTAGGGACCGTTTCCCACTCCCCAGGCGGCCAGCGTGCTGTCGAAGGTCTCGCTCTGGCGCCTCATGCCGAAGGCGGTGGCCGGGTCGAAGAGCCCGCCGATGCCGATGGTCGAGTTGGTCACGAACCGACCCAGGGTCACCAGGGATTTCTTCGCCTTGGCCTGGAGGATGCAGTTGTAGAGGGTCCTTATTTCGCCGACGTTGGAGAAGAAGTTGCCGATGCCTTTGCGGACCGGGCGGGGGACCACGGTCTCGTACCCCTTGACCACGGGGAGCAAGACGTAGCGGTCCGCCTCGTAGTTGAACTTGTACATGCTGCGGTTGAAGCTTTCCCACGGGTCGTCCGCGTGGTCGACGCTTTCGTCGCCGTCGAACTCCTCCACCGTGTGCATGGGCCTAAGTTCCCGGGAAAGCCGCGGGTTGGAGGCCGCGCAGGCGGTGAGCAAAAGGAGCAGCGAGGTGAGGCAGATACGGAGCGTGACGCGCAACATGGGGTCCTCCTATCGTTTCGCCGAACGCAGGGTGGCTATCACCTGCGCCATGTTGTCCCGGTATTCGAGATTGCCGAGATGGCCGCCGCGGGGATAGACCGTGAGCCGCGGGCCGAAAACCCGGCGCAGGTAGTCGAGCTCGCCGGGGGCCAGGATGAAGTCGTCCTCGTTGGTGATGACGGCAACCTTGTCGCAGCCGGCGAGGTACCCTTCGATGCTCTTGAGGGAGAGAGATTCCATGAGTTTCTCCTTGGTGAGCCCCGGATCCTTCCTCTGGAAGTAGGGATAGAAGTACTCGTTGAAGTAGTCGAGGAAGGAGAGGTGCAGGGAGGTCCAGAAGTAGTCGTGCAACGGGTCGCTGTGCTGCAGGACCTTGTTCTTGGGGACCACGTAGCCGCCGTTGGTCATCACGTCGGAGGTGAAGATCATGGCGGCGGAGCCGATGCGGAAGGAGACCGCGATGAGCCCACCCTCCTCGTCCCGGTTGAAGAGCTGGGCCTGGTAGGCCTCGAAGAGAAAATCGTCGTCGATGGCGACGTGATCCCCCTTGTGGTAGAAGGCGGTGAACTTGTCCATGGCGCGGTTGAAGAAAGCGCCGATCCTGCGGGGGCCTCCGGGGATGCGGTCCAAGAGCGCCTCGATGCGCGCCACCGAGTGGTAGAGGCTGACCGCCGGGTTGATCATCAGCACCTTCCTAAAATCGAAGAGCTTTTGCTCCTCGTCGAGCTTGCCGACGAAGGCCGCTTCGGTCCCCCCCAGGCTGTATCCGGAGAGATAGAATCCCGAGACCTCCACCTTTCCCCGCCATTGGCCCCAGATGGCGGCCATGGCCCGGTAGAGGTCGGCGGCGTCTCCGACGAGATGGCCGGGGACATGGGTCGAGGAGGCGTTGATGATGAAGTTGGGGAAGGTCGGGGAGGGGAGCGCGATGACGTGGAAGCCTGCCTGGTAGAGATTTTGGGTGAGGGTGACGATCTTCCCGGACCTGCTGCTGCCACCGGTTCCTGCGATGAGGAACACCAGGGGCGCCTTGTGGTCCTGGAAGGCCGCCGTGTAGCGAAGCCCCCGATCGTAAAAAAAGACGTCCGGTTTCGCTTGGTCCGACGCCAGCACCAGGTCCTCGATGGGGACTTTGCCGGCGACCGTTGCCCTGAGCTTGTGGGGAGTACCGAGGATGGTGGCGCTGTAGGAACTGGCGATGGGGTAGCCGTAACCGCTCTCTTCGCCCCTGGCCACGACCGGCAGGAGCATGAGACCACCTAAGAACATACTTAGCAACCTTTTCATGTCATACCTTTCCTTCCTTGACTATCCGTCTCTGCCGGCGCTGCGGTGCGACCTTTGGCCGGCCGGGGTCACCCGTGGCGATCGAAAGCCGCCGGCCCGCCGCCTCAAGGGTTGCCGGACCACGCGGCGCGATCACCGGATGACACCTTGCCTCACTCTCCGCCGGAAGGAGGCGCGTCCATTCCCGCGGAACTGCTGGCTCCCTTTTGCCACTACCGTGCCACCGCACGATTGCCAGGGCCGACGGGGAGAGGGGGAGTCGTTAGCGGGGTGGAATTACACCATTTGGAAAATGGCCATCCGTCATTTGGTAATTTTCGAGGGCGTTCCGATATATCGAAACGGGCCCGAGCCCGATGGGAAAGAACCATGGGGGGTGAGAAGAACGAGGGAGCGTGGGCGGCGATGCCGCTCGGCAGGGGAGATTGATTGAAGGGTGGGGTGCCGTCGGCGCCTCACCCTTTTTAATTTTCAGGCACCGGATGTCCCAGCGGCCGGATGCCCTCCGACGGCCGGTCCCGGAAGGGGGGGCCGCAGGCGATGTTTTACCAAATATCGGACATCGTTCCGGCTTCCCATATTTTTAAACGGAAATTTCATCATATGGGAATTTTGCCGGCGGGGAGGGCGGCGCCTCCCGGTAAACGCCCACTTCACCGCTCTGGCACGCTGGTCGCATTGGGGAAGCCGCACAGGGTGGCCGACGCGGTCCGCAGACCGGCCGGCCAGCCCGCGCAGGCCATCCGGGATGCCTTGCGGGTATGCCTGCCACAGCTAACGCCTCTTTCGGGCGTGGCATCGAACACGCTGCACCAGGAGCTTTGAAATGAACAGAAGAGACATCCTCCTCGTCGACGACGACCACCTCACCCTCACCATCCTCAGCACCATGCTGGAATCCTGCGGATTCGACGTCGCGGCGACCTCGGACGGGGCCAGGGCGCTGGAAATGATGGCGCAGGACCGATTCGGCATGCTGATCACCGACTTTGAGATGCCGGAGATGACCGGCGTCGAGCTGGCGGCCAGGGTGAGACAGCGGTATCCCGATCTCCCGGTCGTAATGGTGACCGGCTCCAGGCTTGCCGAGATCGCCGGTCCCGCGGCCGAGGCGGGCGTATGCCGGGTCTTACCCAAGCCGGTCAATTTCCGGGAGTTCATGGCGGCGATCGACGCTTCGCTGCCGGCGCGCGGCTCGGCCGCTTAACGAACCCCCGCCTGGGCGGGAGAGTTGCTGCACATGGGTTGGTTAGTTCATGCATCGATTGACAACGTTATTTCTCTTTTTGGCCCTCCTGGCCGGTTGCGCCTGCGAGATTCCCAAGAGTTACCTCCCCCCACCGGTGGCCAACGAGAGCTTCGCCGACCCGACCAAGATGGTGGCCATACCGCTCCCCGTCATCGCCTCCTCCCCCAACGAGGGGATCACCTACGGCGGGCTGACCGCATTTCTCCTGCACAACGCCAAGGACGAAGTGAGTACCCTCATCGTGCCGCAGGTGAACTACAACGACTATTTCGGCACCACCGGCACCCTGTACGGAGCTTTCTATCCCACCCCGGACCAAAGCATGAAGGTCAACCTCTCCAAGGCCACCAAGGCCAACGAGGAGTACCGGCTGAAATACACGGACCAGAAACTTTTATCGGAAAAGTGGGAGGGGGACCTCGAGCTCTTCAAGTACGTGGATGGCTCCGCCCGCTTCTACGGCTTCCAGTCGCAATCCTCCAAACGCAACGAGACGAACTACGCCGACGGGGAGACCGGCTTCGTCGGCTCCTGGGGGTACCGGCTGGGCGATCACTTCGAACTCCACTTCGGGGAGCGCTACAAGAAGGTGGAGATCACCCCGGGGGCGGTCACCTCGGTCCCCTCCATCACGCAGCTCTTCCGGCCGGAGACCGTTCCCGGCGTGACCGGCTACCGCGCCCATGCGCAAAAGGTCTCGCTGCTCTACAACACGCTCGACTCCGCCACCATGCCGACCACCGGGCGCTACGCCAGGGTCTCGGTCGAGGAAAGCGCCAAGGCCTTCGGGAGCAGCGAGGATTTCCAATCCTACCAGCTGGAGGGGAAATGCTATCTCCCCTATCCCGACCGCCGCTTCATCACCGCCGCCAGGTTTTCCTCGCAACAGGTGGTGGGAGACCGAGTTCCTTTCCTCGAGCAGGCGATCCTGGGGGGGGAAACAACCTTGAGGGGATACGGGCAGAACCGCTTCGTGGACAAAAGCTGCCTCCTGCTCAACCTGGAGGAGCGCATCAGGCTCTTCAGGTGGGAGATCTTCAAGGTGGACGCGGACTGGGAGCTGGCCCCCTTTCTCGACATAGGCTCCGTCATGCATTCGCTCGTCGACGCGACCGACAAGAGCTTCCAGTTCAACAAGGGGGTGGGGCTGCGCATGGTGGTGCGCCCGAACATCGTGGGGCGCATCGATGTCGGGGTGGGGCGCGAAGGCCCGGCGGTTTTCGTGGGGCTCGGTTATCCGTTTTAAAGGGGCGAGGCAATGGGGACAGCCATTGATAATCGGATTACTCTCGCTGCCGTAACTAGATTTAGTACAATGCGCTGGTTGGGCGCGGTAGGACTGGACGGTGGGTAAGAGCGGAGCGCAGTTGTTCCCATCTTTCCGCTAGGCCGGGCCGAACGCGTCACAATTCATCAACCCTGAGGGCGGCACAGGACATGGTTGATTGTTCAAGTCAGGTTTGGTAGGAGGTTTATCCTCCAGTCCGTCGATGATATTGAGGACGAAGTAGTCATCACCCGGAAGCCAGCTGTCGAGGTTCTTCTCGCCATGAAAACACTTGTTGCGCTCTTGGCCGATCATGGAGGCGACGAAGTCTTGCTATGGTGCTGGCGGGCCGACAGCCGCCGAATCATATCGTTCAGGCGAGCGCGCCATGACGAAGAAAGGGCGTATCACGACGTACACGGGCAGTGAACTGACCGGGCCTAACCTGTTCAACAAGGGGATGAGGCTGCGGATGGTGGTGCGTCCGAACATCGTGGGACGTATCGACGTCAGGGTGGGGCGTGAAGGGCCGGCCGTTTCCCGCTTTTGCATGCATGGAGGTCCAGCTAAGTTACTTCACGCTCGAAGTAATTCACTTCGTGCTCGGAGTAAATTACTTCGTGCCCGGAGCAATTCACTTCGTGCTCGAAGTAACACGCTTTGTCCTCGGAGTGACACGCTTCACGCTCGGAGTAAGTTACATCGTGCTCGGAGCACGTCGTATCATGCGCGGATCCGCCCGGTGGGCCTTTTCAGGAGGAAGGGCCGCGATTATGGTGCCGCTGAAAAAGAAGGGGGAATACCGTTTCGGTATCCCCCTTTTTCGTGCTTCGTCTGCTGAGCTTTGCTCCCCTATCCCTTTCTTGGGCCAGGCGAAGCCGGTGAGGAACAAGGCGGGAAGCGAGGTGGCCCATGCCGATCAATCGCCGCTCTTGGGCCTGGTACTGAGCCCAGGGTGACGCCATGCAACAAGGAGGCGAGGCGGGCATCCCGATGAGGGGGCGCAGGGGTTATTATTTCAGGAGGTCATCAGCTCGCGGTTCTACCCGTCGTTTCCGCCGGAACGGGAGACGGTTTGAACAAGGGACCTTGGGAAAGGGCAGGGGAGAAAGGAGGCAGATAAGGAGGAAAGCACATGGCATCCTGGAAAATTGTGGCCATCACTATGCTGTCGGTTGGCGCCCTGGCACTGGCGGCGGCACTCGTCGTCATCTATTCGGGGGTGATCGACGTGGGCGCCGTGGCGCCCCATTACGCGTTGACCGAATGGTCATGAAAACGGTACGGGAGCATTCGGTCGAGCGGCGGTCTGAGGGACTCGCGGTCCCTGCCAACCTTCGACCGAGCTGGGATGTCGTGCACGATTACGACGAGACGTGCAGCCTTTGTCACGGCGCGCCGGGTAAGGAGCGAACAGATATTGCGCCCGAAGCCGCCAGAGCTGTACAAGATCGCCGACAAGATGGAGAAAACGGAGGTCTTCTGGGTGATAAAAAACGGGGTTCGAATGACCGGAATGCCTGCCTTTGGCAAAGGGCACCGAGACGAGCACATCTGGAGCATGGTTTCCTTCGTCAAGTCGCTGCCGCGCATGTCGCCAGAGGAGTACCGAGGGTGGACCGAAAAGGCGTCCGTGGTACGGGGTGGCTCAGGGAAACGATGACCGCCAGGATACCTATCCCCTGTCTGAACGGCAAAAGGGGCGCCTCCCGTGCGGGATGTGCCCCTTTTGTCGTGCGAGGGATAAGATCTTCGACTAGAACCGGAAACCGAGGCCCCCCAGGATGATGTCGGTGTCGCGGTCGTTACTGGTTACCAGGCGGTTCCAGGAGGCGCGCAGGAACCAGTGGGGGGTGAACCGGTAGCTGCCGGTGATGGTCAAAAGGAGTCCGACCGGGTCGACCTCGTGATCGGCAGGACGGTGGTAGTGGCCGATGTCGAAATAGGGCCCCGCGCCGCCGGCGACCGAGAAGAGCCCCTCCAGTAAGGGCTGACTGGCCCAGATCTGGGTGATCAGGCCGTCACGCCTTACCAGGCGGTTGTCTCCCTCGTAGAGCCCTTCCAGGGTCCAGTCGACGTGCCGCGACAGCCGCCGCCGGTATTCCACCGCGGCGGCAATCGAGTGCTGGGAGTTGAGGCTGTTGACGATGGTCTGGCCGAGGAAGAAGGTGATCTCGTTCTTGAGCTCCTCGCTTCGTGCCAGTTCCACGCTGACCGGTTCCAGGTTGGGATCGAAGTGGTAGCCGATCCCCCCGAGCACCGAAAGGGTGTCGAAGCTGCTTCCCGCCTTCACCCAGTTGCTCCGCAACTCGAAGATGAGGTCGTTGTCGAAGTGCCAGGCGGCGGCCAGGCTCATCATCGCCTTCATCCCGTGATCGTTGGAGAAACCCTTCGGAGTCGGCTCCCTCTTGGTGTCCAGGTAGAAGTAGGGGCCGACCGCAGCAGCCAGGGTCAGGCGGTAGTCCAGGAGCTCGGTCCGCCCCCAGAACTGGACGGTGTAGCCGTCCCGGTGGTGCCCGTCGATGTGTCCCTCGTTGAGATAGGAGGTTCCGGCGGCGAGATGCTTCAGGAGGTCCTGCCGGTACTCGAGCTGCCAGGAGTAGGAGT
The DNA here is from genome assembly GCF_054784495.1 of Geomonas sp. Red276. Classification (NCBI taxonomy): domain Bacteria; kingdom Pseudomonadati; phylum Thermodesulfobacteriota; class Desulfuromonadia; order Geobacterales; family Geobacteraceae; genus Geomonas; species Geomonas sp. Red276. Next base: position 176,498 of record NZ_BLXW01000003.1, read on the forward strand.
GGGCGGTCGGGTCGGATGATTCCATGAGCCCCCCGAGGGCGTAGAGCTCGGAGGCCCGGACCGGGGCAGGGGAGAGGAAGGGGACGCAAAAAAAGGCAACGGCGATGATGGTATGGAGTAGGCGTTTCATAAGGCACCGGCTGTTGGTGGAGGGGCGCCGCTTCCAGAATGGGCCCTGTCTGCGGAGGGCCGTTCCGAGTGGGGGCATTGGGTCCCGTTGAAAATGAATCCCCCCCGACACCCTTTGCCGGGGGGGATTCTCGACTCGTGTCGAGAGCTTATCTCAGGCGCCGCTCGACTACTTCCCAGTTCACGTTCTTGAAGAACGATGCGATGTAATCGGCCCTCTTGAGGCCGTAATCGGTGAGGAAGGCGTGCTCGAAGACGTCCATGATCAGGATCGGCTGGCAGCCGGCCGGATGCCCGGTGTCGTGCTCGTTGATCCAGAAGTTCTGCAGCTCGCCGTTGGTCACGTCCTGGTACAGGATGGCCCAGCCGATACCCCTCATGGCACCGGTGGCTTTGAAATCCTGGAGCCACTGGTCGTACCCTCCAAAGGACTTCCTCATGGCGGCGCCGAGCTTTCCTTCCGGGTTCAGCTGGTTCTTCCCGCCGAGGTTCTCGAAGTAGTACTCGTGCAGCCGCATGCCGTTGAATTCCCACCCCAGCCTGCGCTTGATCTCGGCGTACTCCGGCGATGCCCCTTTCCCTTCCTGGTTCATCTTCGAGAGAAGCTCGGTGAGGGTGTTGGTATTCTTGACGTACCCCTCGTAGAGCGTGAAGTGGTTTTTCAAGAGGGTCTCGCTGAATCCTTCCATCCCGACCAACTTCTGGAAATCTTTCGCCTGGTAAGCAGTCATGATGCTCTCCTTTTCCACTTGTTGTATTGGATGCGGCAATAAACCTCCCGTGGCCGGACCGGGGGGGGCGGTCCGGTGCAGGTGAGGCGCGTCAGCCGTCCGTAATGTCTTGCGTGAGTCGATGTCGGGCCGTAGGGGGGGGCGGCCGGAGTGAGGCGGGTGATTATGGGGCAAGTGTACACGCTGCCCGCAGGGTGTCAATTTAGGCACCCCCTGCCGGCCAGGTAGACCGGGAGGGGGTTTTGGGTAGGAAGCGGGGGTTAGAAGTCGTATTTGACCGTGAGGCCGGTCATCTCTTTGCCGACCTGGGGCAGTATCATGAGGCGCTTGCTGAGCGAGGTGTCCCGGTCGTCCGGGTGGAACTTCAAAAGGGCCTTGCTGGTGAAGTAGCCGAGCGCGGCACCGACGAAGACATCCGAGCTCCAATGCTCGTTGCTGTAGATCCTGGAAAGTCCCGTCAGGCTCGCCAGGCCATAGGCCAGGGGAGGTACGAACGGGTTGTCCTTGTAGACGTTGGCGAAGATGGTGGCGATGGAAAAGGCGGAGGCGGTATGGCCTGAGCTGAAGGAAACGTTCTTGAGGCTGAAGTGGGGGCCGTTGAAGGAGTCCGGGTCTTGGCCGGTGTTGGGGCGGTGGCGCTGGAAGGTGGTCTTGAGCCCTTCGGTGATCAACCCGGAGATGGCGTAACTCTCCAGGGCCAACAGCGACGCCCGCCGCGCCTTGTGGTCATTGCCCATGGCGCCGTAGGCGTAGAAGGCCCCCAAGGCCGGGAGAGTATACAGGCCGTTGCCGAGGTCGTTGCCGACCGTGGCAAAGCCGTTGGCGGTGTTGCTCTTGTGGCTCTGGGCGAAGTTCTTGATGTTGCCGTCCAACAGGAAAAAACCGGCGGTCGCGCCCGCGACGGCGCCGAATTTCAGCCAGTCTTTCCCGTCCCAATGGATCGGGGAAATCAGCACCTTGCCGGTGTCGGCGAAGGCGCCTTTGAGGTAGCCAAAGTCGAACTTGTCCACCGGCCGCGGAGAATCGTCGGTGGTCGCTATTTCGTACGTGGTTACGGGAGCCGGCTGGATCCCGCCTGTCTCCACCTGGACTACTTGTTGAGAGGAGTCGAGGGGTTCTGCATGGGCTGTTACGGTAATGGTTGCTGCGACGAGAAGGACTGCTGCGGTGGCTCTTACTTTCAGCATGCGGACACGCTGTCTAACTCGTTTCTCACGGAGACCCCTTTCCTGGCAAATAGTTACGGTGGATCACCCCGAAGGGTGTTTACGCATGATATTCTTTTGGATGCTGGAAAAACAACGAAAAAACAGTTATTTAAATCTAATACCTTAAGGAGTGCATCACGTACAGTCTAGAATCGGCCGGATCTGTTTACACTTTAGGGGTATTCGAGGGGGCTCGGCGGTTTTCTAAGGGTTTCCTCTGGCGCTGGCAGGGGGGGCAGCCTGTGGCCGTCAGGGCAGCGGCTGTTACCGTGGCACCGGAGAGGACGGGAGAGGACGGGAGAGGACGGGAGAGCGGCTCCCCCGTTGCCAGGAAACCGGTTGAGATCTTTCCCGTTGACCCGTGGGGGGAGTACCGATACACTGGCAGTTTTTTAAGGGGGCACGTTCGGCTGGATACCTGCTATCCGGTCATCTTTCTTGCACATTTACAGAATATCGTCGCCGGACAAATCCAGGGTACGAGGTGAGGCGTTGAAAAAAATCGCAGTAATCGCGCTGTTGGTGGTGGTTGTTTTAGGACTGGCCGGCTTCTTCTTTTTCAAACAGGAGCCCAAGGCGCAGTACAAGACCCTGAAAGTCGAGCGAGGCGCCATCGTCTCCACCGTTTCCGCCACCGGCACCCTTAACGCGGTGGTCACCGTCCAGGTAGGCACCCAGGTCTCCGGAACCATTTCCAAGCTTTACGCCGACTTCAACTCCCCTGTGAAGAAGGGACAGCCGATCGCCCAGATCGACCCGGCCCTTTTCCAGTCCGCCGTGGAGCAGTCCCGCGGGAATCTTCTGAACGCCCAGGCCAACCTCGCCAAGGCCAAGGTGACCATGGCCGACGCCAAGCGGACCCTGGGGAGAAACCGCCAGCTCCTCGCCGAGGGGATCGTCTCCCAAAGCGACCTTGACGCATCCCAGACTGCCTACGATGCGGCGGTGGCCGGCATCTCCTCCGCCGAGGCGGGGGTGGTGCAAAGCCGCGGCGCCCTCAGGCAGGCGGAGACCAATCTCCGCTATTCCACCATCCGCTCTCCCGTGGACGGTATCGTCGTCTCCCGTAACGTCGACGTCGGCCAGACCGTCGCCGCTTCCTTCCAGACGCCGACCCTTTTCACCATCGCCCAGGATCTCACCAAGATGGAGATCGACACCAGCGTCGACGAATCGGACATCAGCCGGCTCAAGATCGGCCAGACCGCCTCCTTTACCGTCGACGCCTACCCGGACCAGCAATTCACGGGGAAGGTGACCCAGATCCGCAACGCCCCGGTGGTGACCCAGAACGTGGTGACCTACGTGGTGGTCATTGGCGTGGAAAACAAGGAGATGAAACTCAAGCCGGGCATGACCGCCAACGTTTCGGTGAAGACCCAGAGCAAGGATGATGTCCTGAAGGTCCCCAACGCCGCGCTTCGCTTCAAGCCCAAATCAGGCAAGGACCAGAAGGGGGGCAAGGACCGCAAAGTCGCCTCCGAAGGGAAGGGTGCCGCGGAGGGGGGCAAGGGGAGCGGCCGGGAAGGCGCCGGTGGCCACGGCGGACCCGGCGGACCCGACGGAAGCGGTGCGCCTGCCGGGTCCGGCAGCGGCTTAACCGCCGGTATGCCGGGGCGCGGTGGCGCGAGGTCGATGCAGGCGGTTCAGAAGGTTTACCTCCTGACTCCCGAGGGGGATCCTCGTCCGGTTTCCATCGCCACCGGTATCTCCGATTCCGGCTTTACCGAGGTCGCTTCCGGAGAGCTCAAGGAGAACGACGAGGTAATCGTCGAGCAGATCACCAAGGGTAAGAAACCGGGGATGGGTTCGCCCATGGGGCCGAGGTTCTAGATGAGCGAAGTAGTGCGTCTGAGCGATGTCGCCAAGGTGTACACCATGGGTGAGGAGAAGGTGGAGGCCATGAAAGGCGTCTCCTTCTCCGTCTCCAGTGGCGAGTTCGTCGCCATCATGGGAGCCTCCGGCAGCGGCAAGTCGACCTGCATGAATATCCTCGGGTGTCTCGACGTCCCCACGCGCGGCGATTACCTCCTGGACGGGGTGCGGGTCGGGGACCTGTCCCGCAACGAACTGGCGGAGATCCGTAACCGCAAACTCGGCTTCGTCTTCCAGGGGTTCAACCTCCTGGCGAGGACCACCGCCCGGGAGAACGTCGAACTTCCGCTGCTCTACGGACGGGTGCCCGCGGCGGAGCGGAAGGCGCGCGCCCTCGCGGCCCTCGAGCGGGTGGGGCTGGCCGGACGGGAGGGGCACTATTCGAACCAGCTCTCCGGGGGGCAGCAGCAGCGGGTGGCCATCGCGCGCGCCCTGGTGAACGAGCCCTCCATCATCCTGGCGGACGAGCCGACCGGTAACCTCGACACCAGGACCACGGTTGAGATCATGTCCATTTTTCAGGAGCTGAACCGGCAGGGGATCACCATCATCATGGTGACTCACGAGCCGGAGGTGGCGGAATTTACCAGCCGTCACATCGTCTTCCGCGACGGGCTGGTGGTGAGCGATACCTCTCACGTCCCGCTTTCGGTCCCGAGGGAGGAGGTGGCTTCATGACGACCTTCCTGCAGAGTTTCCGGATCGCCCTGCGGGCCCTGAGGGTCAACAAGATGCGCGCCCTTTTGACCATGCTGGGGATCATCATCGGGATCGCGGCGGTCATCGCCATGGTCGCCATCGGGGCGGGGGCGAGCAAGATGATCTCCGACCAGATCGCCTCCATCGGCTCCAACCTCCTGCTGGTCCTGCCCGGCTCGGTCACCAGCGGCGGCATGCGCTCCGGATCGGGCGCCACCCAGACCCTCACCTACGACGACGCCAAGGCGATCAAGGCGGAGTGCCCGTCGGTGGCCCAGGTAGCCCCGACCGTGCGCGGCTCGGGCCAGGTGGTCTATGGGAACCAGAACTGGTCCACGGTCATCAGCGGGGTCACCCCGGAGATGCTGGTCGTGCGGGACTGGGCGGTCGTCAGCGGGCGCAACTTCACCCAGTCCGACGTGGACGGCGCCACCAAGTACTGCCTGATCGGCCAGACGGTGGCCGAGAACCTCTTCGGCGACACCGATCCGATCGGGAAGATCATCCGGGTCAGGAAGATCCCCTTTACGGTGGTGGGGCTTTTGGACCGCAAGGGGCAGTCTCCCCAGGGGCAGGACCAGGACGACGTCATCTACGTCCCGCTGACAACCGCCCAGCGCAAGCTGATCGGCGGCCAGTTCCCCAACACGGTGGGCGCCCTGATGATCCAGGCGAAGAGCGCCGAGGTGCTGAAAAAGGCCGAGGAGGAGGTGACCGCGCTTTTGAACCAGCGGCACCGGGTCGGTCCCTCCCGTGAACCGGACTACATGATCCGCAACCTCTCGGAGATCCTCGCCGTCTCCGAGCAGTCCTCCAAGGTGATGTCGCTGCTCCTCGGTGCGGTGGCCTCCATCTCCCTGGTGGTCGGGGGGATCGGCATCATGAATATCATGCTGGTCTCGGTCACCGAACGGACCCGCGAGATCGGCATCCGGATCGCCATCGGGGCCAAGCAGCGGGACATCCTTCTGCAGTTTCTGACCGAGGCGGTGCTCCTGACCACCTGCGGCGGCCTCCTCGGAATGCTCCTGGGGGTGGCCGGGGCGCACCTGGTGGCCATCCTCGTTGGCTGGCCCACCCTGGTCTCCATCAACACCATCCTGATCGCGTTCCTCTTTTCGGCCGGGGTCGGCGTTTTCTTCGGATTCTACCCCGCCCGCAAGGCCGCCTCCCTAAACCCGATTGATGCGCTAAGATATGAGTGATCGCCCAAGCCAATCCCCCGCGCCGTGCGGGGTTCAGAAAGGATCTTTGATGAGGATTTCCTGCCGAATCACGGCCATGCTGCTTCTTTGCCTGTCGATGGGCGCCACGCGGCCGCTGTGGGCCCAGACCGCGAGCCCGGCCGCGGCTCCGGCCCAGCCCGCAGCCTACGCCCCGGCCCCGGCACCGGCACCGGCACCGGGTGCGTCCGTGGTCAACCTGGGCCTGGCCGACGCCGTCAAGCTCGCGGTGGAACGGAACCTCGACCTCAAGGTGGAGCTCTACAACCCCGCCATGGGCGAGGCCGACATCCGCCGCAACCAGGGGATCTTCGACCCGCTGGTCAGCGCCTCGGTCGACTACACCCGGACCGCGAGCCCCAACACCTTCAACTTCCAGCCCTTCATCGTCGACCAGCTCAACGGCACCGCCGGTATCAGCCAACTCCTCACCACCGGCGGATCGGTCGGCGTCAACGCCAACTCGGGCTACGTCAGCAACTCGGCGAGCTACTTCTCCAGCGGGACCAACTTCAGCGTCAGCCAACCCCTTTTGCGCAACTTCGGCAAGGAGGCGACCGAGCTCAACATCAACGTGGCCCGTTTCACCAAGGAAGGGGACCTCGACCGCTTCCGGACCAAGTTAAGCGCGACCGTCGCCCAGGTCCGCAGCGACTATCTCAAGCTCTACAACTTCCAGGAAGTCCTGGCGGTGCAGCGGACAGCGCTGGCCCTGGCCAACCGGATCCTGGTGGAAACCAAGGGGCGGGTCAAGGCGGGGGTGTTGCCCGCCATGGAGATCCTGAGCGCCGAGTTCAGCGCGGCCACCAGGGAGAAGGCGGTCATCGATGCCGAGCGTGCCGTTCGGGACCAGATGGATCTCCTCCGGCTCGAACTCCAGCTGCCCGCGGGGAGCGACCTCGTGCTGGTTGACCGGCCGTACCGGGAACCGTACCAGGTGCCCGAGGAGCAGGCGGTGCGCGATGCCCTGCAAAACCGCCCCGAGCTCGCCGCCCAGCGGGTCTCCATCCGGATCAACGACCTGCAGCAGCGGGTAGCCAGAAACCGCACCCTTCCCGACCTGAACCTCACCGCCAACGTCGGGACCGCCGGCTTCGCCCAGAGTTTTCTCCGCAGTTACCAGAAAACGATCGCCGCCGACGACCCGGTCTGGGGGGTGGGACTGCAGTTCAGCTACCCGCTCGGCAACCGTGCGGCGGAGAACGACTACATCAGGGCCAAGCTCGCCCTCGACCAGTCCAAGACCCAGCTGCAGAGTCTCGAATCCGGGGTGGTCAACGACGTGAGGGCGGCCTTGAGGCTCGTGGAGGCGAGCTACAAGCAGATCGAGGTGACCTCGCGCGGGAGGGCCTACGCTGAAGAGCGCCTGAGGGCCTTCCAGAAACGAAACGCGGTGGGACTTGCCACCGCCAAGGATGTCTTCGACGTGGAAAACGACCTGGTTGCCGCACAGGGAAACGAGATCCAGGCCCTGGTCGATTACAACAACGCCATCACGCAGCTGTGGCTGGTCTCCGGGGTGATCCTCGATCGCCAGGGGATCAAGCTTACCGAAAAGGAAGCGGATGCCCTTTACGAGGGGGCGAGATAGCTGCCACCATCTTATGGACAACAACGATTCGCGGCTGAAGGGCGGGTACCGGTACGCCCTCCTGCGCGCTTTTTCCTACCGTAACTACCGGCTCTTCTTCTTCGGCCAGAGCGTCTCCCTGATCGGGACCTGGATGCAGCAGGTGGCGATGAGCTGGCTGGTCTACCGCCTGACCGGCTCGGCGCTCCTTTTGGGTACCATCGGGTTCACCAGCCAGATTCCCACCTTCGTGGTCTCCCCCTTCGCCGGGGTGCTCGCCGACCGCTGGAACCGCCGCCGTCTCCTGATCGCCACCCAAAGCCTCGCCATGCTCCAGGCGCTGGTCCTCACCGTCTTCGTCTTCTCGGGGACCATCCAGGTCTGGCACCTGGTCGTTTTAAGCCTCGTGCTCGGGGTGGTGAACGGCTGCGATATCCCGATCCGCCAATCCTTCGTGATCGAGATGGTCGAGGAGAAGGAGGCGCTTGCCAACGCCATCGCCCTTAACTCCTCCATGGTCAACGCGGCGCGGCTGATCGGGCCGTCGCTGGCGGGGATGATGATCTCGGCGATGGGGGAGGGGGCCTGCTTCGCCATCAACGCGGCCAGTTACCTGGCCGTGCTCCTCTCCCTTTTGCTCATGAGGATCACCCCGCGACCGGTGCGCCCGAAAGAGAAGTCGGTGCTGCACGAACTGCGGGAGGGGATCGCCTATGCCGTCAAGTTCCCGCCCATCCGCGACCTGTTGCTCCTTTTGGCCCTCATCAGCCTGATGGGGATGCCCTATGCGGTGCTGATGCCGGTCTTCGCCAAGGACGTCCTCCACGGCGGTCCCCACACTTTCGGTTTCCTCATGGGGGCGGCCGGGGTAGGGGCGCTCACCGGGACCGTCTACCTGGCGACCCGGCGCACGGTGCTCGGACTCGGCCGGCTGATCGTGATCGCCTGCTCCCTCTTCGGGCTCGGCATCGCCGGGTTCGCCTTTTCCCACTCGCAGTGGCTCTCGCTCCTCATGCTGCTCCCCGCCGGTTTCGGTGCCATGGTCCAGGTCGCCTCCAGCAACACCATCCTCCAGACCATCGTCGAGGACGACAAGCGGGGGAGGGTGATGAGCCTTTTCACCGTTTCCTTCATGGGGATGACCCCTTTCGGGTCCCTCTTCGCGGGAGCCGTGGCCGCCCGGCTCGGAGCCCCGATCACCGTCCAGATCGGCGGCGCCGCCTGCCTTTTGGGGGCGCTCATCTTCTCCAGCAGGCTGCCGGGGCTCAGGGTGATGGTGCACCCGATCTACCGCAGGTTGGGGATCATGCCGGAGGTGGCCGCCGGGCTGCAGACGGCGTGCGAATCGACGGTGCGGCCGAAGGGGGAGTAGCTTTTGACGGGCGAGGGGATGCAGCGGCCGGCCACGCTTCATGAGCCCATTTGCCCTGCCACTTTAAGGGAGGTAGACTTTCGTCAGTAACTATCGTGAATGACAGGGAGGATGCCATGCAGAAGCAGGAGGAGTCGGTCGGGGACCCGGTATGGGAGAAGCTTTGCCACGAGGTGGTGGAATTGGCCCGCTCCGAGGCGATGCTCGCCAGCTACCTCTTCGCCGCCGTGTTGAACCACAAGACCCTGGAAGACGCACTCTCCTACCATCTGGCCGGGAAACTCGCCTCGCCCTACCTCTCCTCGATGTCGCTGCGGGACGTGGCCAACCAGGCTTTCGCCTCCTCCGAGGAGATCAGGGTGGCGGTCAGGAGGGATCTCACCGCGGTCCTCGAGCGGGACCCCGCCGCGAAGGGGCTGGCCCAGCCGTTTCTGCACTACAAGGGATTCCACGCCCTGCAGGCCTACCGGATCGCCCACTGGCTCTGGAAAAATCAGCGCCGCCCCCTGGCCTTCTTCCTTCAAAACCGCATCTCCGAGGTCTTCGCGGTGGATATCCATCCGGCGGCCCGGATCGGGAAGGGGATCCTTATCGACCACGGCACCTCGGTGGTGATCGGTGAGACCGCGGTGGTGGGTGACGACGTCTCCATGCTCCATGAGGTCACCCTCGGTGGCACGGGTAAGGAGAGCGGCGACCGGCACCCGAAGGTCGGCCATGGGGTCCTCATCGGCGCCGGGGCCAAGATCCTCGGCAACATAAAGGTCGGAGACTGCTCCAAGGTCGCCGCCGGGAGCGTCGTCTTGCAGGAGGTCCCTCCCCACGCAACGGTGGCGGGTGTGCCGGCCAAGGTGGTCGGGCGCCCGGCCACCGGCGAGCCGGCCCTCCAGATGGACCAGCGGCTGGATTGGTAGGGTGGGGTTGGCAACTTTCTCTTTCATGAGACGGCCCGCTTGTGCCATACTTCGGAAGGTAACACGGCCGCCGGCCCTGAACCACATCAACTCGCTGAAGGATCCACATGTCACACCTGCATCGCTTTTCCCGTACCGAACTCCTGATCGGCCCGCAGGGGCTCGATAAACTCAAGAACTCCTCCGTCGCCATCTTCGGGCTTGGCGGGGTTGGGAGCTACGCCGCCGAGGCCCTCTGCCGCGCGGGTGTAGGCCGGCTGGTCATCGTCGACTTCGACGAGATCTGCCTGACCAACGTTAACCGCCAACTGCACGCGATGGACGGCACCGTCGGCAAGGCCAAGGCGCTCGTGATGGCCGATCGGATGCGGCTCATCAACCCCCACTGCGAGGTGGTCCCCTACCAGGACTTCTACTCCGCTGAAAACAGCGAATTCCTCCTTTCCGACCGCTACCATTACGTGGTCGACGCCATCGACCATATCACCAGCAAGCTCCACCTGATACGCACCTGCAAGGAGAGGGGGATCCCGATCATCTCCAGCATGGGGGCGGCCTCCAAGCTCGATCCCACCCTCATCAAGGTGGCCGACATCTCCCAGACCACCAAGTGCCGCATGGCCCGCTCGGTCCGGAAGCTCCTGAAGAAGCAGGGGGTGGAGGACGGGGTGAAGGTGGTGTATTCGACCGAGGAGTACCGGGAGCAGGCGATCAAGGATGGCGGGTGCAAGGGAAACTGCATCTGTCCCAACAAGGACGATCAGCGCTTTTCGTGCGAACACCGGCGGGTGATCCTGGGGAGCGTGTCGTTCATCCCCTCCATCTTCGGGCTGACCATGGCGGGGGTGGTGGTCAACGACCTGCTGGCGGGGGGCGAGGTCTCCGGCTAGGGGGCGCATTCCAGGCGACTTAACGAAAAAGGGAACTCCCGGTTGGGGGTTCCCTTTTTTTTCGTCCTACGTTACCAAGAATTTTGAAGCAGGGCCGCCCAAGTGCAACGGGCGGAAGCTGCCGGGGTGAGCTACTTGAAGAGCTGCCTTAGCCCGATGTAGTGCTGGGATGCCTGGCGCAGGCGGACCAGGGCCTCGGGCGGGATGCTCCCCTTGAAGTCGCTGGCGCCCGCGTTGTATTCGGCATCCAGCTTGTTGGCCGAGTCAATGAAGGTCGCCAGCGAGTTGCCGGGATTGAGGACCAGGTTTTTCATCTTGTTGTAGGGAGCCTCGATCTTCCCGAGTTTGTCGGTGCATCCCTCGAACTTGCCGGGCTCCTTGCCCATGGAGCGCTTGAGGTCGGCGATCTTGTCGGAAATGATGCCGAGGTCTTTCTCGTCCATGACGCCGATGCGGGGGGTGAAGGGCTGACCGGCATCGGTTCTTGCTTTCCAGTCGGCGGCGAGTTTCTGGCTCACCTTGCGGCACTTGTCGGCGCCCAGCTGCACGGCGTAGGTGGCCTGGGCGAAGTTCTTGATGTAGGTGTCTTCGGCCTTCTTCTTCAGGTAGACGCCGGTGCCCGCCAGGGCGATGACGGATACCACAAGGAGGGCAATGGCGATCTTCTTTCCCTTGGTGAGGTCGCGGCTGGCCGTCGAGGTTTTCTTGCCGGCCCCGCCTTCCAGGTTCATCGCATCATCCAGGGTAGGTAGGGTCGGGCTGTACTTCACCTTTCTCTGGAAGGGGCTGGATTTCAACTCGAGCTTGGTGACCTTGCGGACGGCCTTGCGGCGGCCGAGACCCGCCACGACGTAGTCGGGGAAGGGGGCCCCGCAGGTCCGGCAGTGGTTCTCCGGCCCGAGCTGCTCACCGCAGCTTGCGCAGGAAAGCTCGGACGATTTCCGGAAAGCCCGCCCGCCGAACGATTCCCGGTAGATGTTGAAGCTGGCGTTGCAAGAGGGGCAGGTGGCGCTGGTCCCCTGTTCGGTCACCTCGGGAAGGTCGAGCTCTATGGTTGCGTGACATTTTGGGCAGTTGCACGTCATAAATCGATTACCTTCTGTAAAGAATGCTGATCGGTACGGCAATCACCGCACCCACGGTTAGAAGTCTTTGGCCAAACCGCAGTAGGCGCCGTTGCCGGCGCGGATGAGGTCGTTCTGGGTTGACGGGTCGTTGAAGTTGGCTGCATTGGAGTTTCCGTCGGTGCCGAGGCTGTACAGGTCGAAGTCGGTGTTCCATTGGTCGTCGCTGGAGCCGATGGAGCCAAGCCGGGGGGCGTCGTTGGGAGCCTTGAAGTCCGAATAGACGTAACGTGCGCCCCAGGGATCGATGGCATTGGGGCGGCCGATGTCCGCCAGGGAGGAAGGGTATACTCCACCATGTTCGATCGAGTAGGCGGCGATGGCGTGTTCCATTTCCCGTATCTCGACCACGGCCCTGGCATTGCGGGCGAGGTCTTCGATCTGGGAATAGGCCGGGATCGCCAGGGAGGCCAGAATTGCGATGATGGCCACCACCACCACCATCTCTACCAGCGAAAAGCCCTCCTGGTCATAGCCGTCATCGGATGCTCTTCTGAAGGTGTCTGCCAGTGCGGCGATTCGTCTTTTGATTCGGTAAATCATGCAGGTGTTCTCTTTTGTTGCCGCCTGGAACCAGACGGCGTGAAAGGTGGTCCCGACGGGCCGGGGAAAAGGGCTGCTGCCGCATTGTCAGGAGTCATGCTCCACAATTGCGCGCCAACTATATAACACCTTTTAAGGTGTTGCAATGTCTAAATAAAACGATTTTTACCGCTTGATCCCGGGGAAGTGAGACAAAACCTTGCCTGTCACCAGTCAAGGAGGCCTTTCAGTGTCAGTGCGTTGCTCAGCCCGTGGCCCCCGTGACAGTTGGCGAACATGACGAATTCTGTCCGTGCCTGGCGTGCCAGGCGGGCGGCGTGGTCGGCAAAGTGGCGGAGCTCGTTTTCGCTGTAGCGATACATCTCACGCCGGAGTGAATGCCCCGCCCACCCCTCGCTGTCTCTGCCGTGCAGCCGCAGGTAAGCCACCCTGGTCGTCAGGTCCGGCAGGAACGGCACGGTGGTGAGGTTGCCGTACCGGGGTTCGTCGCAGACGATGTATGAGATCCGGTTTTCCCTGAGAAAGGAGAGGGTCTCGGGGGGGTGCACCGTGGTCAGCCAGCTCCCGTGCCGGAATTCGACGGCGATCGGAAAGCCTCCCATCAATTCCCGGCAGTGCATAAACGTAGTCGCGGTTGGCGCTTTTGCAGGTGAACCAGGGTGGGAACTGGAAGACTATGAAGCCGAGCTTTCCCGCCTCGCGCAGTGGCTGGAGTACCTCGCAGAAGGCAGCGGCGACATCCCGCAGGGCGACCGGGTCGGATATCTGGACCAGTTCGCGATCCGCGGAAGGGGAGGGGGGCTGGCTTCTTAGCTGTGGCGCAAGGGAAGGGGAGAGGGCCAGGCTTTTTAATTGCCGCGGAAGGCGGGAGGGATCGATGCCGTGGCCGGTCAGCGCCCCGTAGGCCTTGAGGTGAAAGAGAAAGCCGGGCGGAGTCCGCTCCCGCCAGGCACCGACCATGGCCGGGGTGGGGAGGGCGTAGTAGCTGCTGTCGACCTCAACGGTGTCGAACCGTTCGGCATAGCGTGTCAGGCGGTCGTGCGGGCTCTCGACCCCGAAGGTGCTCGCCTCTCCCCCTTCCGATTCCGTCCAGGAGCAGGTGCCGATGCGGATGGAGCCGGTGGTCATGGGGCGCGCTCAGAAGATCATCATCCCGAGGGTAAAGTTGATCACGGCAAGAACCAGGCTGAAGATGAGGGCCCAGAAAAAGCCGGTGACCTGGAAGCCGGGAACGACGGCGCTCGTTAGAAGGATCATGAACGCGTTGATCACGAAGGTGAGCAGTCCCAGGGTAAGGATGTTGAAGGGGAGGGTCAGCAAAAGGATGATCGGCTTTATGAAAGTGTTTACCAGGCCGAGCACCAGCGCGGTTACCAAGGCTGCGAAGAAGCCGGACAGCCTTACCCCCGGCAGGAGATAGGCGGTGATGATGATGGCGAGCGCCCGGATCAACCAATGGAAAAGAAAAGTCATGACGTCCTCCGCAAGCCGCCGGCTATTTTGCACTGCCGGGGCTCCATTCATTATACCTTATTCGATTGTTCGCTCACGCGGGGGGGGGGCTCTATACCTTTCCCTCACCAGGGGGCGCCCAGCCTCTACCCTGAATCTGCCCTCACCCGGCCTTTGGCCACCCTCTCCCCTGAAGGGGCGATGGGGATAACTTACGGCATTCTGGGGCCCGTACTCCGGGGGAGACAGGGGGGAGTGAAACTGCGTTTAAGGTGACCGAAAAAGTTTTGATGGGACAATGAGATTCGACCCATCTCTTCCCTTCTCTGTTAAGTGTTTGAAGAGAGTAAAGAACCCGTCAAGAAGCGGTCTAAGTATTGAACGATGTTCTAGAAAGCAGTTGACAGTCCAAGCGGTACTCCTGTATATTTCGCCGACTCAGCAAATCGTCTTACAAGGAAATAGGTACTCAATGAAGGAAATACTTTCTGGTAATGAGGCCATCGCCCGAGGGGCCTACGAGGCCGGTGTCAGGGTCGCCTGCGCCTACCCTGGAACCCCCTCCACCGAGATTCTTGAAAACATCATCCGCTACCGCGAAATCAACTCCTCCTGGGCCCCCAACGAAAAGGTCGCCCTCGAGGTGGGGATCGGATCCTCCTTCGCCGGGGCGAGATCCATCGTCACCATGAAGCACGTCGGTGTCAACGTCGCCGCCGACCCGCTCTTCACCCTTTCCTATACCGGCGTGGGGGTAAACGGCGGCCTGGTGCTGGTCACCGCGGACGACCCGGAGCTCCATTCCTCCCAGAACGAGCAGGATAACCGCAACTACGCGAAGTTCGCCAAGGTCCCCATGCTCGAGCCCTCCGACTCCCAGGAGTGCCTGGAGTTCACCAAGCTCGCCTTCGAGATCTCGGAGAAGTACGACACCCCGGTCATGCTCCGGACCACCACCCGCATCTCCCACAGCAAGTCGGTGGTCGAGCTGGGCCAGAGGCAGGGGGACCTCCCCGAGCCGAAGCTTGTCCGGAACGCGCCGAAGTACGTCATGCTCCCCGGCAACGCCCGCGGCCGCCACTACGTCGTGGAAGAGCGCACGGTGAAACTCGGCCAGGACGGCTGCACCATGCCGATCAACCGGACCGAGATGCGCTCCACCACCATGGGGATCATCACCGCCGGGGTCAGCTATCAGTACGTCCGCGAAGTGCTCCCGGATGCCTCGGTTTTGAAGCTCGGGATGGTGCACCCGCTCCCCATGGAGCTGATCAGGGAGTTCGCCTCCAAGGTCGACAAGCTCTACGTGGTGGAGGAGCTCGATCCGTTCATCGAGGAGCAGGTGAAGGCGGCCGGCATCGCGGTGACCGGCAAGGAGATCCTCTCCATCTGCGGCGAGCTCACTCCCGGTAGGATCCGGAGGGGCTTCGGTCTCCCCGAGAAGGAGCCGATCGCTCCCGAGAAGCTTCCGGGGCGTCCCCCCAACATGTGCCCGGGCTGCCCGCACCGCGGCGTCTTCTACTCCCTCAACAGGCTCAAGGCCTACGTCACCGGCGACATCGGCTGCTACACCCTTGGCTTTATGCCTCCCCTTTCCGCCATGGACACCTGCATCTGCATGGGGGCCTCCATCGGGATGGCTACCGGCGCGGTCAAGGTCCTCCCCCCCGAGGAGCAGAAAAAGGTGGTCGCCGTGATCGGCGATTCGACCTTCCTCCACACCGGCGTGAACGGCCTCATGGACATGGTCTACAACAAGGGTGCCGCCACCGTCATCATCCTCGACAACCGGATCACCGCCATGACCGGCCGCCAGGATAACCCGGCCTCCGGCCACACGCTCATGGATGACCCGACCAACGCGGTCGACCTGCACATGCTCTGCAAGGCCATCGGCGTGAAGCACGTGCGCGGCGTCAACCCGCACGACCTCGACGAGTGCCAGAAGGTGATCGCCGAGGAGATGGAGCGGCCGGAGACCTCGGTCATCATCACCAACCAGCCGTGCGTCCTCATCAAGCGGGAAGGGGTCTTCGTCAAGGGTGGGACGCTCGCCGTCGAGCCGGACGCCTGCAGCGGCTGCCGCGCCTGCCTCAAGGTCGGCTGCCCCGCCATCCAGTGGGTGGGGACTCCCGGCGAGAAGAAGGGTAAGGCGTACATCGATCCGCTTTTATGCAACGGGTGCGACGTCTGCCGCCAGCTGTGCAAGTTTTCCGCGATTCAGGAGGCGAAATGAGCGACAAGATAACCAACATCCTCCTGGTAGGGGTGGGCGGGCAGGGGATCCTGCTGGCCGCCGAGGTGCTTTCCGAGACCTGCATGCTGGCCGGTTTCGACGTCAAGAAGAGCGAGATCCACGGGATGTCGCAGCGCGGCGGTTCGGTCGTCTCCCA
This sequence comes from Geomonas sp. Red276, assembly GCF_054784495.1. Lineage (NCBI taxonomy): Bacteria > Pseudomonadati > Thermodesulfobacteriota > Desulfuromonadia > Geobacterales > Geobacteraceae > Geomonas > Geomonas sp. Red276. The sequence continues at coordinate 192,621 of NZ_BLXW01000003.1, forward strand.
CGTCCGCTACGGCAAGGAGGTCTTTTCCCCGATCGTCCCGGAAGGGGAGGCGGACATCCTGTTCGGCTTCGAGCTGATGGAGAGCTACCGCTCGCTGCCGCTTTTGAGGGACGGGGCCGCCGTCATCGCCAACGATCTCTGCATCCCTCCCCCTTCCGTACTGATGGGGCAGGAGAGCTACCCCGAGGACCTGGCCGGGAAGATCGCCGCCAAGTTCCCGGATTTTCTCCTGGTGGACGGCCAGCAACTGGCCATCGACGCCGGTAACGCCCGGGCCGCCAACATCGTGCTCTTGGGCGCCGTGTCGAAGCGGATGCACATCGAGGAGAAGTTCTGGCTGGAGGCGATCGAGAAGATGGTTCCCAAGAAGGCGCTGGCGGTCAACCTCAAAGCCTTCCAGGTCGGCCGTTCGCTCGCCTAGCCGGAAGTCCCCCCTGTCCCCCCTTTGACAAGGGGGGAACCATGTTTCGGAAGCTTTCCCGCAACTGAGGGGTGCCGTCTTCGCAACGGGTAGCGCCTTTGAACGGGTACCACTTTGGAACGGGTAGCGCTTTGGTACGGATGGACAGATTGCCGTAGAAAACGAAGTTTTTAGGAGTGCGCCATGTATTTCAACGAGGAATTCGAGACCCTGCCCCGGGAAGCGCTCGAGGCGCTGCAGTTAAAGAGGCTCAAGGCGATGGTGGCCAGGGTCCAGGAGAACGTTCCCTTCTACCGCGAGTCGCTGGCCAAGGCCGGTGTCAACGCCGATTCCATCAAGAGCCTCGAGGACCTGCGCCGGTTTCCCTTCACCTACAAGCAGGACATGCGCGACTCCTATCCGTACCGGCTCTTTGCGGTGCCGATGGAGGACATCGTCCGCATCCACGCCTCCTCCGGCACCACCGGCAAACCGACGGTGGTCGGCTACACCCAGAAGGACATCGACACCTGGAGCGAGCTGATGGCCCGCTCCTTCGTGGCGGCCGGTGTCCACAAGGGTGACATCATCCATAACTCCTACGGCTACGGGCTCTTCACCGGCGGCCTCGGGGCCCACTACGGCGCCGAGAAGCTGGGGGCCTCCGTCATCCCCATGTCCGGGGGGAACACCAAGAAACAGATCATGATCATGCAGGATTTCGGTTCCACCGTCTTGACCTGCACCCCGTCCTACTCGCTGTTCATGGCCGAGGCCGCCCGCGAGGAAGGGATCGACTTCCGCGACCTGAAGCTCAGGGTCGGCATCTTCGGCGCCGAGCCCTGGTCCGAGGCGATGAGGGCCGATATCGAGGGTAAGCTCAACCTCTCCGCGGTCGACATCTACGGCCTCTCCGAGATCATGGGACCCGGGGTCGCCATCGAGTGCTGCGAAGCCAAGAAGGGGCTCCACATCTGGGAGGACCACTTCATCCCCGAGATCATCAACCCCGAGACCGGCGAGGTGCTGCCGGCCGGCGAGAAGGGGGAGCTGGTCATCACCACCATCACCAAGGAGGGGATCCCGCTGCTGCGCTACCGGACCCGGGACATCACCTCGCTTACCTATGAGCCGTGCGCCTGCGGCCGCACCCACGCCCGCATCGCCCGCATGAGCGGCCGCTCCGACGACATGCTGATCATCCGCGGTGTCAACGTCTTCCCGTCCCAGATCGAGTCCATCCTGATGGGGGTGGAAGGGGTCGAGCCGCACTACGTGCTGATCGTGGAACGCAAGGACAACCTCGACACCCTGGAGGTCCAGGTCGAGGTGGGCGAGGATCTCTTCTCCGACGAGGTCAAGCACCTGCAGGCGCTTTCCTCCCGCATCGAAAAGCAGATCAAGGAGATGCTCGGCGTCACCTGCCGCGTCCGTCTGGTCGAGCCGAAGAGCATCACGAGAAGCGAAGGAAAGGCCAAGCGGGTCATCGATAACAGGCCGAAAGCGTAAGCTGCCGCCGAGGGAAAAGCTGCCCTCACCCGGCCTTCGGCCACCCTCTCCCCTAAAGGGGCGAGGGTTATAGGGAGCGGCCTTCGGCCACCCTCTCCCCTGAAGGGGCGAGGGGAACTATAGCGATCACATGCCAATAGGGGGATAGTCATGCACGTGGAACAGATCTCCATCTTCATCGAAAACAAGTTCGGCAGGCTCGCCGAGGTCACCCGCATCCTGGGCGACGCCGGCATCAACATCCGCACCCTTTCCCTGGCAGATACCTCCGACTTCGGGATCCTGCGCCTGATCGTGAACGATACCGAGAAGGCCAAGGCGGTCCTGAAGGAGAAGGGGTTCACCGTCAGCAAGACCGACGTGGTGGCCGTCGAGATCCCGGACCGTCCCGGCGGGCTCGCCGACATCCTCCAGGCGCTCGACAAGGACGGCATCAACGTCGAGTACATGTATGCCTTCGTCGAGCGCTGCGGCGAAAACGCCGTCATGATCTTCCGTTTCGATGAGACCGACAAGGCTCTTGCCACCCTGGCCGGCAACGGGTTCACCGCGCTGCCGGGGGAAAGGCTGTACAGCATGTGATGCATTACGGCTTGCTTTAACGGCAGCCGATTGATAATCGAGGCAGAAGTTCTCCTCTAGACAGGGGGAACCGTCGATGAGCCCCCTGACTGGAGGGGGACCTCTAGAACCCGAGTTTGGCAGTATCAAAACACTGTTTAACTCGAAAGACAGGGGGGCTTGTCGAATGAAAAGGTTATTTGCAGTTGCATGTTTTCTGGTGGCCGTCTGCACCGCCGCCACCGCGTTCGCCGCTGGTCCGATCCGGATCGGGGCGCTCTTCTCGGTGACCGGTCCGGCGTCGTTCCTGGGGGAGCCGGAAAAAAACACCCTGGAGCTTCTCGTGAAGGAGATCAACGCGAAGGGTGGAATCAGGGGGAGCCAGATCCAGCTCTTCTCCTACGACACCGGCGGTGACGTCACCAAGGCGGTTCAGCTTGCCAACAAGCTGATCAAGAACGACCATGTCGTCGCCATCATCGGCCCCTCCACCACCGGAGAGACCATGGCCATCATCCCGCTCGTCGAGAAGGAGCAGATCCCGCTGATCTCCTGCGCGGCCGGCATCAAGATCACCGAGCCGGTGAAGAAGTGGGTCTTCAAGACTCCGGCCAACGACCACGTGGCCGCCGAGAAGATCCTCAACCAGGCCGCGAAGCTTAAGCAGAAGAACATCGCGATCATCACCGTCTCCGATTCCTTCGGGGCCTCCGGCCGCGAGCAGCTCAAGCAGATGGCCGCCAAGAAAGGGTTCAAGATCGTTGCCGACGAGGTCTACTCCCCGAAAGACACCGACATGACCCCGCAGCTCACCAAGATCAAGAGCGCCAAGCCGGACGCCATCATCTGCTGGGGTACCAACCCCGGGCCGGCGGTCATCACCCGCAACATGCACCAGCTTGGCATGAAGATCCAGCTCTACCAGAGCCACGGCGTCGCCTCCAAGAAGTTCATCGAACTGGCGGGTCCCGAAGCCGCCCAGGGGCTGATGCTTCCGGCCGGCAAGCTCACCGTGTACAACCTCCTGGGCAAGAAGGATACCCAGGCCAAGGTCCTCAAAGGGTACGTCGAATCCTACAAGAAGGCCTACGGCGTGGAGCCCTCGACCTTCGGCGGCTACGCCTGGGACGGCTTCCAGCTGGTGGCCGGCGCGCTCGCCAAGGGTGCCGCCACCCCCGCCCAGATCCGCGACGGCATCGAAAAAGGGGGCAAGCTGGTCGGTATCTCCGGCATCTTCCACATCAGCGCCGGCGACCACAACGGCCTCGATCTCTCCGCCTTCGAGATGGTTCGCATCGACAAGGGGAACTGGGCCATCGTTCACTAGCGGCATCAAGCAAATCCCCCCTGTCCCCCCTTTGCCAAAGGGGGGGACGCTCTTGCGGCGGTCATGGAATGCCCGCTGTCTAGAGTGCGGCCCGGTGACGGATCGGGTGGGATAATCGGCAATCGGCAATGAAATGAAAGGGGGAAAGTACGTGAAAAAACTGATCACCGTAGCTCTTGTTTCATTCTTCGTCCTGTGCATGGCCTCGGCCGCCCTGGCCGCGTCTCCCATCAAGATCGGCGCACTCTTTTCGGTCACCGGTCCCGCATCCTTCCTCGGTGAGCCCGAGCGCAACAGCGCCCAGATGGTGGTCGACGAGATCAACCGGGTCGGCGGCATCAAGGGGAGGAAGATCGAACTGATCGCCTACGACACCGGCGGCGACTCCACCAAGGCCGTCCAGCTCGCCAACAAGCTGATCAAGAACGACCAGGTGGTGGCCATCATCGGCCCCAGCACCTCCGGCGAGACCATGGCGGTGATCCCGGTGGTCGAGAAGGCACAGATTCCCCTCATCTCCTGCGCCGCCGCCATCAAGATCACCGAGCCGGTGAAGCCCTGGGTCTTCAAGACCGCCCAAAACGACAGCCTCGCCGTCGCCCGCATCTACGAGCAGCTCAAGAAGGAGAGAAAGACCAGGGTCGCCCTTCTCACCGTCTCCGACGGGTTCGGCTCCTCCGGGCGCGAGCAGCTCAAGGCCCAGGCCTCCCACTACGGCATCCAGATCGTGGCCGACGACACCTACGGCCCGAAGGATACCGACATGACCGCCCAGCTGACCAAGATCCGCGGCGTTCACCCCCAGGCCATCATCTGCTGGGGCACCAACCCCGGCCCGGCCGTCATCGCCCGTAACGCCAGGCAGCTCGGGATCAACATCCCGCTCTACATGAGCCACGGCGTCTCCTCCAAGAAGTTCATCGAGCTGGCCGGCGACGCCGCCGAGGGGATCCGGCTCCCGACCGGGAAGGTGCTGGTCGCCGACCTGCTCCCCAAAAACGACAAGCAGAAGAAGTCGCTGCAGTCCTTCATCAAGGATTACCAGCATCATTACCGGACCGAAGGCGACCACTTCGGCGGCCACGCCTGGGATGCCGTCATGCTGCTGAGGAACGCCATCGAAAGGGGTGGGGACAATCCCGCCGCCATCAGGAAACAGCTCGAGGCGACCCGCAACTTCGCCGGAATCGGCGGCGTGTTCAACTACTCCGCCCATGACCACGCAGGTCTTACCAAGGACGCCTTCGTCCTGGTCGAGGTGAAGAGGAAGAACTGGACGCTGGTCAAGTAAAGAAGGGGTTCATGGAGTTCTTAAACGAAACGATGCAGTTCGTCATATCGGGGCTCGCCACCGGTGCCATCTACGCCCTGATAGGTCTCAGCTTCGCCATCATCTACAATTCGACGGGGATCATCAACTTCGCCCAGGGTGAGTTTGTCATGCTGGGCGGAGTGATCACCATCTTCTGCATCACGGCCTTCAAGCTCCCCATCCTCATAGCCGTGGCCGTCGCCATCCTGGGCACCACGGCTGTGGGGGTGGTCTTCGAGCGGCTCGCCATCCGGCCGCTCAAGAACGCCACCCCGCTCGCCCTGATCATCATCACCATCGGCGCCAGCATCCTGATCCGGGGGCTCGTCATGCTCTTGTGGGGAAAGGACACCCAGGCCCTGCCCGCCTTCTCCGGCAACGATCCGATCGAGGTCGCCGGCGCCACCATGCTTCCCCAGCACCTCTGGATCTTCGGCGTGACGCTCCTGGTCATCGCCGGGAACCGCTTCTTCTTCCACCACACCATCACCGGCAAGGCGATGCGGGCCTGCTCCTTCAACCGCAAGGCGGCCAACCTGGTCGGCATCAGCGTGGGGCGCATGGTGCTCCTCTCCTTCGGGATCAGCGCCGCCCTCGGCTCCTTGGCCGGGGTGATCATCGCGCCGCTCACCATGACCGCCTACGACGTCGGTGTCATGCTCGGCCTGAAAGGCTTCTGCGCCGCGATCATGGGGGGGATGGGGAGCGGCTTCGGGACCGTGCTCGGCGGGCTCATCCTCGGGACCCTCGAATCCTTGGGAGCGGGGTGGATCTCCTCCGGCTACAAGGACGCCATCGCCTTCTTTATCCTGCTGCTCATCCTGTTCATACGGCCGCAGGGACTCTTCAAGAAGGGTGAAACCGAGCGGGTCTAACGTTTTTTGCGCCACACCGTTCTCCACTTTCCCTCCCTTTGGAAGGGCAGGGTGAGGATCGGGTTCAGTTGAAATAGGTTCACTATGAAATCAGACAAGCTCAAATTCCTGCTCTTCGCCGTGGTGGTGCTGGCCATACCCCTCTTCATTCCCAAGGGGTATCTTACCAACGTGCTCATCTTCGTCGGCATCAACAGCATGCTGGCCCTGGGGCTCAACCTCCTTTTGGGGTACGCGGGACAGATCTCCCTCGGCCAGGCGGCCTTCTTCGGCCTGGGCGCCTACGGTTCGGGCGTCCTTAACACCCAGTACGTCATCAATCCCTGGCTGGCCATGGCCCTGGTCGCCGTCGGGGTGGCTGCCTTCGCCTTCGCCATCGGTTTCCCGGTGCTCCGCCTCAAGGGGCACTACCTTGCCATGGCCACCTTGGGGGTCGGGGTGATCGCCTACATCTCTTTCAACGAGACGGTCGATCTCACCGGCGGGCCGTCCGGCCTGTCGGGCATCGAAAACCTCTCCATCGGCAGTTTCACCTTTGACTCCGACATCAAGAACTATTACCTGGTCTGGAGCTTCGCGCTGGTCTCGATACTGCTGGCCTTGAACCTGGTAAATTCCCGCTTCGGGCGCGGCCTGCGCGCCATTCACGATTCCGAGGTGGCCGCCCGCGTGATGGGGGTGAACGCCCGGATCATGAAGGTGCAGGTCTTCGCCCTGTCGGCCTTCATCTCTGCCATCGCGGGGAGCCTCTACTGCCACGTGATGACCTTCATTTCGCCGACCTCCTTCAGCTTCCCGGTCTCCATCGAGCTCCTGACCATGGTGGTCATCGGCGGGCTCGGGAGCGTGGTCGGCTCCGTCCTCGGTGCGCTCCTTCTTACCCTGCTTCCCGAGATGCTGCGGGCCTTCCAGGACATGGACATCATCGTCTACGGTCTTTTGCTGATCTCCATGACTATCTATCTCCCGGGCGGCCTGGTGCGCGGCATCCCGGCGCTCTTTAAAAAGATCGTGCCGGCCAGGGGGTCTCATGCTTAAGCTCACCGGCATCGGCAAACGCTTCGGCGGCCTGACCGCGCTGCAGGGGATCTCCTTCGAGATCGTACCGGGTTCCATCACCGGGATCATCGGTCCCAACGGCGCCGGCAAGACCACCCTTTTCAACATCGCCACCGGGATCTATGCCCCCTCCGAGGGGGCGGTGCTTTTGGACGGCAAGGATATCTCCAACTGGCCCCCCGAGAAGCGCGCCTACCTGGGACTTGTGCGCACCTTCCAGAACATCGAGCTGTTCGGGAAGATGACCGTGCTGGAAAACGTCATGGTCGGTCTCCATACCCAGAGCAAGAGCGGGATTTTCTCCTGTGCCCTGCGGATGCCCTGGCAGTTGAGCGAGGAGCGGAGGATCCGGGAAGAGGCGAGGCAGTGGCTGGAATTCGTCGGGATTCCTGAGCTGGAGGACGTCGAGGCGGGGACCCTTTCCTTTGGGAAGGGGAGGCTTTTGGAGATTGCCCGCGCCATGGCGCTCAAGCCGAAGCTCCTTTTGATGGACGAGCCGGCCGCCGGTCTCAACAGCCGGGAGACCGCCGAGCTTGCCGAATTGATCAAGCGGATCCGCGACCTGGGAGTCACCGTGGGGCTCGTCGAGCACGACATGGACCTGGTCATGGACATCTGCGACTCGCTCGTCGTCTTGAACCTGGGGACCATGCTGGCCACCGGGACGCCGCGCGAGATCCAGGATAACCCGGCGGTCGTCACCGCCTACCTGGGCGAGGCGGAGTAGGGGGGGGCGATGCTCAAGATAAAAAATCTCAACACTTACTACGGCAAGGTTCACGCGCTGAAGAACGTCTCCCTCCACCTCAACAAGGGGGAGATCGTCACCCTGATCGGTGCCAACGGAGCCGGGAAAACCACCCTCCTCAACTCGCTTTCGGCCATCATCCCGGCCGCCAGCGGAGACATCCTTTTGGAGGGGAAATCGATCGTCGGGCTGGCCGCCGACCGGGTGGTGTCGCTTGGGCTCTCCCAGGTGCCCGAGGGGCGGCAGGTCTTCAATCCGCTCACCGTCGAGGAGAACCTGGAGCTCGGCGCCTACCTCCGCTTCCGTGCACGCGGCCAGCAGACCGCCATCAAGGAAGACCTGCAGCGGATGTTCGCCATGTTCCCCCGCCTGGAGGAGCGGCGCCGCCAGGCCGCCGGCACCCTCTCCGGGGGAGAGCAGCAGATGCTGGCCATCGGCCGCGCCCTCATGGCCCGCCCGAAGCTCCTTCTTTTGGACGAGCCCTCCATGGGGCTCGCCCCGCTGGTGGTGCAGGACATCTTCAGGGTCATCCAGCGGCTGAGAAACGAGGAGGGGACCACCATCCTCCTGGTCGAGCAGAATGCCCGGGCCGCTCTCAAGGTCGCCGACCGCGGCTACGTGCTGGAGACCGGTAAGGTGATCCTGGAAGGGGTGGCCTCCGAGCTTTTGGAAAACAAGGACGTGCAGCGTGCCTACCTGGGCCGCGACAAGAAAGAGATCTGGGAACGGTAAGGATCTCGGATTTTTATACGAGGTGATGTCATGCAGATTTGGGATCCCGATTACGAGTGCATGCCGCGGGAGGAGATGGAACAGCTCCAACTCGAGCGGCTGCAAGCCACGCTGAACCGTGTCTATAAGAACGTCACCTGCTACCGGAACAAGTTCAAGGAGGCGGGGATCGTTCCCGAGGACGTCCTTTCCCTCTCCGACCTCTCCAAGCTTCCCTTCACCACCAAGGAAGACCTCCGCCTGAACTACCCCTACGGCATGTTCGCGGTGCCGCTTCGCGAGGTGGTCCGGATCCATTCCTCGAGCGGCACCACCGGCAAGCCGACCGTGGTCGGCTACACGAAGCACGACCTGAAGGTCTGGTCGAACCTGGTCGCCCGCTTCATGACCGCCGCCGGCGTGAGCAGCGACGACGTGGTGCAGATCGCCTTCGGTTACGGGCTTTTCACCGGCGCCTTCGGTCTCCACTACGGCTCCGAGCTGATCGGCGCCTCCGTCATCCCGATGGGGGCGGGGAACACCGAGAAGCAGATCATGATCATGCAGGATTACCGGACCACCGCCATGGTCTCGACCCCGAGCTACGCGGTCACCATCGCGGAGCGGATCGAGAAGATGGGGATCGACCCCAAGAGCCTCTGCCTCAAGGTCGGCCTCTTCGGCGGTGAGCCGTGGTCGGAGGCCATGCGGCGGGAGATCGAGAGCCGTCTCGGCATCTCCGCCACCGACAACTACGGCCTTTCCGAGGTCATCGGCCCCGGTGTGGCCGGCGAGTGCCAGTGCAAGAACGGCATGCACATCTCCGAGGATTCCTTCATCGCCGAGATCATCGATCCCGACACCTGCGAGGTGCTTCCTCCGGGGAGCGTCGGCGAACTGGTGCTGACCTCGCTCACCAAGGAGGCCTTCCCGATGGTCCGCTACCGGACCCGCGACATCACCTCGCTCGACTACGCGAAGTGCGACTGCGGCAGGACCACCGTCCGGATGAAAAAGACGATGGGGCGTTCCGACGACATGCTGATCATCAAGGGAGTCAACGTCTACCCGTCGCAGATCGAGGAGGTGCTCTTCGCCATCGAGGGGTGCGAGCCGCACTACCAGCTGGTGGTGGACCGCAAGGGGACCATGGACACCCTGGAGATCCGGATCGAGGTGACCGAGAACATCTTCTTCGACGAGATGAAGATGCAAAAGGCCTTCCTCGACAACGTGGAGCGTCGCATCGACTCGGTGCTCGGGGTGGGGGCCGCCGTCAAGCTGGTCGAGCCGAACAGCATCCCCCGGGCGGAAGGGAAGGCCAGCCGCGTAATTGACAAACGCAAAATCTAGATTAGCATTGATTCCACCCTGGGAGACACTCTAACAGGGCCAAATCATTGATCGGAATCCCGAATCGGGTATTGCCGGCTCACTACAAGGAGGAGTCACATGAAGAAAATTCTGGCCGCATCCGTTTCCTGTCTGTCCCTTGCCCTGATGGCTGGCACCGCTCTTTGCGACACACCGAAAGGTGGCAAGATCGACGGAAAACACGAGTTCGAAGAACATTGCGCGAGCTGCCATCCCAAGGGTGGCAACATCGTCAACGCAAAGAAAACGCTCGGCAAGAAAGTCATGGCGGCAAACGGCGTCAAGACCGAGAAGGACATCATCGGCAAGATGCGTAACCCCGGGCCGGGAATGACCAAGTTCGACGCCAAGACGGTCTCCGACAAGGAAGCCGCCGCCATCGCCAAGTACATCCTGGCTACCTTCAAGTAACCATCCGCGGGAGTACGCATTTAAAAAGCACCTGTCCGGAAGCTCGGGCGGGTGCTTTTTGTTTTAGGGGAGAGGGGCAGGTTTGCAGGAGGGGGGGACCCGCATGAACTGGGCCGCCACCAGGGAGACCACGCCGAGGGCGCTGCCGGCTACGAAGGGGATCCGGTAGTCGAGCATCCAGAAATACCCGCCGAGTGCGGGAAGGAAGACGGCGGCGATGTGGTTGATGGTGAAGCCCACCGACATAGACGAGGCGATGTCCGCCGGATCGGCGACCTTCTGGAAATAGGTCCGGATGGCGACGTCGAAGTTGTAGAGGATGTTGTCGACGATGTACATGAACATCACCAGGGTCTTCGAGGTGCTGAAGGCATAGACCAGGAAGACAATGATGACTCCGGTGTACTCGATGGACGAGATGAAGCGCTCCCCAACCTTGTTGATCGCCTTCCCTATGAGAGAGTTGAGAATGTACGCCACGATGTTGTTCACGATGAAAAGCAGCGTCATGTCCCTCACCGAGAAGTGAAACACCTGGACCAGCAGCAGGATGGAGAAGACCACGAAGATCTGCCTTCTCGCCCCTGATAAAAGGGTGAGGATGTAGAAGAGGGAATACCTTTTCTTCAGGATCATCTTCTTTCGCTGCGGCACCACCCCCGCGTGGGTGGGATCCTGCATGAGACCCCACAACCCCGCCACCAGCACGAGCCCGCCGATCACCAGGTACATCTCGCGGTACTGCGCCACCGCCCCCAGGATGTAGACCAGCAGCCCCGCCGCCACGCTGGAGATGGCACCCAGCGCCCGGAGACGGCCAAAGACCAGCGGGGAGACGGCGGTGGAGAAATACTGGAGGGTGAGTGACTGGTTCGTGCTCTCGTAGTAGTGGAAGCCGAAGCTCATCACCACGGTGGTGAAGATGAGCCACCCGTAGCTCGGAACTAAGGCGGTGATGCCGGTTCCCAGCCCGAGCAGGGCCACCGAGAGGGCGGCCAGCCGGTGCTCGCGGACCAGTAAGAGGACGAAGACCAGCAAGAGGGTGAGGAAACCGGGGACCTCGCGGACCGACTGCACGATGCCGACCTGGCTTCCGTCGAGGTGCACCACTTCGGCGGCGAAGTTGTTGAAAAGGATGGTGTATCCCTGGAGGCCGATGGTCGAGGCCGCGGTCATGATGATCAGAAAGCGGAGCATGGGGCGCTGTTCGGAGGTGATGGCGCCGGGGTTTATCCTGCCGAGTAATCGTTGCATCTGGATTGCTTCCTTGGGTGCGTTGGGGACTGCCGAAGGGGAGGGGAGGGCCTCGTTCCCTGATTTTGTATCACCGTTACGGTCTTTCTGTAAATGTCCAATAGGTTGTCATGCTTGACTTTCTTCTTTGCGCCGCTATTTTTATGTAATGTTTCCGCGCGGGACGACCGGCTCCACTGGATGTCGTTTTCTTTGCAGTACCGCGTTTTCGATCAAACCATTCATAGTTGTGCCCTCATGTCTCAATCCAATCAAGATCAAGGAGGTCTGTAATGGAAAAGTGGCGTTGCACCATCTGTGGCTATGTGTACGATCCGGCTGCCGGCGACCCCGGCAATGGTGTGGAACCGGGAACCCGTTTCGAGGACATTCCGGACGACTGGGTCTGCCCGGTGTGCGGTGTGGACAAGAGCCTGTTCGAAAAAGAGTAGTTACCAATTGCCCGGAGCGTGAATATGGCCCCCAATCTTCTCGATAGTTACCACTCGACCAAGTCCCTTGCCGTTGACGGGAAAAACTACCAGTACCGTTCGCTCCATGCCTTTGCGCAAAGCGCCGGTATCGATATCGGCAGGCTTCCCTACTCATTGAAGATCCTGCTGGAAAACCTGCTCAGGCGCGAGGACGGGGTAACGGTCAGAAGCGACGACATCGAGGCCGTCGCCCGTTGGGAAGCGTCGGCCACTCCCGACCGGGAGATCCAGTTCATGCCGGCCAGGATCCTGCTCCAGGATTTCACGGGAGTGCCGGCGGTCGCCGACCTGGCCGCCATGCGGTCGGCCCTGGCAAGGCTTGGCGGCAAAGCCTCCCGCATCAACCCGCTCCAGCCGGTCGACCTGGTAATCGATCACTCGGTCCAGGTCGATCATTACGGCACCGTCTCGTCGGTGAAAACCAACTCCACGCTGGAGTTCGAGCGCAACCACGAGCGCTACCAGTTCCTTCGCTGGGGACAGTCCGCCTTCCGCAATTTCCGGGTGGTGCCGCCGGAAACGGGGATCTGCCACCAGGTCAACCTGGAATACCTCGCCCAGGTGGTGGTCCGCAACGACGCAGACGGCACGACCTGGCTCTACCCGGATACGCTGGTCGGTACCGACTCCCATACCACCATGATCAACGGGGTCGGCGTGGTCGGCTGGGGGGTGGGGGGGATCGAGGCCGAGGCGGCCATGCTCGGGCAACCGTGCTCGATGCTGATCCCCCAGGTGGTGGGATTCCGGCTCACCGGGAAACTGAGGCCCGGCGCCACCGCCACCGACCTGGTGCTCACGGTGACCCAGATGCTCCGCAAGAAAGGGGTGGTCGGCAAGTTCGTGGAATTCTTCGGTCCCGGTGCCGCATCGCTCAGCATCGCCGACCGCGCCACCATCAGCAACATGGCTCCCGAGTACGGGGCCACCATCGGCATCTTCCCGGTTGACGAGCGGACCGTCGCCTACCTGAAGATGACCGGCCGCGGCGAGGTCGCGCCCCTGGTGGAGGCCTACTTCCGCGAGCAGGGGCTCTGGCCCGACCCGCAGCGCCCTGATCCCCTCTTCAGCGATACCCTCGACCTCGACCTGGGGAGCGTCGAGCCGTCCTTGGCGGGCCCCTCCCGCCCCATGGACCGGGTGCCGCTGGCCGACGTGCGCGGCTCCTTCCGCAGACAGCTGGTGACGCTGCTCAAGTCCGACGCCGCCAAGATCGACAGGGAGACCATGAACCGGTGGCTGGGGGAGGGGGGATCCCCGGTGACGGTGGCCCGTGAGCTGATGGAGGTGCACCCGGACCGGGATCTCGGTTCGCTCGGGCACTGCGCGCCGGTCCGGCAGCCGGACGGCGTAGCCTACAAGCTTTGCCACGGCTCCATCGTCATCGCCGCCATCACCAGCTGCACCAACACCTCCAACCCTTCGGTCATGATCGCCGCCGGGCTTTTGGCCCGTAATGCGGTCCGCCGCGGTCTGCAGGTCCGTCCCTGGGTGAAGACCAGCCTCGCCCCGGGATCCAAAGTGGTCACCGACTACCTGGCCGCCGCCGGTCTCATCCCGTACCTCGAAGCGCTTCGCTTCCACCTGGTCGGCTACGGCTGCACCACCTGCATCGGCAACAGCGGCCCGCTTCCCGAGCATATCGCCAACGCGGTCACCGAAGGCGAGCTCGCGGTGGCGGCGGTCCTCTCGGGCAACCGCAACTTCGAGGGGCGGATCAACTCCCACGTCCGCGCGAACTACCTCGCCTCGCCGCCGCTCGTGGTCGCCTACGCCCTGGCCGGCAACATCAACAGCGATCTCACCCGCGAACCGCTCGGCACCGACGTCAACGGGCAGGAGGTGTACCTGGCCGACATCTGGCCCGACGATGCCGAGGTCGCCTCCCTGGTCAGCACCCACGTCCTCCCAGAGTCCTTCAGCCGCAACTACGCCGACGTCTTCCGGGGCGACGAGCAGTGGAATCGCCTCCCGGTCCCCACCGGGGAGCTGTACCAGTTCCAGCCGGACTCAACCTACATCAAGGAGCCCCCGTTCTTCCTGGACCTCTCCGCCCAGCCGCCGGCGGTGGGGGACATCCAGGGGGCCCGGGTGTTAGCCTACCTCGGCGACTCGATCACCACCGACCACATCTCCCCCGCCGGCTCCATCGCCAAGGACTCCCCGGCCGGCCGCTACCTCGTCTCGCTCGGGATCGCCCCCAAGGACTTCAACTCCTACGGCGCCCGCCGCGGGAACCACGAGGTCATGGTGCGGGGAACCTTCGCCAACATCCGGATCCGCAACAAGCTGGTGCCGGCCCTGGAGGGCGGGGTGACCAGGTGTTTCGCCGGTGGCGATCCCCAGGGGGAGGAGATGGCCATCTACGATGCCGCCATGCGCTACGCCCAGGCGGGGACGCCGCTGGTGGTGATCGCCGGCAAGGAGTACGGGACCGGCTCCTCCCGCGACTGGGCGGCCAAGGGGACGAGGCTCCTCGGGGTGCGCGCGGTCATCGCGGAGAGCTTCGAGCGGATTCACCGTTCCAACCTGGTGGGGATGGGGATTCTTCCCCTGCAGTTTCTCCCCGGAGAGAGTGCCCAGAGCGTGGGGATCAACGGTACGGAGAGTTTCGAGATCACCGGGCTGGCATCCCTGTCACCGGGACAGCAGCTGCAGGTAAAAATGACCGCCGACGGCACTGCCTCGGAGTTCACCGCGATCGTCAGGATCGACACCTCCAACGAGCTCGACTACTACCGTCATGGAGGGATCCTCCCCTTCGTGCTGAGACAGTTCATCAGGTAACCGGGTAGCCAACCTGGCAGGGCAGGTTCAAGAGCAACGCGTGGCCTGCCCATGGCAAAGTGCGCCCCTCAGGTATCCCGACCCCGCCGTCAGGCCGCCTGAGGGGCTTTTCCGGCCATGGAAAGGGTAGTAGAGATGGGGGATGCCAAGCTGGATATAGTGCAGATAGCCGGGCACCTCCTGGACCTTTCCTCCCCGGTCGCCCTCAGGGAGCCTCTCCCACCTTTCCCGGTGATCGCCCACAACGAGGCCTACCTCGACCTTCTTCCCGATCCCCCCGCACACCGTGATGCCACCGGGGCGGCACCCGTCGGCTGGATCCTCTCCCGCCTTACCGGCGTCCAGAAAACCGGCCTTTCCTTCTGTCAAGACGAGCTGCCGGTCGGCGGCAAAGACGGTCCGCGCTGGTTCAACTGGCGCCTTTCCCCCCTGGTCCATTTCGGAGTCATGATCGCCATAATCGAGACGGCGACCGAGGTTAC
Source organism: Geomonas sp. Red276 (assembly GCF_054784495.1). Taxonomy (NCBI): domain Bacteria; kingdom Pseudomonadati; phylum Thermodesulfobacteriota; class Desulfuromonadia; order Geobacterales; family Geobacteraceae; genus Geomonas; species Geomonas sp. Red276. The sequence continues at coordinate 207,904 of NZ_BLXW01000003.1, forward strand.
CTCCTCGGTACGGGCGCGGCTGGCAGCGGAACACGCGCTGCAAACCGAGCAGGAGAAGTTCCGCACCGTCTTCAACTCCGCAGCGGCGGGAATGGGGCGCCTTGCCCTGGACGGGAAATTTCTGGAGGTGAACCGGGTGTACGCCGAGCTCCTGGGGTACACGGTTGATGAGTTGGAAAGGATGTCCTTCCAGCAAGTTACCCATCCTGACGATGTCGCCGCCGATTTGCTGCTCGCCCGCCGCTTGCTGGCCGGTGAGATGGCCGATTACCACACCGTCAAACGCTACCTCCGCAAGGACGGCAGCATCGCCTGGGTCAATCTCTCCGTCGGGCTGGCCCGCAACCGGGCGGGAGAGCCAAGCTACTTCACCGCCATCGTGGTGGACATCAATGACCAGAAGCGTTTCGAGGAGGAGCTCCAAAAGGCCAACCTGAAGTTGCAGCTCACCCTGGACAGCATAGCGGAAGGGTACTACTCGCTGGATGACACCTGGTGCTTCGTCGCGGCCAACCCCGTCGCGCAAGAGTATTTCGGCCGCCCCGGCATGGACCTCACCGGGATGAACCTCTGGGAGATCACCGGTTGGCCCGCCGACTCCACGGTACGAACCGCCTTCGCAAAGGCGAGGGAGACCGGGGTGAGAGCCCGGCTGGAATTCGAGTCCAGGCTTCAGAAGGGGTACTGGATCGAAGCCCATCTCCACCCGCGCCACGACGCGCTCGACGTCTACTTTACCAACGTAAGTGACCGCAAACGGGTGGAGGTGGAGTTGGAGAATGCCCGTGACGAGCTGGAGCTGAGGGTGGAGGAGAGGACGGCCGAGCTGGAGGCCACGGTACGGGAGCTCCACCACAAGGAGCACCTGCTGCTGCAGCAGAGTCGGCTGGCGGCCATGGGGGAGATGATCGGGAACATCGCCCACCAGTGGCGGCAGCCGCTCAATTCGCTCGCCCTGCAGGTGCAGTCGCTTCCGGTCGCCTTTCGTGCCGGGGTCTTCACCGAGCAGCGCCTGCTGGAGACCGTCGAGAAGGCGATGATGCTGATCCAGCACATGTCGGGAACCATCGACGACTTCCGCAACTTCTTCAAACCGGACAAGGAAAAGACCGAGTTCCACCTGAAGGAGGTGGTGTGCAACGCGCTCCAACTGGTAGAGGGAAGCTTCAAAAGCCGCCAGATCGAGATCATCCTCAACGATAAAGAGGATCCGGTCGTGTATGGCTATCCCAATGAGTACTCGCAGGTCATCCTCAACCTGCTCAGTAACGCCAGGGAGGTCATCGAGGCGAGAAACGTGGTAAAGCCAAGGGTCACCATTACCATGGGGTCCTCGGAGGGACGCTCCGTGCTGACCATCAGCGACAACGCCGGCGGCATCCCGGAGGAGATCATCTACAAGGTCTTCGAACCCCACTTCACCACCAAAGGCGCCCAGGGAACCGGGATCGGGCTCTTCATGGCCAAGAACATCATCGAGAAGAACATGAGCGGCAGGATAAGCGTCCACAACACCGCGGAAGGTGCCGAATTCACCATCCTCGTCTAGCCCCTTTCCATCTCTCCCCACGCCGGGTCCTGATCAGCCTGCTGTTTCGCAACCCCCTTTTGCTACAACGGGCACATAAAAGTCGTCTCCCATTGATCCTCTCCCTCTCGTCATCCTGTCGGCTATTCTCCCTCCCTAGCTCCAATAACCTTTGATCGACTCCTCTCGACTGCGTCACCTAACCTCACTCCGGATAGATGGGCAGCTCCCCGGCGGGCCATGTCCACTGTCAGGGTGAAGGAGTATACTTGGATTAAATGAATGCAATGAAACGGATGCGTCACCCATCCGGGAAAGGTAAAGGGCTCAGAAGCATGGTGGCGGGGAGAGAGATCATGAGCACCGCATCCGAAGGTGTCAGAAGGTACAGTTGCTTCTTCAAGAAACTGTCGGCCCTGCGTGTTCTCGACTACGGTACCGGTACCATGAGAAATGCCGTCTATCTCTCGAGGGAGGGGTTCCGCGTGGTAGCCGCCGACCTTCCTGAGCAGGTGGCGCGGTTGAGCCATTCGCCGGCCCTTCAGTACGCGGAGCGGCTGCTGCCGGTGGAGGCGCTTTCCGAGAGCCATCTCGATGTCGATGTCGTTCTCTCAACCTATGTCTTCAACATCATAATGGATCATGCCGGCCGTGACCTCTACGTCCGGAACACCGTCGGCAACCTGCGTCCTGGCGGATACCTGTTGATGGAGACCCGCTGCCCGCGGCTGAGCGAACGCTGCTCTCTTGCCTGCCGCGACTACTTCACCAGCACCTGCTCGAAAACCCTCACCCACGAAGAACTCGATGCCCTCTTCAATCCCTACGGAATGCGGCGGGTCAGCCACTACTACCGGAGCCACGCAGTGGTAGCCATGTACCGCAAGAATCCCGCCCTCTTGTCCCCGCCTCTTTAGGTTAATGCCCGAAGCCTGACTCTTCACCCTCGCCCTATTCGGGAGAGGGCTCACTCAAAACCCTCGCCCCCTTGGGGGAGAAGATGCCCGCAGGGCGGGTGAGGGATGGGTTACGGAGCCTTTTTACTTGACAGATGATGTCGGTAATTGGTATCCGTTTACACCACTGAAATGGATAAGTATCTGACAAGGGTTTACGATGGCCTCGCTCAAGTTAACCGCCTCTCTCGCTTTCCACTTCACTCGGGCCGTGTCCTGGCCTACAATGCGCTGCCGACTTCAAATCCTACCCCGGCCCGCCTTTTTCAAGGGGGGGAGTATCAGTAAGCGTTGATTTCATTGGAGAGAGGATGGGAGCAGGGTCTCTGCGGCCTGGAGAAAAGATGATCGAGATACCGCGCGATATCTTCAACGACATGATCGGCCATGCCCGCGGCGGGTTTCCCCTGGAAGTCTGCGGGATCCTGGGCGGGAGCGACGGTGCCGTCTCCAGGCTCTACCGGATGACCAACACCGACGCCAGCAGTGAGCACTACATGATGGAACCCAGGGAGCAGTTCGAGGTGGTCCGCGATCTGCGGGCGAACTCGCTCACCATGCTTTCCATCTACCATTCCCATCCGCAATCGGCTGCCTGGCCCTCGGCAGAGGACATCCGGCTGGCGGCGACCCCCGATGTCTCCCATGTCATCATTTCGCTCTCCGAGGCGGACAATCCCCAGGTCCGCTCGTTCAGGATCGCCGGGGGGAAGGTAGAACCGGAAGAAATCGTCATCACGTAACGTCGTGTAATACCAGGAGGAGATACATGTCGAAGGAGAAAGCGCCCGCTGTCGATCTTAAGAACCTGAAGGCGGGCGGATTCATAAAGGAGCGCGGCAAGGACCTTTTCACCATCCGTCTGAGGGTTCCCGGTGGACGGCTGTCGGTGCCGAGGCTCAAGAAGATCGCCGAGGTGGCGGAGAAATTCGGCGGGGAGTTCGTGCACCTCTCCATGCGTCAGTCCATGGAGATCGTCAACGTCAACTTCAGGGATTTCGACGCGGTGGTGAAGGAGTTGGGCGAAGCCGGCCAGGAGGTCGCGTCCTGCGGCGCCCGCGTCCGCGTGCCGGTCGCCTGTGGCGGATGCGAGTACAACCCCAATGGCCTGATCGACACCCAGAAGTCGGCCATGGAGGTCGATGCCAGGCTTTTCGGGACCGCTACCGGCCACCACAAGTTCAAGGTCGCCTTCGCGGGCTGCCCCTTCGACTGCCCCAAGTCGGCCACCAACGATGTCGGCTTTCAGGGGGCCGTGGAGCCGGTCCTCGACCTCTCCTCCTGCATCGGATGCGGCCTCTGCGCGAAGAACTGCGTCCCCAAGGCGATTACCATGGGAGAGGACCGGAAACCGCTCTACCGAAACGATCCCTGCATCTGGTGTGGCGACTGCGTCAAGGTTTGCCCGACCGGGGCGTGGGGCGAGAAAAGACGGGGCTATACCGCCCGGATCGGCGGCAAGTGGGGACGCAACCCGCTGGTGGGAACCCTCTTCGCCACCTTCGTCGATGAGCAACGGGTGGTCGATTTCATTTCCACCGTCCTGGAGTGGTACCAGGCAAAGGCCGAAGGGAAGGGGCGCGTGCGGTTGGGAGACATCCTGTTAGCCGAGGGAACCGGGTCGCTTCTTGCCCATCTGCGGGTGAAGTTTCCCGGCAATGTCGTGGAAGCGACCCTGCCGCCGCAGATCGTCGCCACCCAGGTCGGGACCCCCCGTTGAGCTAGGAGAGCTTTTGCTCCTCCAGCAGGCTGTGGATCTTGTCCATGATGGTCAGCGGGTCGATCGGCTTCTCGAAGTAGCCGGTGCATCCGGAGGCGAGGATCCGGTCCTTGTCGCCGGACATGGCGTAGGAGGTGATGGCTATTATGGGGACTTTTCCGTCGGCTTCCGAGGCACGGATGCGCCGGGTGGCCTCGAAGCCGTCGATGTCGGGGAGGTTTATGTCCATGATGATGAGGGGGGGGTGCTCGGCGATCGCGAGCTCCACCCCCTTGAGCCCGGTCTCCGCCGCGATGACCTGGTACCCGCAACGCTCCAGCGCGTAGGTGATGAGACGGAGGTTGTCCTTGTTATCCTCGACTACCAGCACCTTTTTCATTGAGGTCACTCCGTTTCTCTTCCCACGGACCAAAGGCGCCATTCGCCTCCCCTGATCCCCTCTCCTTGATGCGGTTCCTTTCTCCGGCATCCGCAGCTCGAAACGCACCTACCTCGTCCAATCAATTTTACCTGTGTCGCTTCATCGAAACAACAGCCTTGCAAAAAAAGTTGCATCTCCCCTTTCCTGTGGTACTCAAAACACATCATCTCTGCCAATGTGCAAGACATAGAGAGAGTTCAGTCCCATTCCCCTGCCATCCGCCGCTTGTGCTTTGACAGTCGTTTTTTCCATCGAGAGAGTTCAATGAAGATCCTCGTCGTCGATGACAATAGCAACGACCGACAGATACTCCGGCAGACCATCGAGGCCCACGGCCACGAGGTGCTGGTGGCCGGGGGAGGGGAGGAGGGGCTGCGGCTGGCGGTCCATAACCTGCCGGACCTGATCATCTCCGACGTCTTCATGCCGGGGATGGACGGCTTCCAGTTCCTGAGGACCCTCAAGCGGTTCAGCGCCATTCCCTTCATCTTCTATTCCGCCGTCTATCAGGGAAAGGAGGAGGTGGAACTGGCACGCGCCCTCGGCGCGGAGTGCTTTCTCGCCAAACCGAAGGATCCGTTGGAATTATGGCACGAGATAGCCCAGGTCCTGGAAACGGGAGTCCGGCAGCGGCAGGAAAGTCACGATCTGGTCGAGAAGACGGATCTCTACCTGAAGAGGTACAGCGAGGTAGTGGCCGCCAAGCTCGAGGAGAAGGTGGCCGAACTGGAGGTGACCGAGGCCGACCGGCAGCGGGTGGCCGAGGATTACCGGGCCATCCTGCGGACGGCGATGGACGGGTTTCTGCTGGTGGACTACGAGGGGCGTGTCATGGACGCCAACGATTCCTACTGCAGGATGACCGGCTACCAACGGGACGAACTCCTCCGGATGAGGCTCCCCGAACTTGATGTGGTCGATACCGAAGAGGACGTGGCCAGGAGGATTTCGGATATCCGTCTCCACGGTTCCGGCCGCTTCGAGACCAGGCACCGGCGCAAGGACGGGACCCTGATCGATGTCGACGTCAGCGTGCACTGCCTCCCCAATTCAGGCGGCAGGCTCGTCTCCTTCCTGAGGGATATCACCGAGAAGAAGACCATGGAGAAGGAGCTTTTCGAGGCCAAGCGGATGGAGATCATCGGCCACCTGGCCGGCGGAGTGGCTCACGAAGTGCGTAATCCTCTCAACGCCATCCTGTCCATCTCCGAAGCCCTATTCCGCGAGAAGGATTTTGCCGGCAACCAGGAGTACCTTCCCTACCTTGCTCACATCCGGGCCCAGATCGGCCGGCTGTCGAAGCTCATGAACGATCTCCTCGACCTTGGCAAGCCGATCCCCGCCTCGAGCATCACCGACGTTTCCCTGCCGCGCTTTTGCAACGAGACCGTCGCCATCTGGAAGGCCTCCCCTGCGGCCGGGAAGCACCAGGTGAACCTGGTCTGCGACCTCGACGAGCAAGGGCTGGAGGTAAGCGCCGACGAGGCAAGGCTTCAGCAGGTGCTCATCAACCTTTTGGATAACGCCGCCCAAAGCTCTCCCGAGGCGACCTCCATCACCCTCGAAATCGGCCGGGCACCGGAAGGACGGGTGGCGCTGCGGGTCCGGGATGCCGGGCGGGGGGTGGCGGAAGAGAAACTGGAGCGGATCTTCGAGCCGTTTTTCACCTCCCGCCGGGAAGGGACCGGCCTGGGGCTTGCCCTCGTCAAGCAGTTCGTGGAAAACATGGGAGGCGAGGTGAGGATCTTCAACAACGTTCCCCCTCCCGGATGCACAGCCGAAGTGGTTCTCAGGCGCGCCTTGAAGGGAGACCTGCAATGAAGCGGAAGATCCTTCTCCTTGACGACGATGCCGGGACCCGCTTCGGTTTTACCCGTTTCCTCTCTTTGTGCGGCTATGACGTGCAGGAGGCCGAGTCGCTGGCCAGGGCGGCGACCGCCTACGGCGCCCAGAAATTCGACGCGGTCATCATCGACCTGAACCTTCCGGACGGCAGCGGGCTCGATTTCATCGACACCGTTCGCGGCGATTCACCCGATGTCCCCATCATCATCATTACCGGTGCGGGCGACATCCCGCTTGCCGTGGAAGCGATGCGCCGGGGGGCGGACAACTTCCTCACCAAGCCGGTCGATATGGAGGGGGTCGAGCTGTTCCTGGAGAAATCCCTGGAAATCGGGATGATCAGGAAAGGGATCAGCTCCCGTCAGCGGATCGAAAAGGGGAGGGACCCGTACTTCGGGGACTCGCCCGCCATGCTGGAGGTCGCCGAAATGGCCCGGCTGGCCGCCGAGGAGGATTCGCCGCTGCTGATCACCGGTGAGACCGGCACCGGGAAAGGGGTGCTGGCGGCCTGGATCCACCGCCAGAGTCGCCGCCGGGCCGGGCCGTTCGTCGAGCTGAACTGCTCGCTTTTGAGGGGAGAGCTCTTGGCGAGCGAGCTCTTCGGGCATGTCCGGGGGGCCTTCACCTCGGCAGACCGCGACCGGGAAGGTTTCTTCGACGCCGCCGACGGCGGGACGCTCATGCTGGACGAGATCGGCGAGATGGAAATCCCCATGCAGGCGCAGTTTCTCAAGGTGTTGGAGGAGAAATGCTACCGGAGGCTGGGAGACACCAAGTTGCGGCGAAGCGACTTCCGGCTGATCTGCGCCACCAACAAGGATATCGAGGGCGAGGTGCGTGCGGGGCGCTTTCGCCGGGACCTATTCTTCCGGATCAACCTCCTCACCGTCCGGATCCCGCCGCTTAGGGAGCGGGTGGAGGACATCCCCGGATTGACCCGCCACATGCTGGCCCTGCTGGGGGCGCCCGAACGGGAGGTCTCTAAAGAGATCCTGGGGATGCTGGCCGGCTACCCGTGGCCGGGCAACGTCCGTGAGCTGCGCAACGTGCTCGAGAGGGGGGTGATCCTGTCCCGCGGAAAGCCGTTTACCACTCAGCACTTCGCGGCGCTGGGTGACACTTCGGTGGTTTCGGAGGCGGCGGGGAAGGCGACCCTCCAAGAGGTGGAGAAGGCGCACCTGTTGGCGGTGCTCGAGCGTTGCGGCGGCGAAGTCGCCAAGGCCGCAACAGAGCTCGGGATTTCCAAGGCAACGCTCTACCGCAGGCTGAAGGACCTGAAGAGGCCGCCGACCACCGCGTAACAGGCCTGCCCGGCGCCGGCCCCACGACCCCGGCTCCCTTAGTACTCCGCACAAAGGACTTCGTCTCGACCGACTCCCCCCACCGGACTCCAACTCCCGCAACCCCATCCTCCACCTGTCCTCCCCCTTGAAGAGGGAGTGACGTACCGCAGAAGATTGTCACAGGCATCTCCTCTTTTCTCAGAATGAGACTCCCTTTCTCATAATGAGAAGCCTGCCGGGCCGTCAAGGCCCCTGCCCCCACCCAACCTGTTGAATCCACGATATCCACACCCATGGCACCCTTCTTGTTATGGAGAGGTTTAGCCGGAACCTACGACAGGGGGGAGAAGCGCCATGGCATCTGAAAAGAAGCGGATCCTGGTGGTTGACGACGAAGAATCCATCCAGTTCTCTTACCAGCGGCTGTTTCGGCGGGAGAACGTCGACGTCGACGTCTGCGGCAACCTCAAGGACACCCTCGCCATGCTCGACGCAACCGGTTACGACGTCGTCATCGCCGATCTGCGGCTATCGGATCCCGACGGGCGGGAAGGGCTCGAGATACTGGAACGGGTGCGGCGCTTGAGACCGGAGACTTCCGTCATCCTGATGACCGGGTACGGGAACAGCGATGCCCACGAAAGGGCAATGGAGTTGGGAGTGATCAGGTATTTCGTCAAGCCGGTCGAGGTCGCGGACCTCATGACGCTTCTTTCCAGGATCGGCATCCCGCTTGAGTCCGCCTGATCCGCGAGAATTTCCGGCGTACCGGGGGCAGCCCACGGGGAACTCAGCAAAGCGCAACGGGCTGTGGAGGATAGGACATGAAAGAGATAGCTCAAAAGGGAGCAGGGACACGATTTCCCTTTCATAAACTGCGGCTTGCGACCCTCATCGGTTGGAGCGTGGTTGCCATCGGCTGTCTTGCCGGCGAGGTTCAGCAGAGCAACGAGTTTCTCATGGCCAACGCCAAAGCGATGGCCAAGGCTTCCTTCGACAAGGACCTGATGTTCCGCCGCTGGGGGGCCTCCCACGGTGGCGTGTACGTGCCGGTTTCCCCGAGCACCCAGCCAAATCCCTACCTGAAGGTTCCCGAGCGCGAGATCACCACCAACTCCGGGCGGCTGCTCACCCTGGTGAACCCTGCCTACATGATCCGCCAGATCTACGAGCTTAGCCGTCGTGACTCCGATGCACCGCAGGGGCATATAACGAGCCTGAACCCGATCCGCCCCGAGAACCATCCCGACGCCTGGGAGTCGGTTGCCCTGGCCGCCTTCGAGCGCGGTGTGCCGGAGTACGGTGAGCTCACCTCCTTCGCCGGGAAAGCTTACTACCGGTACATGCGACCGCTCAGGACGGAAAAGGCCTGCCTCAATTGCCACGCGGCCCAAGGGTACCGCGAGGGACAGCTTCGCGGGGGAATCAGCGTCTGGGTCCCGCTCGAAGGGCTCGTCAAGGTAGTAGACCTCAACCGGTTCTCCCACGAGACGGTGATCGTGGCGGTCTGGCTGATCGGGCTCCTCGGTATCTGGGTCGGCTGGCGCAAAATCGGCGAAGCCACCGCCAACCTCGTGGTGGAACGCAACAACCTCACCGCCATCTTCGATGCCGCGCCGGTAAGCATGCTCTTGGTCGACAGCAACTTCCAGGTGGTGCGGGTCAACAGGGCGATGCAAACCAACTTCTCCCTCGAGGTCCAGGGCTGGCGCGGCCAGCGCCCCGGCGGGGTGGTCCGCTGCATCAATGCCCTCATGAACGACAACGGGTGCGGTGCCGCTCATGACTGTCATTCCTGCCCCCTCAACAAGGCCATTAGAGTGGCGATGCAGCAGGGGGCGGCGAGCACCGGGGAGGCCTGCATCGAGACCCTGACCGGTGACGAGTGCGACGTGGTCACGGTGGATTACGGCGTCCAGCGGATCCTGCTGGAGGGGAGGCCTTTCGTGATCCTGTCGCTGGTCGACATCACCCAGGCGCGGAAGTCCCGGGACGATCTCAAGGAGAGCGAACTCCGTTACCGGACCATGGTGGAAACCCTTCCCGTGCTCCTTTTCCGGATCGCCTCCGACGGGCGGCTGTCGTTCCACGACCACAAGGTGGAGGAACTCTGCGGGGTTACCAAGGGCGAGTTCGACTCTTTCGAGAGGGATTGGTTCTCCCTGGTCATGGAGGCCGATCGTCCCCGGGTGGAACAGGCCTTCCGGGGCGCGGGGATGCCGGGCGGTGAATGCTCGGTGGAATTCAGGATCATCACCAGCACCGGGAAGGAGGCCTGGCTGCTGGCCCAGGCCCATTTCGCGCCGACCGCGTGCAATAGTTCCGGCGCCATCGGGGTCATGGTCGACATCACCCATCAAAAGCATCTCGAGGAGCGTTACCTCCATGCCCAGAAGCTGGAAGCGGTCGGCCGCCTGGCCGGTGGCATCGCCCATGACTTCAACAACCTCCTTACCGTCATCATGGGAAACGTGGAGATCGTCGCTCATTACGATGCCGACCCGGCCATGATCAGGATCGCCTCCGGCCAGATCATGGCGGCCAGCGAGAAGGCGGCGGGGCTGGTCCGCCAGTTGCTCGCCTTCAGCCGGAAACAGGTCTTCAGCCCGATGGTGCTCGATTTGAACCAGGTGATCACGGGCATCGAGCCGATGGTTCGCCAGCTCACCAACGGCCACATCATGCTGGTCACCGACTGCGCCTCCCAGCCGTGCCTGGTGATGGCCGACAAGGGGCAGATGGAGCAGGTCATCATGAACCTCGCGCTGAACGCCCGCGACGCCATGCCCAACGGCGGCGTCCTCGATATCGTCACCAGCACCATCGACCTCGATGCCACCTGTTCACCGATGGTCGGCAAGGATGTCGCCCCCGGACGCTACGTCCTTCTCTCGGTGAGCGACTCCGGGGTCGGCATCGACGCCCAGACCCTCAGCCATATCTTCGATCCTTTCTTCACCACCAAGGAGGTAGGGAAGGGGACCGGGCTCGGGCTGGCCACCGTCCACGGCATCGTCAAACAAAGCGGCGGTGAAATCCGGGTCTACAGCGAGGTCGGCCGGGGGACCACCTTCCGGGTCTACCTCCCGCTGTACGAGGGGGAGAGGCCGCCGGACGACGTCGCGGGGGTGGAGAAGAGCGCGAGCGGTAAGGGGTGCATCCTGCTGGTAGAGGATGAGGATGGGATCCGGAGCATCGCGAGCGATTACCTGCACTCCTGCGGATATTCGGTGGTGACCGCCAACAGCGGGGAGGACGCCCTTGTCGCCTGGGAGAAGTGCCGCGGAGAAGTCCACCTGGTGATCACCGATCTTTCCATGTCCGGGATGGACGGCTATACCCTCGTGCAGGAACTGGCCGGCCGGGGGGCGGAGGCCAAGGTGCTTTTCATGTCCGGTTACGTGGAACCTCCCGAGATGAAGGAACGGGTCGCCTCCAACCAGATTTCCTTCCTGCACAAGCCGTTCACCATGAACGTGCTGGCCAACAAGGTAAGTGAGCTTCTGGACCAGCGGAAATGATCGATCCTGGTTTAGCGATCGGTAAAGATGTCATTGAAGGCCTGCTGACGCGGGCCTTCTGTTTTTCAGAGGCAGCGAGGTCAGGGGCGATTGTCAGCAGAGAGGTTCGCAATGAAGCAGGAGCGCACGTTAATTGCATTTCGATGAAGCAGGGTTAGACTCTTCAAGGAAGGTATACCGAAAGTACAATGTCTTTTCTGACTTGATATGGTGAAATAAGAGGCGCACTGTTGTTAATGTGGTTAATCCAATGATGGCTTGATGCTGCCCTTTTACTGAGTCGACAACACTCGCCCAGCCATCCGGACGGGCTCATGGAGCAGATCATGCTGGAAAGCCGCCTGATCGATCACGCCCCGCCACTTGATCGGCTTTTCGACGGACGGTCGGTGGAGAGCATCCCGTGAGTCCGCTGAGCCGCTTCCCGCTACGGTTGAGCATACCCCTGCTGCTTCTCGTCATTGCCCTGACGGTGGAGGTTTTCAGCACGACCTACAGCCGGATGCAGGCCGACCAGGAGGAGGAACGCGAGTCGTTAAGCCTGGTGACCCAGGACATGGCGGTCCTCCAGATCTCCGTGCTGCAGCGCCTGCGCGTGGGGGACCGGCAGGGGGTCCAGCAGACCCTCGCCGCCTGGTCCACCCATCCCAACGTCATCGACCTCTCCCTGGTGGACGAGGCGGGGATCATTGCCGCCTCCACCATTATCCGCACCGTGGGGAGTCCGGCCTCCCGCGGCATCCCGGGGCTGGATCCCGTCGCGATGAAGGAGGCGGCCGCCAGTTCGGCCGGCAAGACGTCCTTTTCCTCCGATCGCAGGGTCATCACCACCTACTATCCGGTCTTCGAAGATGTCCGGGCCGGGGAGCTGAGGCCGCGCCGGGCCGGGATGCTGGTCATGCACTACGACGCCGGACGCCGCAAGGATGTCCGGCGGCAGGCCCTCAGGCAACAGGCCCTCGCGGAGGCGGTCCTGTTCGGCTGGCTGCTGCTGATGCTGGGGGGGCTGCTCCATGTCGCCCTCACCCGGCGGGTCGCCCTGCTGGTCAACGTCGCCAAGCGGTTGACCGAGGGGGACCTGACCGCCCGCTGCCGCCTGAAGGGGGCCGACGAGCTGGCCGAGCTCGGCAAGGCCTTCGACCGCATGGCCGATGAGATATCCATCAGCAACGAGTTGGCCAAGGCGGCGGCCGACAAGTACCGGATCGTCGCCGACAACACCTACGACTGGGAATTCTGGATCGCCCCGACCGGCGAGTTCCTCTACCTCTCCCCCTCCTGTCTCCGCATCACCGGGTTTCAGGCCGCAGAGTTCCGCGACGATCCGGCGCTGTTTTCGCGGATCGTCTACGGCGAAGACCGTGAGGCTTTCCGCTCCCACCGCAAGGATGCCGTCGAGGCGAACCCGTGCGAGGTCCGGTACCGCATCGTGCGGGCCGACGGGGAGGTCCGCTGGCTCGATCATACCTGCCAACCGGTACTGGACGGCGAGGGGCGTTTCCTCGGGACCCGGGGGAGTAACCGTGACATCACCGAACGCATGAAAGGGGAGGAGGCCCGGGCCCACCTGGCCGCCATCGTGGAATTCACCGACGACGCCGCCATCGGCAAGACCCTGGAAGGGAACATCGTGAGCTGGAATCGCGGCGCCGAACACCTGTACGGTTACCGGCGGGACGAGGTGCTCGGCCGCTCCATTTCCCTGTTGATCCCCCCCGACCGGGCGGAAGAGATGGAGGAGGTCCTCCAACAGGTGGCCAAGGGGATTCCCGTCGAGCGCCACGAGACCGTGCGGGTCTGCAAGGACGGGCGCCGGGTCGACGTGGCGGTCACCGTTTCCCCCATCTTCGACACCCGGGGCGAGGTGGTGGGAGCGGCCAGCATCGCCCGCGACATCACCCCCACCAAGAAGGCCGAGGCGGAGCTTAGGAAACTCTACGCCGAACTGGAGACCCGGGTCCGGGAACGGACCGCCGAGCTGGACCGCAGGGGGTCGGAGCTAGCCCAGAGCCAGCGGGCCCTCATGAACCTGGTGGACGATCTCAACCAGAAGACCGAGGAACTGGAGCAGGCCAACATCAAGCTCAAGGACCTCGACCGTCTCAAGTCGATGTTCATCGCCACCATGAGCCACGAGCTGAGGACACCGCTCAACTCGATCATCGGCTTCTCCAGCATCATCCTGCACGGCTGGACCGGTCCCATCACCAAGGAGCAGTCCGACAACCTGGATATCATCCTCAGAAGCGGCAAGCACCTGTTGAACCTGATCAACGACGTCATCGACGTCTCCAAGATCGAGGCGGGAAAGATCGAGGCGGTGCTCGAGGAGTTCGAGCTGTTCGACCTGGTCGTCGAGGCGGTCAAGCTGGTCAAGAAGGATTACGACGAGAAGGGGCTTTTGCTGCGGGTGGAAGCCGGCCGGGCGTCTCTTCGCACCGACCGGCGGCGGCTTTTGCAGGCGCTCATCAACCTCCTCTCCAACGCGCAGAAGTTCACCTCGGAAGGGGAGGTGACCGTCGCCACCCGGCTCTTCGACGAGCAGGGGAGGGGCATGGTCGAAATCAGCGTCATCGACACCGGGATCGGAATCGCCGAGGACGACCTCCCCCGCATGTTCCAGGCTTTCGTTCGCCTGGGGCATCCAAGCGGCAGCCCTCCCGGCACCGGTCTCGGCCTCTACCTCACCCACAAGCTCGTCACCGACGTCCTGGAAGGGGAGGTGACCGTGGAGAGCGTTCTCGGCAAGGGGAGCCGTTTCGGCATCGTCGTGCCGGCACGGTTGGGGAATGCCGAGGGTGAGCCGGAGTATCCCGGGGAGGTGGAGGCATGAAGATTCTGGTGGTGGACGACAATGCCAATGACCGCAGGGGGCTTCGCTACTACCTGGAGAACCGCGGAGAAGTGACCGTCATCGAGGCCCGTGACGGCCGCGAAGGGTACGACGTGGCACTCGAGCAGCTTCCCGACCTGATCATCTCGGACGCCCTGATGCCCCAGATGGACGGCTTCGAGTTCCTGCGCAACGTGAAGATCCACGACCTTTTGAAGAAGATTCCCTTCGTCTTCTACTCGGCGGTCTATACCGGTTCCAAGGACGAGGAGTTCGCCCGCAAGCTCGGTGCCGACGCCTTCATCACCAAGCCGAAGGAGCCGGACGAGTTCTGGCAGGAGATCCTGGCGGCGCTCAACCGGCGCGAGGGAGGTGAAAAGGAGGGTGCCGCCACCCCGCTCGGGGAGGAGAGCGAGTACCTGAAAGGGTACAGCACGGTGGTGGCGGCCAAGCTGGAGGAAAAGGTGCTGGAGCTGGAGGACAGCCTCGCGCTTCGGCTGGAGGCGGAGGAAGCCCTCGGAAAGAGCGAGCAGTTTCTCTCCAGCATCTTCGAGAACATCCCCGACATGATCCTCGTCGAGGACGCCGTGAGCGGCACCATCCTCAGGGTCAACCGGGCCGGAGAAGATCTCCTCGGCTACAGCCGCGAAAAGCTGGTGGGATGCAAGCCCTCCCAGGTGCTCCCCGCCGAGCTCGCCCGCTACTTCGCCCGCCTGACCGAAGATCCCCCGCCGGCGGGGAGCGTGGTGGAAATGCCGGAGGAGACCATCACGACCCGTTACCGGGGTGACCGGGTGATCGGCGGCAAGAAGATCTCCATCCTCGACCAGGCCGAGCAACCCACCTACATCCTGGGAATCTGCGAGGACGTGACGGAAAGGACGCAGGCGGAGGAGGAACTCCGCAAACTCTCCTCCGCCATCCAGCAGAGCCCGGTCTCCATCATGATCGCCAACAGCGACGGCATCATCGAGTTCGTCAACCCCAAGTTCTACCAGGTGACCGGCTTCACCCCGGAGGAAACGCTCGGACAGCACACCCGCATCATGAAGTCCGGGAAGACCCCGGACGAGGAGTACCGCCGGCTCTGGTCGACCATCACCTCGGGACGGGTGTGGCACGGCGAGTTCCACAACCGCAAGAAGGATGGGGATTACTTCTGGGAGCAGGCGACCATCGCGCCGGTCAAGAACAGGGAAGGGGAGATCACCCATTTCATCGCCATCAAGGAGGACGTCACCGAAAGGAAAAGGCTCGAGGAACAGCTTCGCCAGGCGCAGAAGATGGAGGCCATCGGGAAACTGGCGGGTGGAGTGGCCCATGACTTCAACAACATGCTGATGGTCATCTTCGGCTACGCCAACATCGTGCAGATGAAGATGGCGGACGACGACCCGCTCAAGGAGAACATGGACAAGCTCCTCTCCGCCGCCGACCGGGCCGCGACCCTCACCCGGAGCCTCTTGGCCTTCAGCAGGAAGGAGCCGATGGTGCTCAGGCCGCTCAACTTCAACGAGGTGGTCCGCAAGGTGGAGAAGTTCCTCAGCAGGATCATCGGCGAGGACGTGACGGTCTGCACCGACTTCCGCGAGGATCCCCTCCCGGTCAATGCCGACGGGGGGCAGATCGAGCAGGTGCTGATGAACCTGGCCACTAACGCCCGCGACGCGATGCCGACCGGAGGGACGCTCACCATAGCCACCGAGGGGGTGGAGCTCTCACCCCTCGAAACGGATGGGAAGGGGGGGCGCTACGTGGTCATCTCCGTCTCCGACAACGGGATCGGCATGGACAGCGAGACCGCGGAGCGGATCTTCGATCCCTTCTTCACCACCAAGGAGGCGGGGAAGGGGACCGGACTCGGGCTCTCCATCGTGTACGGGATCGTGAAGCAGCATGACGGCTTCATCACCGTGAACAGCGAGCCGGGGCGGGGGACCACCTTCCGCATCTATCTTCCCAGGCTGACGGCCGGGGAGGAGGCCGCCGAGGAGGGAGCGGCGGCGGTGCCGGTGCCTGAGGGGAGCGAGACCGTGCTCTTGGCCGAGGACGACGCCGAGGTGCGCCGCCTGGCGGTAAGCGTGTTGACCCAGTTCGGCTACCAGGTGATCGAGGCGTGGGACGGGGTGGAGGCGGTCAGCCTCTTCCGCGAGCACCGGGAAAAGATCGCCCTGGTGATGCTTGACCTGATCATGCCGCGCATGGGGGGCAAGGAGGCCTTTGCCGAGATACGGACGCTGTCGCGCGAGGTCCCGGTGCTCTTCGTGAGCGGCTATCCCCGCGACGTCGTGCAGCGAAGCGGCATGATCGAGGAGAACTTCGATCTGCTCATGAAGCCGATCACCCCCCAGGGGCTGCTGGTCAAGATCCGCGAACTTCTCGACCGCGGGAAAGGGGGTGCTGATCCGGGTTGAGACTCCACGCCCGGGGCTCTCCCGAGCGGGTTACCGCCCTCTTCGAGCGGGTTACCGCGCCTCTTCGAGCAGGGACAGGTAGGCCGACATGAGCTTCGAGGTGTAATCGCTGTCCCGGGTCAGGATGAAGAGGGTCCTCCCGAGGTTCACCGGCGTCTTCACCTCGACCAGCCAGCCATGGTCCAGTTCGCGCTGGACCGCCATTCTCGACAGGCATCCCACCCCCAGCCCCGCCTCCACCGCCTTCTTGATCGCCTCGGTGTGGCCGAGCTCCATGGCAATCTCGCAGGGAATCCCCGCCGCTGAAAGAGCCTTCTCGAATATCTCGCGGGTGCCGGAACCGACCTCCCGCATGATCCACCTCGTCGTGGCCAGCTCGGCACAGGTCGGAGTGCCGGCGCTCGCCATCGGGTGTCCCCTCCCCACCACCACGACCAGCTCGTCCTTCTTCCACGGCCTCACCTTGAGCGAGGGGATATGCGGCGGCCCCTCGATCAGCCCCAGGTCGTAGGCGCCGCTCTCCACCGCCTCCTCGATCTGTTTCGTGTTACCCACCTCCAGGAGAACCCGGGCACGGGGGTACTGGCGCTCGAAGGCCCCGACCAATAGCGGCAGCAGGTAGTTGCCGATGGTGGTGCTCGCCCCGACTTTCAAGACGCCTACCGGCTCCCCCACCGAATCGTTGAGAAAGCTCTCCACGCTGGCGACCCTGGCGATGATCTCACGCACCTGAGGGAGGATGTAGCGCCCGCGGTCGTTGAGGAGCAGTTTCCGGCCGCGGCGGTCGAACAGCGGGGCGCCGGCCAGCCGCTCCAGTTCCGCGATGGCCATGCTGACCGCCGACTGCGTTATCCCGGTCATCTCGCTGGCCCTGGTGGCCTGCCCGCAGGTGGCTACCTTCTCGAAGACATCGAGCTGTCGCAGGGTTATCGCCATGACGCCTCCATATAAGTAGAATTCATGTTTTTGATGAATACTTTGAATTTTTATTTATAGTCGTTATGCAATATATATTGCAACAATTATCCGGTGCGGAGGGGGGAAATATGGAAAGAGACGCCTATCGGAAGTTCCTGTTTGTGGTTTGCCTGGCAGCCTGTTGCTGGCCGACGGTCACCACGGCGATGGCGCTGGTGGCCGGGATGCTCTTCAGCCTGCTGATCGGGAACCCGTGGGGGAGAGGAAGCGCCAAGCTGAGCAAGGTCATTCTCCAGCTCTCGGTGGTGGGGCTTGGCTTCGGGCTGAGCCTTGGAGAGGTGGTGAGGGCAGGGAAGGCTTCGGTGCTCTATACCACCATCGGGATCTCGCTGACGCTGGCGATCGGGTACCTGCTGGGGAAATGGTACAAGGTAGAGAGCAACACCTCAGCGCTGGTATCCTTCGGGACCGCTATCTGCGGCGGGAGCGCGATCGCGGCTATGGCCCCGGTACTCAAGGCCAAGGATCACGAGATCGCGGTGGCGCTGGCGACCGTCTTCCTGCTGAACTCGGTGGCGCTGCTGGTCTTTCCACCCTTTGGACACCTGGTCGGCCTCAGCCAGGAACTCTTCGGCACCTGGGCCGGCCTCGCCATCCACGACACGAGCAGCGTGGTCGGGGCCGCCGCCTCCTACGGTTCTAAGGCACTCGCCGTCGGCACCACGGTGAAGCTCTCCAGGGCGATCTGGATCACCCCGGTGGTCATCGCGGCGGGGTACTTCAAGAGGTCGTCGCACCGGGCGACGGTCCCGCTCTTCATCGTCGGCTTCATCGTGGCGGCGACCCTGCGGACCATGCTGCCGCAGCTCCACGGGCTTTTCGATGGAGCCTCGGCCGTCTCGAAGCAGGCGCTGGTGCTCACCCTCTTTCTCATCGGCACCGGCCTTTCCAAGGAAGTGCTGAAAAAGGTAGGGATGCGCCCCCTCTTGCAGGGCGTCACCCTTTGGCTCCTGGTGAGCGCCGCCACCCTGGGGGCACTGGTGATGGTTGGGATAAGGTAATTAGGGAGGGGCGCCTGGGGAGGAATGACCGGTTCGTGCGTTTGAGACGGGGTGAGAAGTACTGGGGGGGACATGGGGGAATCTGGATAAGGATAATGTCTGGTTGACATGCGAGACGTGGTAGATTATATATATTGGAATTTGAATGGTCTGGCTGTGATTGTGAAGCGTTAAGCCTTGAAATAACAAATAGTTACCAGTGAAAAAATATCCTATGCTTTAACGGCAGATGGGTAGCGGGAGTTTTGCATGGAAGCTAAAGTAGTGCTTGAGAAGATGAGGTCCAAACGCCAGCCGGTCATACTCGATGTCCGCACCGGTTTTGAATACAATAGCGGCCATATCCCGGGGGCGGTGCATGCTCCGAGCTGGAAGCTCCTGGTCAAGATGGTCAACCTCCCCAGCGACAAAAACAGCGAGATCGTGGTGACCTGCGAGCACGGCCCCCGTGCCGCCATGGCGAGCTCCATCCTGGGGCTCTACGGTTACCGCAACGTCTCCTTGCTCTCCGGCCACATGGCCGAGTGGCGCCGTAACCGTTTCCCTATCGAGAAATAACGCACTTCCCCCCTCCGTCATGGAAGGGGGGAAGCCGGCATCTCCTGCCAAGCAAAGCCGCAGCACCTCCATCATTACCTCTCTTCGCAGCACTCCTTTATCTCCTCATACCTGCAAAGCAGATAGACATCTTCCAGGCATTCCTCTCTGAAGTTGAGTCAGCGTATGGTGCTCGTCTTTTCTATCCACCGTCACCTCCACGAGCATATCGCAGCGCACTTCTTCGCAATGGCAGGGGCGGTCAAACCAACATTTTGCGCTGGATGATTTAATTGCTGGAGAAATAAATTGGGGACGCCGGATTGTGGGCGCTCCCAAGGCCCTAATGTGTTGTCTGTGTTGATGGCAATTTTAGGGTCTCCGTCTGAAGCTTTATTGAAGACGACAAGGATAAGGGAGCGACTAGAGCGATTTCTTTTATCTTGAAACCGACAGGAGGGCACATTTGACGTCTTCCCGGCATCTTAGCCTCACTTCCACGGAATCGAACGATCTCACCTGCGGCAGATGGATTCCCAGCTGCCGAACACGGAATACGTAACGGTGCGAACGATTTCGTTCCATTGAGAGGCATCTGGGAACCCTTCGGGCACATCTTGCAGTACTCGAAATTTATTTCGTAGCCGCGAAATAAATTTCAAACGATTGCCTCTGTAATTTAAAGAGGTTGCAAAAAGCGGATAAGAGATCTGGCTGCCGGAAATCGGATTTCGCACCCGGCCAGTACGCATCCAGTCGCCGGTGAAGCCTTTCCGAAACGCTGGAGACCTGAGCGGGAAAAGAAATGTGCCTGGCGGGGAAGGTGTGAAGCAAAAGGCGGACAAGATGGCGTTGCGGGAGACCTTTGGGGTCAAATGGTGA
Source organism: Geomonas sp. Red276 (assembly GCF_054784495.1). NCBI lineage: Bacteria > Pseudomonadati > Thermodesulfobacteriota > Desulfuromonadia > Geobacterales > Geobacteraceae > Geomonas > Geomonas sp. Red276. The sequence continues at coordinate 227,823 of NZ_BLXW01000003.1, forward strand.
AGGCGAAGGGGATTGTGAACCGATATCCGTTATGCAGGGGTGGGAGGATCTTTTGGCATGATGTTTACCGGCGTGAGGACGGTGGAGATCATCCTCACGCCGGTGAAAACTGTTTCAGACAGCCATGAGGTGGACGTAGACCGACCAGGGGCCAAGGCCTGCGTGGCCGAGGCATCTAACCCGCACAAAATAGACCTTTCCGGGCTCCAGCCCGGTAAGGTCCACGCCTCCGCGGATTTTGGTGAACTTCCACTCCATGCACCACGCGCTCTCGTCGTTGGGATCCCCATTGCACACTTGGACGAAATAGGCCGCTGCCCCCTTGACCTTACCAAACTTCAGCAGCAGCGTTCCGTTGATCTTGCCATGTTTGATGGAGAGGTTAATCGGTGCCGTGAGCGGGGCTGGGATGCTCGATCTCGGGGCCGGAGCTTTCTTGTGGTCGACCCCCAGGTTGCAGATGAGCTCGAAGTTTCTTTCGACAAGATACCGCATTCCTGCCCAGTTCAGGGCCAGGCAGGTGGCCTGTACGGCTTGGTCGCGCAGGGCGTCGCGTTGCGATTTCTTTCCCGTATCCCCGGTGATTACCGCGTACGCCAGCTCATGGTAGCGGAACCCAATGTCCTTGATCTGGGCTCCGTCCGGCACCCCCGGCGGCATCTCCTTGTAAAGATGGTGCGCCATGAACGCGTCGCCGATCCCCATGATATGCGCGGCGAGCTGAAGGTGGGGGGCGTTGAGGAAGCCCGTTTCAAAGACAGTGATTGGATTGCGGGCTCGCGGCATGGGGTCATCTCCGTTGCGGCGTCAGATTTGATTTTGCCAATAATAGCCGATGCGAGCCGACTTGCAACATTGCCTCGCGCCGCACAACACATGCCATCCTGACCACTCAAAGTCCGGTCCTCGACCCGGTGGGGACGGGCCGCGCGGGTGGGTGGTATGGGAGAGGTTTCAACAGGTGGAAATAGTCCAGACCGTCAGCGCGATTGACACGGCTCGGCAATACTTGTAAAAACTATGCGATAGCCACTGCCGCGTTATCCCTTGGGATCTGAAAAGAGGTGTGGAATGGCATATGATACGGGACGGGCTCTCGAATTGCTTCGCCACGGCTCCGGTAGGCATGGCGCCACCTTTCGCGCTGGGCAGGAGGAGGCGATCAGGCATGTCGTGGAAGGCCGTAGCCGGCTGCTTTGTCAATCGGCTTTGAAAATTGACCCACCATCGGCGTCCAAAATTGACCCACCCCAGGTAGCAGTTTTTACTTCTTGATCCGGGTCTTGATCCGCCAGCTGTCGTTGCCGGTCTCGACGATCTCGCAGTGGTGAGTCACCCTGTCCAGCAGTGCCGTCGTCATCTTACCGTCGCCGAATACTTGAGGCCACTCCCCGAAGGTGAGGTTGGTGGTGATGATCAGCGATGTTCGCTCGTAGAGCTTCGAGATCAGGTGGAACAGCAGTTGGCCTCCGTTCTTCGAGAACGGCAGGTACCCCAACTCGTCTAGGATGACCAAGTCGTGCCGAGCGAGATGCTCCGCCAGCCTGCCGCCGCGGCCATCGAGTTTCTCCTGCTCCAGTTGGTTGACTAGGTCCAGCACGTTGAAGAACCGTGCCTTCTTGTCGTCACGGATGCTCTGTCTGGCAACCGCTATCGCCAAGTGGGTTTTGCCGGAACCGGTGCCGCCGACCATGATGATGTTGGTGTGATCGGCCAGAAAGCCCCCTTCGTAGAGCCGTTTCACCTGCATCTCGTTGACGGGAGAGTCGGAGAACTTGAACGCGTCCAAGTCCTTGTCGACAGGGAACCTCGCGAGGCCCATGCGGTAGCGGATGCTTCTGGTTTTGCGTTCCGCCATCTCCGCTTCCAGAAGGTCGCAGAGGATCTTCTCCGGTGTCGCCCGGC